>DAICYC010000002.1 GCA_027311865.1 Candidatus Saccharimonadota bacterium
ACGAAGACCTCCAGACTGAAGAGTTTGCCAACGAAATCAAGCAAATGATTCTCGACGGTGTAACTATGGAAGAAGAATACAATCGTGACTTGTTGCCAAACGGCATTCTCGGGCTCAACGCCGACTACATAAATCAGTACGTCAAATACTTGGCCGACCGCCGCTTGGAAGAATTAGGTTTCGAGCCTCACTATAATGTGACCAATCCGGCCAAATGGATGGCGACAGCTAACGACACGCTTCAGCTGGTTAACTTCTTTGAGGCCACCAACACCAGCTATGAAGTTAACGCCGAAGCTAGCCAAGGCACTGGCGGACAAAGTCCGAGCGCCGATCGTGATGAAAACAATCCCGATAACAGCATTCTCAAGAAAAAGTAAATCATAGCGTCGGTGTATACTTAAGACAGATGAAGACGACGATTGTTATCTTTGGAATCACGGGTGATTTGAGCCGGCGAAAATTGTTGCCGGCTCTGTCGGCGCTGCGTGAAGCTGGTCATGATTTCGATGTTGTCGGTGTTTCACGTCGACAAGTTGATGTCGCAACTTTGCTAACAGAGGCTAACGCCATGAGTATCGTCGATCAGACTACTATTTTTACGATGGATTTGGCTGATGTTAATGATTACCATCGGCTGCGAACCAGGCTGTCAGATGATAACGATCGTCAAATCCTGATGTATCTCTCGGTGCCGCCGGCCGCTGCCGCCAGTATCACGGAGTTGCTTGCCAAAGCTGATCTGAATCGACATAATGTCAAAATTTTGTTCGAGAAGCCATTTGGCTTTGACGTTGAGTCAGCCAAGGATTTCATCGAGCAGACGGCTAAATATTTCAACGAAGACCAGCTCTACCGAATTGATCATTATATGGCCAAGGAAGTGGCCGCTGAAATTATGAAGTTCCGGGCCGAATCTCAGCACGACCATCGTTGGGATCGACGATCAATTAGTTCGGTTGAGGTTATCGCCTCGGAAACGATTGGCGTGGAAGGTCGCACGGTCTTTTATGAGCAGACTGGCGCACTACGAGACGTACTCCAGGGGCACCTTCTCCAGTTGCTAACACTGATTATTATGAACGTCGAAGGAATTTCGTCGCTTGATGAAATTGCCCAACGTCGCTTGATTGCGCTTGAGAATTTAAAAGAAGCTGACGTTACACTGTCAATCCGCGGCCAATATGAAGGTTACGACGAAGAGGTTGATAATGTCGGTAGTCAGACTGAGACTTTCGTGACGGTTGATTTGTCTAGTCGAGACTCGGCTTGGAATGGCGTCGTCTTGCGATTAATAACCGGCAAGAAACTCGATGCCAAGCGATCGGCTATCGAGATCAACTACCATGACGGATCGAGTCAGATGTTTGAAGAAAATCTGACATCAACTGACGCTTATCAGCGGGTGTTGCTTGATGCAATTGCTGGTCGGCGGGCAATTTTTACAACGAGTCCTGAGATAGTTCGGGCTTGGGAGATAGTCGAGCCGTTACAGTATGCTTGGTCGGACGACTCGCCGCTAGTAGTCTACCCGTCGGGCTCGACTCCGGCGGCGATTCGTGAGCTAGCCCACAATACACTAGATGTAGCGTAATTAAATATTACAACACTCTACTGCTGGTGTATTATCTCTCGGTGGTGCTATAATAAAAATCCATGGAGGGGTAAGGCCATGGCCAAAAAACAAAAATATATATTTGTAACCGGGGGCGTATTATCGGGAGTTGGTAAGGGTATTACCGCTGCCAGTATGGGTGCTATCTTACAAGCCAAAGGCTTGACAGTTTCGATTCAAAAATGTGATCCGTATCTGAATGTTGATGCGGGTCTTCTTAATCCCCGGGAGCATGGCGAATGCTTTGTCACCCGCGATGGTGCGGAAACAGATTTGGATCTCGGTCACTACGAACGATTTCTCGACATCGAATTGACGCAAGCTAATGCGACCCTATCGGGTCGTCTTTTTCGCCAGCTGATTGATGATGAACGAGCCGGTAAGTTTAACGGTCAAACTGTTCAATTGGTGCCACACCTGACGAATGCTATCAAGAATTCGATTTTCGAAGCGGCCGACGACGCTGATGTTCACATCGTTGAAATTGGCGGCACGGTCGGCGACTACGAAAGCTTGAGTTTTATTGAGGCGATTCGTGATTTTTCGCGACGAGTCGATCGTGAAAATTGTTTATACGTTCATGTTGTTTACGTACCATATATTCAGACTAGCAAGGAGTTCAAGTCTAAACCGGCTCAGAATGCTCTGTACGAACTACGCGGTTTTGGCATTGAACCTGACTGCGTCGTTGTTAGGACGGACGAACCAGCTCCGCAGTCGATAGCGACTAAGATTTCTCGATTTAGCGGTGTGCCCGAGGAGGCCGTTGTCATGGTACCCAACGCCAGCACCGTCTACCAGGTTCCATTGACACTTCACGCCAGCGGAATCGGTTCAGTGCTAGCCAAATTTACCGGTAATAGCAACGAACCAGATATGGCCAAGTGGCAGTCGGTGGTAAATTCACAACTGGCATCGACTCGGCGCGTCGTTCGGGTTGGTCTAGTCGCCAAATATCTCGACAACGAAGACACTTACATTTCGGTTATAGAAGCCTTGAAGGCAGCTGCTTGGAGCGAAGGCGTCGGTTTGGCTATAGTTGGGTTGAATGCTGAAGCTATCGACGAATCAGATCTCGAGTCGGTTGATGCCCTGTTGGTGCCCGGTGGATTCGGCGCCCGTGGCGTCGAGGGTAAAATTCGGGCGGCTGATTATGCGCTAACGCACCAAAAGCCATATTTAGGTATTTGTCTAGGCCTGCAGGTGGCGGTAATTGCGGCGGCGCGCCGGAGTGGTTTGACCGATGCTAATAGTACCGAGTTTGACATCGAGGCCACGCCCGTAATTGGTTTGATGAATGGCCAGGCTGGTCAGGAATCGACGGGTGGCACTTTGCGACTCGGCGACTATCCAGCAACGCTGGAGAGTGAGTCGAAAGTCGCCCAGCTATATGGCTCGACAGATGTAATTGAGCGACATCGTCATCGCTATGAGGTCAATCCAAAGTATCTAAACGATGTTCATGAGGGTGGCGTGATTGTGACGGGTCGTTCGCCAGACGGCAAGCTCGTTGAATTTATTGAGGCTGTCGATCACCCTTATTTCGTGGCCACTCAGGCTCATCCTGAGTTTCGTAGTCGACCGTACCGTGCTCATCCATTATTCAGCGGTCTGATTAGGGCGGCGCTTGATTAGCTCTCTGTTATAATAAGCTCGATGAAAAATGATATCGAACAGATAGTTCAGTCCGCTTTCGGCTTGTCGGTCGAAGCGATTATTTCACGCCCCGATGCGAATTTTGGCGATTACGCTACGAATATCGCTTTACAGCTAGCCAAGTCGGTCGGCCAGAACTCGCGTCAGATCGCCGAGCAGATCGCCGACGGTCTTCGTCAAACGGGAAATTACAGTGACGTAGCGATTGCTGGACCGGGCTTTATCAATGTTCGTCTATCAAGCTCTCGATTGGCAGCACAGTTAATCGAGAATTGGTCAGATAATTACGGTTCTTCAGCCGACGGCGCTGGTAAAACGGTCGTTGTTGACTATCCGAGCCCGAACATGGCCAAGCCGTATTCGGTTGGCCACTTACGCCCCGGCAATCAAGGCTGGGCAGCTCGACGATTAATGGAAGAGACCGGCTGGCGGGTCATCTCAGATAACCACCTGGGTGACTATGGTGCTCCACTCGGTATTTGGATCACTGGCTTTGAAATGTTTAGTGACCGAGACCGCCTGGAGGCCAATGGCGTTTACGAACTGGGTCGAGTGTATATCGAAATGAAGCAAGCCCTCAAGGATGAGAAAGAATCGGGCGGCAACGAGTTAGCTGACCGAGTTCAAGATTGGCTACTTCGTTACGAGCGAGGTGACGAGGAGGCGCTGGCTTACAGTCGTCGTTTTAATGAGATATCGTTGGCCCACATACATCACGTAATGGATCGTCTGGGCATTTCAACTGATTACGAAATGGGTGAATCGCAATTTGCTGAATCCGGCAAGCTAGCAGTTAACGAACTGGTTGAGCAGGGTGTTGCCGTGCGCAACGACGACGGGTCAGTTATCGTGCCGCTCGACGGGTTTGACGTACCCCTGTTGATACTCAAGAGCAATGGAGCGGCCCTCTACGCCACGACCGATTTGGCGACAATTTTGTATCGTGAACAGAACTGGCAGCCAGATCGGGTTATCTATGCCGTCGGGGCTGAACAACAATTTTACTTTGCTCAGTTGTTCGCAATGGCCAAGAAAATGGGCCTCACTACCGAAATGATCCATCTCTGGTTCGGTGTAATCGAACAGCGCAATCCCGATGGCACTCGTGAAAAGATGAGCAGTCGAAAAGGTGTCGTCCTGATGGAGGAATTATTAGATCAAGCCGAGGCACGCGCTCGTCGACTAGTCGGTGATCGTCCAGTTCTGGAAGAGGATATTAAAAAAATCGCCCTAGGGGCGATTAAGTTCAGTGATTTCACGGCTGATCGTCGGACCAATATCTTGTTCGATTGGGACTCCATTTTTGCCCTGAGTGGATTTAGTGGGCCTTACGTTCAATACGCTGCTGTTCGGGTGAACAAAATCTTAAATGAGAACGGTAACGGGACGGCTCAACTGGAGGATTATGACTATCAAGCTGAAAAAAATGTCTTGCTCAAACTAATTGATTATCCGGCTGTCGTGGCCGGCGCCGCCGCCGAACTAGAGCCCCATCGTATCGCTAGCTATTTGTTTGAATTAGCTCAGACGATGAATCGTTATTACGAGTCGACACCTATCGCGACCGGCGGCGTTAGCGATGTCGAAAAACAAGCCCGGCTGAACATTTTGAGCCGAGTTAGCCACGTTTTTGGGCATGGTCTCAGTATTTTAGGAATTGAAATTCCATCATCAATGTAGAGGAGTGATTATGGCTGCCAAAAAACAACCAAAAGAAACTGTTGTTAAGGAAAAGAAAGTAATTATTCGGGAGCGGGCGACTGGCTTGGCGACGATTGGCGGTCAGCAGGTGCGAGGCTTTATGGATTTCATTCGGACCCAAGGGGTGGTTGGTCTGGCTGTCGGTTTGCTGCTTGGTACAGCCGTTAGCGTGCTAACAAAATCGTTGATCGATAATGTTATTATGCCGCCAATTGGTTTGCTGCTCGGCTCGGGTGACGGGCTGAAAGGCCTGATGTGGACAATCGGTCAAGCCGATGGTGAGCCGGTCGTATTGAAATACGGCGTGTTCTTGAATGACTTTGTGAATTTCTTGGTCATCGCTCTAGTTGTTTACGTCGTCTTTCATTCGCTTGGTTTGACGAAACTCGATAAGAAAAAAGCCTAAACTGCCAATAGAAAAGCCGTGGAGGCCTAAGTTCTCACCCCGGCGATGGGGGATAACTTAGGCTCCACGGCTGGCTCCTAGTGACGTCGGTTGCGCTTGACCGGCGAATGACCGTCGTGATGAGTCTTCAGTCGACGCTGATCGACGGCTGTGACCGTCAGAACCCAGGCGTCGTTGACGTAGGCCAAGTCGCCTTGCTCAATGAGGTCATCGATGGCATCGCGCAGCAGCGTGGTCTGGCACTCGAGAACGAGGGCATTGACGGCCGACTCCTTGTAGCGACCCGCCTCCTTGAAGTAATCGTTGTCGAACAGGTCCTGCCGGCGGAACAAGCTCCGCCACTTGCGGGTGATGGCCGGCTGCGTCTGCGCCGGGTGGGTGGCGGCTTCATCGAAGGCCAGACTCGGGCACTGCAGCAGAAAGTTGAGCAGTTCGTCAGGCGTGCGACCGGCATTGGTCACCTCGGTGCAGAAGCCTGCTCCGAACGGTGTGCTGGACAGATGCCTGACGGCATTGACGACAAGGTCGCGAGCGACCCCGAGCCGGCGCTCGTACTTGGACTCACCGAGGATGCTCCGGGGGTGGTTCTTGCCGAGTGACTTGGGATGCAGACGCGACAGCGTGCCGATATGCGGCATTTTGACTCCTATGTCTAGGTGCGGCTACTTTTGTAGCGTAGTCATATTATACTTACTTTCACGGTTTTAGCAATAGTTGCTATACTAGTGACTATGACTCGACATTCTGCTGCAAAAATTCTTTGGCTCGATTTAGAAATGACCGGCCTCGATCCGGTTAAAGACCGGATTATGGAAGTTGGCATGATAGCCACCGACTGGGACTTTCAAACCGTGGCGACGCTAGAGGCCGTTGTAAGGGTTAGTCCGACCATTATTAAGCGACGGATGCTCGAAGGTCCCTCGGCGGCGTTTTTTGCCCAACACACCGACACGCGCGATCAATTAATCAAACAGAACGCTGAATCGGGTCGCTCCGCTAAGAAGGTTGAGGCGGAAATTATCGATTTTATACACAAAAACTTCGCTGATAGCCAACCGGTGTTGCTGGCTGGCAACTCCATTCACATGGATCGACAATTCATTGCTCGGGAGTGGCCGAATTTTGACAAGCTGCTCCACTATCGAATGCTAGACGTCAGTGCCTGGAAAGTAGTTTTCGAAGGGCGTTATCGCAAAAAGTATGCCAAGCCAGAAGCTCACCGGGCTATGGCCGATATCCAAGGCAGTATCGAAGAATTAAAATATTATTTAGGTAAAATTAAACTATGATGACTCACGCTGAACTCGACGCCTATCTGCTGAAATTCGATGGCGCCACAAAAACTACCGACCTTGATAATCGGGATATCGGCTATACAGTCGTCAATCGAGCCGGCGAAACCAAGTTGTTTGCCGTCGTCGTTGAAAATAGCCGACCGATTCAAATAAGTTTACGCTGCGATCCGTTGCTCGCCAAAACTCTCCGAGAACGTTACGAGTCTGTCGTACCCGCCACTAAATTACACCGACGGAGCTGGAACACGATTTTATGGACCGGCCAACTGAGTGACGATGAGATTAAAGATTTAGTTCATCTCAGCTATCGATTAGCTCGCGGTGAGGTCGTGGCGACTCTCTAGTAGACAGTTTCGCTGTAGTTGGCAAAGGCCTCGCGGACTGTTGTTAGGTCGATCTTGGCTCGGTTCAGCTGATTGACTAATTCGTCGTCGCGTGTCGAAGTCAGGATCTGGTCAATTTGATTGATCAAAACGGCCAATCGATAGGCCATTTCACGAGCATAAGTCCGATCGAAGACGGCATTTAATCGAGCGTCCTCAAGGGTTGACTGGAGTTGAGCCGTGACGTCGGCCTCGGCGGCAACGGCTTTTTCGTCTAATTTAGCAGCCTCGACCCCATTATCAGCCAGCGCAGTGTTTAGGTCGCGTGATGTATTGGTTAAGGCGACGCGTAGATCGCTGTTGGCGCTCCGTAGTTGGCTGCTTTTTAACTGGCGGCGCGCGTCATCGGCCACTTCTTCGGTAGCCAGAAGCTTGACGGCCAATCGTTCGAGACTTGAGCCCGAGGAGGAGTTGACCAGATTCAAAATCAACGCCAGTAGCAGAGTTAGAATAACGGCAACGACTGCTACTAGTAGGATGACCTTCGCCTTGCTCGACTTGTTCATTTGGGGCTGAACCGCAATCTGGTTCAAATAATCGAGGGGCACCGGTTGAACCGGGGGATTGCTAGTAACAGGCTGCGGAGAGTACGCCGGTGGCTGTGATGCCACCGGTGGTGGATAGTCCGGAGGATTTGGGCCTGACGGTGTCGGCGGCTGGACCGGCGGTTGCGGTTGATTCGGATACATAATCTAATTTAAGCACAAACACTACTGTTAACAAAGTCGTCCGACTTTTGTGATTTATCTATAGAACAGAGGTGCCGGTGGAGTATACTAAAGATATGCAAGACGCCAAAGAGGAGATTCGATCTCGTCTAGCGATTGAGGACGTGATTGGTGATTATGTACAGCTTCAGCGAGCTGGACGTAGTTTCAAGGGCCTCAGTCCGTTTACAGGTGAAAAAACACCGAGTTTTTACGTTAGTCCGGAGAAAAACATCTGGCACGATTTCTCATCGAATAAGGGCGGCGATATTTTTAGTTTCATTATGGAAGTCGAGGGCGTCGAGTTTCGTGAAGCGATGGAAATACTTGCCCGACGAGCTAACGTGGACTTGTCGGCGTTCGATTCCAAGCAGGCCCAGCAGCGCGCTAAAAAGAAGCGTCGCCTGGCCGAGGCTCTCGAGCTGGCGACTCAGTATTTCCAGCAAAGCTTGATCCGTAACAATCATGCGCTAGAATACGTTTTCAAAAAACGCCAACTCAGTAAGTCGATTGTTCAAACTTTTCGGATCGGCTATGCGCCGTCGAGCGGCAGTGCTTTAGTTGATTTTTTAACCAAGAAAGGTTTCACTCGGCAAGAACTTGACGAAGCTGGACTGACTAATCGATTCGGCGGCGATCTGTTTCGTGGCCGGATGACCGTACCGCTGATGGATGGCTCCGGACAAGTAATTGGTTTTACGGCTCGCATCCTAGCTGATGAACCAAATGCCCCGAAGTATCTGAACACTCCGCAAACGTTACTGTTTGACAAAGGACGACACATCTTTGGGCTGAGTCAGGCCAAAGAAGCCATTCGGACCTCTGACTACGCGGTTATTGTCGAAGGTAATCTCGATGTTGTCAGCAGTCACCAGGCTGATATTTGTCAAGTTGTAGCGACCGCCGGCACAGCCATGACCGAACATCACCTCCGTACTCTGGGACGTTTGACGCCGCACGTTAAACTGGCCTTTGACGGTGACAAAGCCGGTTTGGCGGCAACCGAGCGATCGATTCCCATTGCTCAGTCTGTTGGTATCGAAGCTACCATCGTTTCTTTACCAGATGGATTCAAGGATCCCGATGAAGTCATCAAAAGTGATCCCCGATTGTGGCAACAGGCGATCGATAAATCGGAGCCGATTGTCGACTGGGTACTCAAGCAATACGCCACGCGTGAGGACTTGACGACGGCTGGTGGCAAGCGCCGATTTACTGATGCCGCCATCGCGGTAATTAGGTCACTTCACGATTCGGTTGAACAAGAACATTATCTGCAGTTGATTGCTTCGAGGACCGGCACTTCGTTCGAAGGTCTTCAGGATAAGTTAGCCGGCGTCATCGACGAACAAACCGATAAGCCACTAAAGAAAGCTGTTCAGACCGTTGAACCGGTCAAACCAGACAGCGAAATGCGTCAGGATAGTTTGCTGGCAGTTGCCGCCGTCGAGCCGAGCGCCCGGGAGGTGCTACGCGATCTGCCGATCGACATGTTTAGTGGCCCAGCTCGACAGGCATTATTTGAGTACTTGAAACAAAATCGTGAAGTTGTGTCCGAAACACCTTCCTCATTGAAAAATTACAACGATTCTGTTAAAATAATCTTATTCAAGGCCGACACACGATACGGGCAATGGAGTGATAAAGATCGCTACTTCGAAGCCGCCCGACTGGTCCGCCAGCTAATAACCGAACACAAGCAACAGCAGAAACAACAGTTGACCGATGCCCTGCGGATCGCCGAAGATGATGGCGACGACGCCAAGGCTCAACAGATTCGTCAACAAATCAACGATCTAATCAAGGAGACGCCACGTGCCAAGAAAAGGTAAACCAGCTGACGAAAATATCGACAAAACTAGCGACGAAATCGAAGAAGTCGTTGCTGTTACTAATCCCTTAGTCGCCGATGTCGAAGAGCCCGCTATCGAAGACCTCGAAGAAGAAGAGGTCGACACTGACGAAGATTTGCTCAGCCAAGAGCAATATTTTGATGATGCTAGTGACGACAGTGTCCGTTTGTACCTGCGCGAAATCGGCAAGATTCCACTGCTCAGTGCTGAAGAAGAGCTCGCCCTAGCGCAACGAGTCGTGGCTGGCGAAAAGAAGGCCAAGGATAAGATGGCCGAAGCCAACATGCGACTGGTAGTTTCGATCGCCAAGCGATACAGCGGCCGCGGTCTGGACTTCTTGGACTTGATTCAAGAGGGCAATACTGGACTATTACGCGCCGTCGAGAAGTTTGATCCCGACAAGGGCTTCAAATTTTCAACTTACGCTACTTGGTGGATTCGACAGGCGATTACGCGAGCCATTGCTGACCAAGCCCGAACGATTCGCATTCCAGTTCACATGGTTGAAACTATCAACAAATTACTTCGTACCCAACGTCGGATGACCCAGGAATTGAACCGCGAGCCGAGTATCGAGGAGCTGGCTAAAGAGCTGGAAATGGAACCAGAAAAAGTCGAGTATGTCATGAAAATCAAGCAAGACATTACATCACTCGACGCCGGTGTCGGTCGAGATGGTGATGACGAGGATTCGGTTCTACGTGATTTCATCGAGGATGAAGATTCAGCTACACCGGAAGAGTCAGCGGCCTCACAGCTACTCAAAGAGCAGGTTCAGTCGATTTTATCGACGTTGTCAGATCGTGAACAAAAGATAATCAAAATGCGCTTCGGTCTCGAAAATGGTAAGAGCCACACTCTCGAGGAAGTTGGTCAAGAATTTGCCGTTACGAGAGAGCGTATCCGCCAGATTGAAGCCAAGGCGCTAGCCAAGCTACGTAAACATAAAGACTCAAAGAAGCTTCACGAATATATTCAATAGTGAACTATTCGCGAAAATCAATCGCCTCGAGGATATCGTCGAGGCGATTTTCAAAGGTTTCAGTATCGGCATCGTTCATCGCATAATAGTCCGCGATGGCAATCGGGCCGCCTTTTTCAAGATGCTCAATTTCTGACCAATCGCGTTCGCTAGCTTCTTTTTCGGTGAGAGGTCGAATCGGCCGATTAGCCAGGCGATGATAACGCTGACGCTTTGGAGCGACGATTGCAACGACCGTCAGTTCACCCGGAAAGGCTCGCTTCAAGGCCTTGTACTCAGTCCAGGTGTACAAGCCGTCGGCCACAATCCGGTGTTGTCCGGCATTAGCTAGATTTTCAATTTGTTCAATGATTCGTTTAGCGACAAAATCTTTACCCTCCTTGGCGCGTAGATCCTCACGAAAGCGACGTTCATTTTCTTCGGTATGTTCGAGCCCGGCTTCTTTCATGGCGTCGAGTACAACACCGCCAAAATATACTTTCGGAAACGATTTGGCGGTTAGGTAGTCAACGGCGGTAGATTTGCCGGAGCCAGGTAGTCCGGTAAAAGCTAGAATCTTGAGGTTATCGAAATGTGTCATGGACTTATTCTAACACCTAGGCGTGTATACTAAGATTATGAAGAGGTTAGCCGTTATTGACGGGAAGTCAATATTTTATCGTGGATACTATGCCATGCCCAACTTGTCGTTGGCTGACGGCACGCCAACTGGTGGCGTTTACGGTTTCGCTTCGATTGCTATCGAGCTAATCAAGAAGCTCCAGCCAGATTATGTTGCGGTCGCCTGGGATAAGAAGTCAACTAATATCCGCAAGCGCCGAGAAATTTATCCCGAGTATAAAGCCGGCCGCAAGCCGGCTCCTGACGATTTTTACGCGCAGATCCCAATACTCTACGAGTTGCTCGAAGCTTTTGGCTGGCCGCTGTATGAACTCGATGATTATGAGGCTGATGATATCATGGGAGCTTTTGCCAAACAGGCAACGGAGCGCGGGATTGAAACCTGTCTACTAACGAGTGACCTCGATGCACTACAACTAGTTGGTCCACTGACCAAGGTTTACGCCATTAAGAACGGTCTGTCCAATCTCGAAGAATTTGACATACCGTATTTTGAAAACAAGTATGGTATCTCGGTCCATCAGTTTCTCGACCTAAAATCACTAAAAGGGGACTCATCGGATAATTTGCCTGGGGTACCGGGTGTAGGTGAAAAAACGGCTATCCAGCTGCTTCAGCAGTATAAAGACTTAGACAATATTTATCGTCACGTCGATGAAATCAAGCCGGCGGTGTCAAAAAAGCTAATCGCCGGCAAAGAATTAGCTTATATGAGCAAGGAGGTCGGCCGAATTTGGGTCGATGCGCCAGTCGAGCTCGATTGGGCTGTGGCTAGTATTGATGACATCGATTTGAACAAAGTCGCTGCCATATTACAACGGCTGGAGTTTCACTCTTTGACTCGGCGTTTGCCGAAACATATGCAGCAGGTTAGTGATGATGATTCGTCGATTACTCAGGTGGCGGAACTACCGAAACTAACGGAACGTGACTGGCCAACGACGGCTCAGTTTGATGGTCCGGTACTATTGTCCTTCGAGGAAGCCAGTGGTGATTTGATTATGTCGACCCAGCGCGACTGGTTCTGTCGTCAGCCAGCACGAGACGTCGATTCGTCAATCTGGAGCGCGTTGGGCTTGGTTAAAATAGTTGCTTTCGATATCAAGCAGCTGCTTCATCAGTTGGCTGCCCGAGATGTACATATAAAAATCGATGAAGTCCATGACATCAAGCAGGGAGCCTTCTTGATCGATCCATTGCGTCGGGACCGTTCGTTACTCGGACTGACGGGTGCGGACTTTGATAATATTCCAGCGATGATGGCTGGATTGTGGCGGGCGTATGATATTCAAGTCGAAAAGTTTGCTCAGAGTCCAAAGCTTCGTGATATTGCCTACGAACTAGACTTTCCTCTAACGAAGGTGTTGTTTGAGATCGAAGACCGCGGCGTCTTAATCGATCCGACCGTATTAGCTGAGATGTCCAATCGCCTTCAGGCGCGCCATCGAGAGCTAGAGCAAAAAATGTATTCAATGGCTGGTGAAGAGTTTAACATCGGTAGTCCAGCCCAATTATCTAAGATTCTGTTCGAAAAGCTACAGCTGCCGACTCAGGGCATCAAAAAAGGCAAAACTGGCTATAGTACTGGTCAAGCCGAGCTCGATAAATTACGCAACCAGCACCCAATTATTGAATTGATTGAACAGACTAGGGAACTGGCTAAGTTAAAAAATACTTACACAGATGCTCTACCTAAGCTGGTCGACGAAAACGATCGAATTCATACGACCTTCAACCAAGACGTCGCAGCGACAGGACGACTCAGCAGCACCCAGCCGAACCTGCAGAATATTCCGATTCGAACTGAGTTAGGTCGTGAAATCAGACGAGCCTTCATCGCGGCGCCTGGCAAAATGTTAGTTAGCGCTGACTATTCGCAGTTTGAGCTTCGTTTGGCGGCCGTCTTGGCTGGCGACGAGGTGCTGATTGCGGACTTCAACAGGGGAGTCGATATTCACACCAAGTCAGCTAGCGACGTCTATGGAGTTGCGATGGATCAAGTCACCAAAGATCAGCGCCGGGCTGCTAAGGTGATTAATTTTGGTGTGCTCTATGGAATGAGTCCGCACGGCTTGGCGGCGGCAACCGGCATGTCGTTTGGCGAGGCCAAGACTTTCATTGATCAATATTTTGAACTTCGCGCTCCAATCAGACAATTTATTAATCAAACCCTCGATCAGGCACGACGTGATGGCTACGTTGAGACTTTTTATGGTCGTCGTCGCCCAACGCCAGACATCCTGAGTTCAAACTTTATGGTTCGTTCCGGTGCCGAACGGGCCGCGGCGAACATGCCAATTCAGGGAACGGAAGCCGATCTGATGAAGCGAGCTATGTTGCGAATTGAGGAACAGCTAGGCGATAAAGGGCAGCAGATTCTCCAGATTCACGACAGTATTTTGGTCGAATGCGACGAAGCCAATGTTGAGTCGGTCGGTCAGATATTAAAGCGTGTCATGGAGTCGATTGCGCCGGAATTGCCGATTAAATTAGATGTCGATGTAAGTTATGGAAAAGATTGGGGAGAATTGTAGATGAATATAAAAGTTCAATTGTTGAATCCGAAAGCCAAGCTGCCGGTTTACCAAACAAGCGGATCAGCCGCTTTGGACGTTGAGGCTTGTTTAGACGAGCCGTTGATTATCCAGCCAATGGAGCGAGTTATGGTGCCGACGGGATTGGCTTTTGAGCTGCCGGAAGGTTCTGAGCTTCAGGTGCGCGCTCGAAGTGGCTTGAGTATCAAACATGGCCTGACCCTAGTCAATGGCATCGGTACGATTGACGCCGATTATAGGGGTGAACTAAATGTCCTGATGATTAATCTAGGAACGGAAGCCTTTACCATCGAACCGGGCATGCGCGTCGCTCAAATAATTGCTTATCAGTATCAACCAATTGCCTGGGAGGCCGTCGACGAATTAGGCAAGAGTGATCGTGGCGCGGGTGGCTTTGGAAGCACCGGGTTTGACAATCCTACCACTAGAGAATAAGGTTGAAATATGGCAAAACTTCGAAATCAACGCATCATTCCATTCATCTTAGTCATCGTTATCGTTATTATTGCTATCGCTGCGCTGGTGTCTCTAGCGCGAGCCGTTTTCTTTTCAGATCGTCCGACTGAAGTAGCTATCACCGATACTAGCCGTCAACAATTGTTGGCCGTAACGGCTGATAGTAGTGTTCGTATGACGGTTCGTGGTCCGATTGTGGCCGACGAAGAATTCAACTCTTATTCAGTGGTTGTTAGTCCATCGCGACGAGCCATGACAACTTATACCGGCTACCTTGATACAATTGTCGATCAAGTAAATTACGGCAACAACAGCGCCGCTTATGAAGAGTTTGTCTATGCTCTTGATAAAGCCCAATACGCGACCGGCAAACAACTCGATGAGGACGAGGATGACACCCGCGGAGTCTGCGCCCTCGGACGAGTTTATGAGTTTTATATTTTGGATGGCTCGGATGTCACCAAGCGACTCTGGACAACGTCTTGTCGAGGTTTGAACGGTTCATTGCGGGCCGATGCGACACATTTGCGCAATTTATTCCATGCTCAGATTCCAGAGAGCAACAGCTTGTTAACTAAAATTGATATTCGTTAGCAATGCCGGAGTTGCCGGAGGTCGAAACCGTTGTTCGTGGTCTCCGTCGATTAATCATTGGTGCTACGGTCAAGTTGGCAACTACCGACAACCCGAAGAGCTTTCCTAATGCTCCGGCTGATGTTGCCGATTACTTAATCGGCGCCCAGGTGGCGTCGATCGAGCGTCGTGCTAAAGTTTTGATGATTCATCTCGATAGTGGGTATACGCTTCTGGTACACCTGAAAATGACTGGTCAGCTAGTTTATATTGGCAATAATCAACGCTTTGGGGCCGGGCATCCCAATGACAGTCTGATCCAGGCGCTGCCCGACAAGTCGACCCGTGTGACAATTGAGTTTAGCGATGGTTCGAAGCTATTTTTTAATGATCAGCGAAAGTTCGGTTGGATGCGATTATTGCCAACGGTCAGTATTCCGGAAATAGACTTTATGAAAAAAGTCGGGCCCGAACCATTGGCCGATGACTTTACGAGCGACGATTTCATGAGTCGATTTCAGCGTCGGCGTCGCTCGTCCATCAAGGCGGCTTTGTTGGATCAGACGGTTATAGCTGGTGTTGGCAATATTTATGCCGATGAGGCGTTGTGGGGTGCTGGTATCCATCCGTCGCGTCGTGTTGAGTCGTTGTCGGCGGTCGACTTTGAGAATTTATACGCTGAACTACGGGCTGTGTTACAGACCTCAATCGATAATGGTGGTTCGTCTGATCGAAATTATGTCGATGCCGAAGGAAAGCGGGGGAGTTACTTGAAATTTGCCCGCGTTTTCCGTCGTGAGGGTCAAGCCTGTACGCGGTGCGGCGCCATCATCGAAAAATCACGCGTGGCAGGCCGAGGCACCCACACCTGTCCGCACTGTCAGCCGAGCGATATAATAGAATAATGATTACCGTTCTAACTGGTGATAATTCATTTGAAATTAACCGCGCATTAGGCGAGCTAACTGATAATTCCAATCAGTTAGTCGAGAACTATGATGGCGAGACGCTGACACTTGAGCAGGCGGCTGATATTTTTAGTGGAATCAGCTTCTTTGGTGACGGGCGAACGGTTATTATTCGTTCGCTGTCGAGCAATGGTTTAGTTTGGGCAAAGTTGACAGATTTTCTCAATCGACATCATGGAGATACGACGGTCATACTAATTGAGCCAAAACTTGATAAGCGAACGTCAACCTATAAAGAGTTGAAATCTGCCGGCGCGATTCGTGAATTTCATCAGTGGACAGCTCGCGATGACGCCGCCGCTCTTCAGTGGCTGGCTGCTCGGTTGGCCGATGAACAAATTGAAATTTCGAGTCGTGACGTGCGCTATCTACTGGAACGGGTTGGTCGCGATCAATGGGCCTTGGCTCGAGCTGTGGAAAAACTGGCTCTGATTGGACGAGTTGACCAAGCGGTGATTGACGAACAAATTGAAGCCTCGGCTGATTACAATATCTTTCAGTTGTTAGAGTTGGCCTTGCTAGGCAAAGCTCAGGCAGTCGAAGAAGAGTTACGGAGCATGCGTCTGTCACAAGATCCGTTTGCTTTGATGGCTTTAATCGGCAGTCAAGTGGTTCAACTGTTGGCGGTGGCATCGGCCACCAAGTCCGACCATCCGGCACAAGATTTTTCGATTCACCCGTATGTTGTCGGCAAGATGGAGCGACTGAGTCGTAATGTCGATAGTGCGGTCATCCGGAGGGCCGTGCGGATTATTGCGGATACCGATTATCGATTAAAGTCGTCCGTCGACGATCCGTGGTTGGCGATTGAGTTGGCTCTGCGGAAAATTAGTCGAAAATAAAAATCGCCTGTCGGGGGACAGGCAATTATGATCAACCAAGGGTTTATTCAGCCGATTTTTTAACAGCTGGCTTCTTGGCGGCGGTAGAGGTTTTGGCTGGAGTTGCTTTAGTAGCTGGCTTCTTGGCGGCGAGCTTAACGCCGGCTTCTTTAGCAGTTCGTGACAACGAAGCTTTGCGGCGAGCAGCGGTGTTCTTGCTGATAAGGTTTTTCTTGACAGCCGTGTCGATTTCGCTCTGAGCTTTCGCTAGCGTATCAGCACTTGGCTTAGCCAAGAAGGCCTTGACGGCGCCCTTAATGTCGCGCTTGATACCGACATTACGCTCACGTCGTTTAACGGTTTGTTTGGCTCGCTTGATAGCGGATTTGATAATTGGCATGAAGTTCCTTTACCTCTGATTTGTTGTATCTAGTCAAGGGGTGATTATAGCGGAAAATCATCAAAAAGTAAAGGCTAGTGCGGTCATTTGTTGACGGTGTGCAAACCCTTGTGGTATAGTAAGCGAAACTGCTAGCGCTTCAAAAAGAAAAACACCATGGATGATATAAAAGCCAAACAACAACTCGTCGAAAAGATTAAAGAATCAACCAATATTTTGGTAACCGTATCCGATAATCCGTCAGTTGACGCCTTGTCGGGTGCCATCGGTCTAACGATGCTGCTCGATAAAATGGGCAAGTATGCGACCGCTGTCTTCAGTGGGACTGTGCCGCCGGCCATCGCGTTCCTTGAACCAGAGAAGGTTCTCGATGATACGACCGATAGCTTGCGCGACTTTATTATCGCCTTGGACAAGGAAAAGGCTGATCACTTGCGCTACAAAGTCGATGGCGACGTCGTCAAAATTTTCATTACGCCGTACAAGACAACTATTACCAGTGATGACCTCGATTTCAGTCAGGGTGATTACAACGTCGAACTTATCATTGCCCTGGGTGTCGATAATCAAGAAAATCTGGACGCGGCGCTCGATGCCCACGGACAAATTTTACACGACGCTACTGTCGCGACTCTAACAGCCGGTGAGCAGACAAGCACTCTCGGTGGAATTGATTGGCACGACGATCAGGCCAGTAGCCTCAGTGAAATGCTAGTCGGTCTGGGTGACGTACTCAAGCCACAAAAGGGCAAATCGCCTATGAACGCCGATATTGCGACGGCTTTTTTGACCGGAATTGTCGCTGAAACAGAACGTTTTAGCAATCCTCATACAACCTCGAAATCACTAACCGTGGCTTCACAGTTGATGGCTGCCGGTGCTGATCAGCAATTAATTGCTACCAAGCTGGAGGAGGCTGAAACTGCTGAGTCGACCGAACCAGAGCCGGCCGAGGCCATCGAAGAGGCGAGTGACAGTGAAGACGTTGCTGACAGTCCTAGCGACGACGTGGTTGGGGCTGACGGTACATTAAAGATTTCCAAACATGAAACAGATGATTCTTCGAAACCTAACGAAGCAGATTCTCAGCCAGTTGAGTCAAAACCAACCGAAACGCTCGAAGAACTTGATCGTCGTGTAAAAGAGTCGGAGCAAGCCGCTGCCGCGGCGGCCGCTAACGAAGCCCTAGCTTCGGCAACAGTTGAGGCTTCAGCGACACCTGAATTTATACTAGACGAAACGGCTGCGGCGCCTTCGGTCGATGCTTCGCCGGCCGAACCGGTGCCGACTGATAATCAAACACAGCCACCAGAGATGCCGACAATTAGCGATGTATCTTACCCTTCGATTCAGATGGAACATGCCGGTGAGCCAATGCTTGGCGGAACCCTAAATGCAACTACTGATCAGGCCGAAGAGGATGCTCGCCGCCAAGCGGAAGATGAGCAAAACAAGACTATATTGTCACATGGTATGGTCGGAGGAGCGGAAACGTCGACGCCAGTTAGTGAATTTGACGACCAGCCGGCTAATCAGCCAATGCCCGGTACTCCAGCGGTCAATGCTTACGGTACGGCATATGCTGAGCCATCAACGCCAGTCGACTTGGGCTTGCCAATGCCGCCATCGGTCGTACCTGACTTTATTCCGACGCCAGCTCCGGGTGATCCGTTAGCACCACCAGCTAATTTAACAGGTCCCTACGCACCAGTCGACAGTCCGCAACCCGAGAGACTTGGTGATATATTTGCACCCGATCCGAACGTTGGTGTCCAGCCGCCGGAAACATCTGCCGTGCCACCGATTCAACCGGCCGGTCCATACGCTCCACCAAGCAACGATCCAGGACAATTTCAAATCCCCGGTCAGCAGCAGTAACTATTTAGGCTATACTTAGCTGTATGCAAAATGACAGTATTATCTTGGTTGATAAGCCGGCTGGCCTAACCAGCTTTGGCGTTGTGGCTCGAGTGCGTCGCGTGCTCAGTGAGCAGCTTGGTAAGAAAGCCAAGGTTGGCCATACCGGCACCCTCGATCCATTCGCGACCGGTTTGATGATTATCGTAACGGGCGTTAAGTGCCGCGAGGCGATGACTTTTTCAAAGCTCGACAAAGAGTACGAAGCCGTTATTGAGTTGGGCAAAACTAGTTCGACGGGCGATCCAGAAGGTGAACTGACGCTGGTTGACTCACGTGTTCCAACACTCGAGGAGGTGCAGGCTGCTGCTGCTAAATTCACTGGTCAGATTGAGCAAACACCGCCGCAATTTAGCGCTATCAAGATTAACGGCCAGCGAGCCTACAAACTAGCCCGGAAGGGTCAAGTCGTTGAAATGCCGAAGCGTCAAGTAACTATTTATGAGCTGGAAGTGATTAGTTACGATTATCCTGATGTCAAAATCCGGGTAAGAGTTAGTAGTGGAACCTATATTCGAACATTAGCTGAGGATATTGGATCAGAACTAGGGGTCGGCGCATATTGTCGTGAACTTCGTCGAACTAGAGTAGGCGAATGGTCGGTTGAAGACGCAATCGCTACTCCTCGTCTTCATCAATAATTACGGTCGGCTGATCTAGTCTATCAGCTAGATCGGGGCGAATCTGGAGCACTTGGTTACGAAGATCGGTCTTAACTTTCTTGAGGCTAGTGATCGTTCCCTGGGAGGCCGTTGAGCGCATCTCGGGATCATTGAGAATGTTGTGAGCGCTAACCAGCAAGCTAGTTCGGTACTTAATAAAGTTATCGTGGGCTTTGCGGCCCTTTTCGGTAGAGGTGTCAAAGAAGCGCGCTCCATTCTTGGCGCTCTCGAGCAATAGCTCAATGTTGTAGCCGTCATTGAGGGCCAATTCGCCAGTCTTTATCTTACCGCCAGCAATAGTCTCGGCACCCGATCGGTAGATATCGTTAATGTCTCCGACCTTACCGGCCTTGACGTCATCGATAAACTTGCCGCCGAATTGAACTCCCTTGGTGGCTAGCTTATTTTCGACAATCGCGTTAGATATCTGATCGCGGAACTCGTAGTTTGCTTTACCGACACCAGACGACAGGAAGAGTGCTTGGAGTTGATCTGGAGTTGTAATTTTGGAGTGAGCGTCAATCGCTGCCGAACGTAGATACTTGTCGGTCATTGAGTCAAAAGTGTGAGTCATGCCGTCACGAGTGATTTCCAGCCGAGCTCCGTGTGCCAATTTTTCATACTCAGCGCCACTGAGCTTGAAGTGTTTATTAAGCATGTCGCGCTCCTTGATCAGCTTAGCTTCGGCTTCTTGGTGTAAGGACATAGCGATAGTTAATGCTGACTCAGCGCCATTGTCGGGATCGACGGCTCCAGCCCAGCTGCGCAGGTTCATGCCATCGATAGTTTCGGTGTTGTCCATCATCGCCTTAGCTAGGTTACGTTGTTGAACCCGCTTGGCGCTGTCAGCTGACACGCTGGCGAGTGACATATTGCGGACGGCTTCTTGATTGCGAACAGCTAGGTCGCCCAAGTTGGCACCCGAGCTGAGATCTTGGCCGGCTTTGAGGCCTTCGGCGATGCGGTTGAGACGCTCTTTTTCATCAGACGATTCAAGGTTAAGGGTTCGGCCAGCCATTTCTTTACGGAGGCGGGTTGGTGAACCACGTAGTTCACGGTTCCAGCTCAAATCAAGCTGGGCATCAACAATATTGCGGTCAAGTCCAGCGTCATGTTCTGATTCGTGAAGAGCTCGAAAGGCTTTGTTTTTATCCATGTAGTGAGTTTCAGCTTGCTGCTCGTACAGCTTAGTGGCTTTTTCGACATTTCGCTTGCGTTCGTATGACGATCGGGCAATGGCTCGGAATGGATTCTTGTTGCTTGGGTTGGCCAAAGATTTGTTGCGATGCATATTGGCCCGCTCTTTGGAGAAGTTTTTGGTGCGGTCTAATAGACCACGGCGTGGATCGTTGATCATACCAGCTAGGCGACCGAGCAGTCCACCGCTTAACTTAATCAATAGCGGCGTAATCACTAGCGGCGCAACCTGGACGGCCATACCGAAAAGCATCATGATGATGTTCGATTGTCCGGCGTTTTGAATGATTATGCCGCCAGCCAATTGCGAGCCACCGAATACTAACGAAAAGGCCGGGAAAAAGATTAACATCGTCGTGAAGATATCTTTCCATTTCTCAAACCATTTTTCGGTGTTGGGTAGAAGGTTAGCGACGAACGCCAAGGGGGCGATGATAATCAGAATGATGATTAACGCTTGGCGGGCGACCAGGACAATCAACACAAAAAGTATCGTTAGGAGCAGAGCCATCATCAGTGGCAAGAGTAGGTATACTGCCGAAGCGATGCCGCCGGCGGTGGCGGTACTGATGCCGATGATACCAGCAGAAATGGCACCACCTGACAGAATGACAGTCGTTATATCCGCCCAGGTATTCTGAGTCGAAGCTGGATAGGTCTGGTCGGTGATTACGAAAGTGCCTTCACGAATATTTATCAGCAGCTTTTGTAGTTCGAAGCCGAAGATGTTAGAGATATCAACCAGAATTGAACTAATGAAGAACGACAAGTTGACGAGCACAGCCCCAATTATCATTCGGGGAAGTAGCTTCTTGATGCCGTAATTAGTGACGCCTAGTCCGGTTAATTGAGAGTAGATAATTATCAGAAAGACAACTATAAAGGCCAAGTTGGCCACGCTTCGCACGACATTCCAGGCAATGTACAGGGGTGTTGTAGTGTCGTTAACGGTAACGGGCTGGACGGCCACGAAACCAGAGATGGCATCAAAGACCCAGTCCATGGCGTTGGCAATCATGACCGTAATCGGGCAGATGAACCAGCCCATGCCGCCACTGATGTCACAGCTGCTAGCGATATTAGATCCACTGCCAGCCGGCGTTAAGGGTATGGTGGTGGGAGCTGATGGGTTAGCTAGGTCGCCGTTGCGTTCGACGTCATAAGTGACGTACTCGGCTGAGGTTTCCTGGGGTGGATCAACGTTTGAGCCGAAATAGATGATATAAGCCTGACGATTTCCGCCCGTGGTTGACGGGGCGTCCATCGATAGATATAGCTGGGCATTGTTGGGGACGATATTCGATGGCTCAATTTGCTCACGCAGGGTGGGGAAGAACTGCTTGCCATCATAAATGATAGTGTCGCCTTTCCAGTCGGCGGCGGCTTGGGCGGAGACGTTGGGGCTGAGTCCGGCTGTCGTCAAGAAGGCCATAACTAAAATGGCTAGGACAACAGATAAAATTCTTCGTACGGAGAACCCTCCGGGCGAAGTGGACCTAGTAAGCTCCATATCTCTATAATCATAGCATTTTACAGATAAAAAGTCAATCGCCGGCAACCATTTTTCTGGCATTTTTCGGCTCTCGAGGGACTTAGGAATTAGTCGCGCTTGATGAGCTGTTGAAAAACGCCGACTAGTCTGGTATAGTACGTTCCTGATGATTACAGCAGAGAACAAGGCGAAGGCTTTTAGCCAGACCCAGACACACAAGAACGACGTCGGCAGTCCGCAGGCGCAAGCTTCTGTGCTCACTACTCGTATCAAAGAAGTTACCGAGCACCTAAAGACCAACAAGCACGACCACATGGCTCGTCGCGGCTTGATCCAGATGGTATCTCGACGTAAGCGACTTCTGAAGTACTTAGAAGCCAAAGACTTTGAAGCCTACAAGGCCGTCGTTGCGAAACTTGGACTCCGCAAATAGCGGAGTTCATTTTTTATTACGACCTCTCTGCTATACTACGACTTAAGTATGAGCGGTAAAGAAGTTGTTATTGACGTCCAAAATCTGACCAAACGATATGGTGAGGTAGCGGCGGTTGATGATGTTAACTTTCAGGTTAAGCCCGGTGAGATAGTTGGTTTTGTCGGCCTCAACGGTGCCGGAAAATCGACCACAATCAATCTGCTGCTCGGCTTTATTAATGCCAACTCGGGTAAGGTTAAGTTGTTTGACGAGGTGGTCGCACCGGCGAATGCCGCCGATAGTCATCAAGACATCGGTTTCGCGACCGGCGATATGGCCTTGTTCGACAAGATGACTGGCCGACAATACCATGACTTTATTGCGAAAAGTTTCCGTCGCCCGATCGACAAGACTGTCTACGATTCACTGTGTGATCGTTTCCAGCCCGAATTAACAAAACCTATCCGACAATTGTCACGAGGTAATCGCCAAAAAGTCGCTCTGATCGCGGCCTTTATGACTGATCCAAAGCTGGTGATACTCGACGAACCGAGCAGCGGTCTCGATCCAGTGATGCAGCAGGCTTTTCGTGATCTGCTACGCGAACATCAGAATCTTGGAACGACGGTGTTTATGTCGTCGCACTATTTGAGCGAAGTGCGTGAGGTTTGTAGCCGGATTTTGGTTATTCGGGATGGCAAGATTATCAAAGACATCGAAGCCGACGAGCTCGCCTCAACTGGTGGTAAGCTGATTCGCCTCGTCACTGAATCACAGTGTTCACTGCCCGAGGGTTCGAAACTCGTCCAAGCCGAACAGCTCGATAAAGGTTTCGTGACGGAATTTGTCACTTCCTTGAATATGGCGGAACTGCAAAAATGGCTCGGTTCAATTGCTGGCCTAAGGGACATCTCAATTGCGGATTCGACCATTGAAACGGCTTTTCATGATTTATATAACGCCCCAGGAGTCGATGATGTTTCAAATTTTTAAAAAGACCCTCCGTGACAAACGAGTTTTTATTTACGGCTGGTCGCTCGGTTTGATTGTGATGGCGGTTTTCATGGTGATTCTGTTCCCGTCATTTAGCGGGGGAGAGGTTGATCAGCTAGTTGAAACCCTTCCGGCTTTCTTTGACGGCTTTATGGGCAATCTTCAAGATTGGCGCCAGCTACCAGGCTATATCGGTAGCCAACTTTATGATATTCGTTTACCAATGCTATTAAGTGTTCTAGCAATCATGTTGCCGTTATCGATTTCGGTTGCCGAAGAAGAGAAAGGGCAGTTACGTACGCTGTTGTCGCTTCCGTACTATCGCCGGACGGTCTTTTGGGGCAAGTGGTTGGCAATTATTTCAATCAGCCTAATCGCTGCGTTGTCGACTCTGATTGGCGTCTGGATTGGTGTCATGTTAATCGACGAGAGTCTAGCCAGTGATGTATATGCCCGATTCGGTTTATATTCATGGCTAGTTACGATGACGATGGCTAGTGTAACTTTTGCCGTCGGTATGGCAACAGGCAGTCGTTCGGCTGCTCTGGGTGTTGGAATCATCGCCACTGTCGGTAGCTTCTTGTTAACGACTTTTGCTCAAGCGGTTGATTGGCTGGAGCCTTATACTTGGTTATCGATTCTTCATTATTTCCCGGCAGCTGATGTGGCCAAAGGGGTGATGAACTGGTCGGACATCGTTGTTCTGGCGGCAGTTACAATCCTGCCGATTGTGATTGCGTCCTTCATCTTTGGTCGTCGTGACATTAGCGCAGCCTAGCGTGTTATAATATAGCTATCGCCAAGAGTGGAGTAGGTGGTGGATAGAGCGATTTGCGGCAGCGCAAATTCCTGTACCCGTTACTTATTTACTCGAGGTCGAGTAAGTGCACAATTCTAAAAGGAGGTCCTAATGGCCACAATTAATCCTTACGGTAAGGAAATTATCAGTGTAACAACCGAGTTCGAGGGTCGTCCACTGACCCTGGAGGTTAACCGAGTCGGCTTTCGAACAACAGCATCGGTTTTAGTTAAATACGGCGACACTGTCGTCCTGGGAACCGCTATGGTTGGCAATCGTCCGGTCGCTATGGACTATTTCCCACTCAGTATTGACTATGAAGAAAAGTTTTATGCAGCAGGCAAGATCAGCGGCAGCCGCTTTATCAAGCGAGAAGGTCGTCCGAGTGATGAAGCTATTTTAATTGGCCGATTGATTGACCGTCCGATTCGACCGCTCTTTCCAAAGGGATACCGCCAGGAAGTTCAAGTCGTTGCCAGTATTCTATCGATGGACCCAAGCTTCCGCCCTGACGCAATTGCCATGATTGCGGCTTCGAGCGCTCTGATGCTAACTGGCACACCTTTTGACGGTCCGGTCGCCGGTCTGCGTATCGGTCGGGTGAATGGCGAATTTAAGGCTTTCTTGAACGCCGATGAACGCGCTGCTAGCGACCTTGATTTGGTCGTGGCTGGAATCGAACGCGGTATTACGATGGTCGAAGCCGGCGCCAACGAAGTTGCCGAAGAGGTGATTGCGGATGCCCTCGAATGGGCCTTTGAGCACTATCAGCCAGCGATTGCTCTTCAGCGCGAATTAGCCGAGAAAGTTCAGCCAGCCGTTCAGGACTATACACTCGTTCTTCCTGATGAAGACATTCAAGCTGAAGTCGACGCTTGGGCCAAAGGTCGACTAGGTGAATCATTGCGCCATCCGTATCCACAGCGAAATGCCATGTTGGCTGATCTCCGTGATGAATTCCACATGGCGATGGCTGACAAGCTCGGCGAAGACGACTATGCGACACTCCGCAATGAATACGACGAAGCCTTCACGATGGCTGTCCACAAAGATGTTCGCCAGGGGATTGTTAAAGATAAGGTTCGTCCGGATGGTCGGAGCTTTGATGAAATTCGACCACTCTCGAGTGAAGTCGGAGTCCTGCCGCGCACTCATGGATCGGCATTGTTTACTCGTGGTGTGACTCAGGGACTAAACATTGTGACCCTGGCGCCGCTCAGCTACTCTCAAATGGTTGATACCATGGAAGTGAATGACGGTGAGCGTCGTTACATGCACCATTACAATGCGCCAGGCTTTACCGTCGGCGAAGTTCGCCGACTCGGCAGCCCTGGTCGTCGTGAGATTGGTCATGGCTTCCTGGCCGAAAAAGCGCTAATTCCGGTTTTGCCAGCCGAAGAAGATTTCCCGTACGCTATCCGTAGTGTCACTGAAATCATGAGCCAAAACGGCTCGACCTCGATGGCGGCAACTTGTTCAAGCTGCTTGGCCCTCATGGACGCTGGCGTGCCGTTGAAACGGCCGGTCGCTGGTATCGCAATGGGACTTATCATGGACGGTGAGGAGCCGAACATTCTGTCGGATATCGCTGACGCTGAAGATTTTGCGGGCGATATGGACTTTAAATCAGCCGGCACCGAACAGGGTGTAACGGCTATCCAGATGGATATGAAAGTTCATGGCTTGCCGGTTAACATTTTGCGTGATGCGCTGATGACAGCTCGCTCTGGGCGCAATCGTATCCTCGAGCACATGCTCAGTACAATTGCTGCGCCACGTGTATCGCTCAGTCCATACGCTCCACGAATTGAAAAGATCAAGATTAATCCGGAAAAGATTGGAGCCGTTATCGGCAAGGGTGGCGAAGTGATTAACAAGATTACCGCCGAAACCGGTGCCGAAATTGACATCAAGGACGACGGACTAATCACGGTTGCCGCTGCGGATACCGAAAAGATTGAACTAGCCCTAAACTGGATTAAGAGTTTGACCGAAGAGCCAGAAGTTGGTCGGATTTACGAAGGAACAGTCGTTAGTATTAAGGACTTCGGTGCTTTCGTTAATATCCTTCCTGGCACCGATGGCATGGTCCATATTTCTCAGCTAGCCGATCATCGGGTTGAAAAGGTTGAAGATGTCCTCCATGAAGGCCAAATCGTTAAGGTCAAACTCACCGGTATCGATGAGCGTGGCCGTCTCAGCTTGAGTATTAAAGACGCTCAGCAATAACCAAAACATTCGTTGATGACCAGCCAGACACAAGCTTTAGCCGATCTCGCCGCCCAAATCCGGGCGGACGAGGTCTGTCCAGAGCTAGCTGCCACCGCCAACTCTCTGGTGATGGGAGAAGGTGATTCGAACGCCAGGGTTATTTTTATTGGCGAAGCCCCTGGACGACTCGAAGATGAAACTGGTCGCCCGTTTGTCGGAGCGGCTGGCAAGATTCTCGATCAACTACTGGATTCGGCTGGCGTCAGTCGATCGGAGGTCTATATCACCAGTATCATCAAGTATCGACCACCGAATAATCGCGATCCATCACCAGTAGAAAAAGCCGCCTTCTGGCCGTATCTTGAACGGCAGATTGAAATTATTGACCCCGACTACATCCTGACGCTGGGTCGACATGGTTTGAGTGCTTTCTTGCCGGAGGCCCAAATTCGCGATGTTCATGGACTCGTCCAGAATGTAGTGGTGGCTGGTAGGGAGCGGCATATCATTCCGCAGTATCATCCGGCGGCGGCTATTTATAATCGGAAATTGCGCGATATCTTGACTACAGATATGGTTGAGGCTTTCAAGATCATCAATCAATGAAAAAGCCCAGTGGTTAGCTGGGCTTGTACCGGTTAAGGATTGACGGGTCAGACGAACTGTTTGATGTCCGCTATAACTTTGTCGGGATCGAAGCCGTGGACTTTCACTTTTTGGAGATAGTCGCTTAGCTGATCTTGAAAGGGTTGACGGATAATCCGCGCAATTTCGGGTCGCTCATGCTTGGTGATTTCATCGATAACGAGTTCGATAATTGGCTGAGCTTCCTTGCGATGAACATATCCAAAGACGTCTTCAAACGCCTCCATCAGTTCGCTATCGCGCATCTCAGTGCGATAGTCGGTCGGGTAGTTGTTGCGAAATTCATGACGACCGTCTTGGTTCCACCATTTACAAGTCGGTAGGAACAACCAACTGGCATGAAGGTCGATAACTCGGCGAATTGGCTTCATGCGAATTGAGATCATCACTCGACGGTATACATCCCAGAGGACTATCGCGGCAATCGCGACGGCCAGTATCAACCACAGATAAGCTGTGTCGCTCAGCTCGTACATTTAACCTCTTCCTTTTTCCGGTACGTCTCGATCAAGCGATAGAGAATACCTATACTCTATCAAATGCCGCTGATTAGTCAATTTGAATTCCAGCGTCATCTGTGCTACAATCAGTCTACTGTCATCGTGGACGCGTACACACGTTCTCGTCCATCTCGTAACATAAATTAATCGAAAAAGAAATTTTATATTCTTAATTAAAGGAGAAATAACAATCTATGGGTCAACGAAGACTCTCTACGCCTCAGTCGGACGATAGTTCAAAAATGAGGCCACAACAAAATAATCAACGACCGAAACAGAACAACACGGTCCTAGCCAACACTCAGACGCGCCGCGGCGAAGTTTTTCGAGCACAGCGCCGTACCTCGGAAGGGGTTAACCTGCGGGCTAGTCAGCATATTGTCAACATTCCGGTCAACAAGTCGGTCTACAACGGCTACGAAGGCCGTCAGTTCAGTCTAGCCGATCAAAAGAAGATGCCGCGTACCAACTCGCCAAAACTGCGGATTATTCCAATTGGCGGTGTCGGCGAAATGGGTATTGGTAAAAACATGAATGCTATTGAGTACGATAATGAAATTCTAATTATCGACATGGGCTTCTTGTTTCCGGGGGCTGATTATCCGGGTATTAACTATATCGTGCCTGATATCACTTATCTTGAAGAAAACAAGCACAAGATTCGCGGTATCGTCTTTACGCACGGTCACTTAGACCACATTGGAGCTTTTAAGCACTTAATCGACAAGATTCCGGCACCGGTCTACGGTTCGAAATTTACTCTCGCCATGGTTCAAAAAACCATGGAGGAGGCAACCACTGACTACGAGCCTGAGTATCACGTGCTCGACCCCGAGGCTCATGAGCGGGTTCAGATTGGCGACAGCTTTAATGTCGAGTTAGTTCGCGTTAACCACTCAATCCCCGATGCCACTGCCGTAGTTGTTCGAACGCCGCTAGGCGTCGTTGTCGACAGTGGTGACTGGCGCTTCGAAGATCAGCCAGTCGATGGACGAAAGTTCGACCTCGAACGCCTGTCAGAAATCGCTGCCAAAGAAGGCATCCTGATGTTCATGAACGAATCGACCAACTGTGAATCAGAAGGTACGCATACTCACGGCGAATTCGATATTCAGCAAAGTATGGGGCAGGTTATGGATAAATATCCAAACAGTCGTCTGGTCATTTCGACTTTCTCCAGTCAGATTCACCGTATCCAGCTGATTCTTGACGAAGCCAAGCGACACGATCGCAAGGTCGCCTTTGCTGGTTACAGTATGATTCAAAACGTCGAGGTTGCTTTGCGCACTGGAACGATTAAAGTACCAAAAGACGTCGTCATGAAAATGGAGGACATTGTCAAGATTCCCGACAACAAGGTGACGATTGTTTGTACCGGCTCACAAGGTGAGTTTACGGCGGTGCTTAACCGTATGGCTAGTGGCTCGCACAAACATATTAAGGTCAAGCAATCAGATGTGATTGTCTTTAGCTCGAATCCGATTCCAGGTAACGAGAAGTACGTCGTTCGAACAGTTGATGGTTTGATGCGTGAGGGTAGTGAAGTCATCCAGAATGGCAAGACCCACCTCACGGGTATCGGTCCAATTCACTTGTCAGGACATGGTTATTACGAAGATCACGTTCTGTTGATTAACGCTCTCAACCCAACCTACTACATGCCAATTCACGGTGAATTCCACATGTTGGTTCACAACGCCGAACTGGCTGAGAAGGAAGCTGGTATTCCACGCCAGAACATCTTTGTATGTGACGCTGGTGACATCATCGAAATTACTGCCGATAGCGGTCGCAAAGTTGGTCGCGTACCAGTTGGCGGCATAATGTATGACGACTCCGGTGCCATTGTTTCGGAAGTTGTCCTAAAAGATCGTATCCACATGGCTAGCGAAGGTATGTTTGTGGTCGTACTGACTGTCGCCAAGGGCAACGGTCGACTGTTGACTAGTCCGGACATTATCTCGCGCGGTTTCATCTATCTGCGAGATAGCGAAGAACTAATGGGGATCATTCGGCAGTACCTGAAGCAAAAAGTTGCTCGAACCTTTAATGGCCGTAAGGTTGATCTCGATATCGTCAAGAAAGAAATTAAAGACGAAATTACCCACATTCTCTACGATCAAACTCGACGCACACCGATCGTTATTCCGGTTATCAATGAAATAGGCGGCTCGGGCAAGTCTCAGCCAAAAACTGACTCAGTTGGTAATAAAGAATTTAAACGACCAGCGCCGAAAAAACTCCCAGCACCAATGGTGCCGGATAGTGAAGTCGCCGAATTGCGGGCTCGAACCGAAAGCCGCGGCTACTAGAAACCAGCAATGCCCTCTGTGATAACACAGGGGGTATTGCAAAATGTAGTAAATTTTGCTATAATATGTTAGTTAACGTTAGCAAACATATCAATAAATAAAGTAAGATAAGATATAGATATGGCGAAAAAGAAAAAGCGAAACTCTTCAAGGGGTAAAAAACAAGTCCAAACAACACCACAGCACGTTTTGCCGTCCGGCTTTTGGGCGCAAGTCGGGGCTGTTTTATTAATGGTCTTTTCATTCATGATTATCTTGAGCTGGTTCGGACTAGGTGGTCCAATCCTAGAGTGGTTGTATGATGCCACTCAAGCCACAATTGGCTACGCCGTCTATGTCGTCCCGGCATTGTTTGCTTATGTGGCGATCGAAATCTTTCGAGCCGAAAACAACCGACTGCCGTTTGCGATGAAATTCGCGTCTTTCCTGTCGCTGGTGTGGTTTGCTGGTTTGTTCGGGTTGTTACGTAATGGCAACGGTGAAACCACGGGCGGCTTTATCGGTGAACTGGTTAACGATGGCATGTTGGCCTTAGTTGAACCGGGAGTGGCTGGATTTTTGTACGTTGTCTTGATTGTTTTAACGGCCTTGTATATTTTGCGGGTTTCACCGTTTGATGTCATCAAAAAGATTTGGGAAACAATTCGACGTGACACTAGCGAGCTAGACGCCAACAGCAAGTTAATGCGTCAGGCCGCGGCAGCCGATTCACCCAAAGCATCGCTGGCCGAATTCAAGCTCAATGCCGGTGTACCAACACTTGATCCATCCGATGAGGCTGACAAAAAGCAGCGTCACCGCTCGTCATTTAAAGACTCTGCGCCTCGAGATAAGGTAGCTGAAGAACGAAGTGCGCTGGTTGTCGTCAAGGATCCTAATTGGAAGGCGCCGAGCCTCGACCTGCTCGAAAAGAAGCAATCGCCAGCTGATGCCGGCGACGTTCAGCAGAACGCTCAGACTATCAAGGACACCTTGTCAGAATTCAACATCGATGTCGAAATGGAGGGTGCTAACATTGGTCCAAAAGTCACGCAGTACACCTTGCGTCCACCGAGCGGCGTCAAATTAGCGCGGATTACTCAGCTCGAAACTAATCTAGCTCTTAACTTGGCGGCGTCGAGTTTGCGAATCGAAGCACCGATTCCCGGTCAAAAAGCGGTTGGTATAGAAGTGCCAAACCGCAAGGCGGCCGACGTCCGTCTACACTCGATGTTGACTAGCCGACAGTGGAGCGTTAGTGGTGAACCACTGCCGTTCGCCATCGGTAAAGACATATCTGGTCAAGCTGTTATCGGCGAGCTTAACAAGATGCCGCACATGCTCATCGCTGGTCAAACTGGTTCCGGTAAGTCGGTCATGATTAACACGTTACTCAGCAGTTTGCTCTACCGCAACAGTCCGAGTGAGATGCGTTTGATTTTGGTTGACCCGAAACGAGTTGAGATGGCACCGTATGCTGACATTCCACACTTGATAACTCCAGTCATCACCGAGCCGGAGAAGACGATTAGCGCTCTCAAATGGGCTGTCAATGAAATGGAACGACGCTACAGCCTGTTGGCCGAGCACAAGATGCGCGACATTAAATCCTATAACGCGATGATTCAGTCGGCCGGCAAAAAGGTTACTGTTACGGACGAAGCCGGCAATCCTCAGCAGCATCGTGATGGAGCAATGCCGTATATCGTGATTGTCATCGATGAGTTGGCTGATTTGATGATGGCGGCCGCTCGCGATGTGGAAGCCTTGATTGTTCGTATCGCTCAAAAAGCCCGGGCTGTTGGTATTCATCTCGTTTTGGCCACTCAGCGTCCGTCAGTTGACGTTATTACTGGCTTGATTAAGGCCAATGTCCCGGCCAGGATAGCCTTTACCGTCGCTTCGCAGATCGACTCTCGCACCATTCTCGACCAGGGTGGAGCTGAAAAGCTTCTCGGTCAAGGTGACATGCTTTACGTCACTCCAAGTATGAGCAAGCCCAAGCGTATTCAGGGCGCCTGGGTTACCGACGAAGAAGTCGTCAAGATTACCGATCATTTGCGTATGCAGTCGCCACCACAGTACGACGATGAAGTTATTAGCCAGCCAGTTCAGCTAAACGGTAAGGGTGGCGTCGTCATGGACTTCGACAATAGCGGCAATGATGACATGTTCAAGGATGCCGTTCGAGTCGTCGTTGACAGCGGCAAGGCCAGCGCCAGTCTCTTGCAGCGCCGGTTGCGTGTTGGCTATGCCCGTGCCGCTCGTCTCATGGAGGAGATGGAAGAACAAGGTATCATCGGCCCAGCGGACGGTGCCAGACCGCGCGACGTGCTGGTCAGTAGTCTCGATGATGTCTTTGGTGGCTCGTCAGAAGACGATATCTAGTCAATTAGCCAAATCTTTCATCGTCTTCTAAGAATCGCCCGCTACACTATAGAGGTAGAAGCTTGCGATAACAGGGGAGGTAGGGTATAATAACTCGGATATTAACTCAAGCTTACATGATGAGTGTAAGCATTCGTCTCACGACGGATTCCAAAAGGAGATACTCGTGAAAGAATACGAACTAACAGTTCTAATTCATCCAGATTTGGAAACAGACTTGGATGCGCCTTTAACAAAAGTGCGCGACATCATCACCGGTGCTGGTGGTAAAATCATCCGCGAAGATAACTGGGGCAAGAAAAAACTCGCCTACGCTATCAACAAGCAAGATTTTGCTGTCTACGTTTATATGGACGTTGAGCTTCCAGCTGATGCACCGTTGAAGGTTTCGAATACCTTGAATATCACCGAAGAAGTAATTCGTTACCTCTTGGTCAAGGTTGACCTCAAGGCTCGCAAGGCACTCGCCGAACAAGCCGCCGACGCCAAAGAAGAAGAATAATTAGGAGGGTACATCCATGGCACGTAGCATCAATCAAGTCATCCTAATGGGGCGACTGACTCGTGATCCTGAACAACGAACAACCACTACCGGCAAGACGATTGCGAACTTTAGTATCGCCGTCGACCGGGCCGGCCAAGACGATAGTGCCGATTTCTTCGACGTCACGGCTTGGGAGAAGTTGGGTGAACTAGTCATGCAATACCTTGCCAAAGGTCGTCGCGTGCTCGTTCAGGGACGTCTACGCCAAGATAGTTGGGACGACAAAGAGACCGGCAAAAAGCGTACTCGTGTCGAAGTTGTCGCGACTGATGTAACATTCCTCGATAGCCCAAGCGGTGGCGACAGTGGTTCGACTTCGTCAGCCCCTCGCCAAGCTTCCGCCTCAAAAGACGTCGTCATTGACGACATCGACGATAAACCAATTGATTTAAGTGAAATTCCGTTTTAATACTTAGGAGAACATACTCATGCCAAAGCGATCTCGAAAAGATACACCAGCTTATTTTGACTACAAGGACGTCAAAACCTTGCAGCGTTTTATCAACATCTACGGCCAAATCGAGCCTGTCGGCAAGACTGGACTTAGCGCCAAGCAACAACGACAGCTAGCCGTTGCTATCAAGCGCGCCCGACACCTAGCTCTATTGCCATTCGTCGCCCAAGGTTAGTCGCTCATGGCTCAATATCAGCCAACTGACCTCAAGAAAGGTGTCGTCGTTCAAATCGACGGCAAGCCTTTTAAGGTTATCGAATATAGTCAAAAGGTGATGGGCCGGGGCGGGTCAATCGTTAATGTAAAGATAAAGAATCTCATCGACGGTTCGGTCCTCCCAAAGACCTTCAAGGGCCAGGAGCGGATTGAACCAGCCGACGTGACGAACAAAAACGTTCAATATCTTTATTCGGACGGTAGCGATTTCCACTTCATGGATCCTGAAAGCTTCGAGCAATTTCAGTTACCGGCCGATGCGGTCGACGACAATGCTGGCTATCTCAAGGAAGGTGAGCAGTTGATGCTTCAGTTCTTCGATGGACGAGTCATCAACGTTGATTTGCCGAAAAACGTCTATCTCGAAGTTACGTACGCCGAGGATGTTGTCAAAGGCGACACTACCAGTAGCGTTTTAAAGGACGCGACGCTAGAAACCGGTTTAGTTGTAAAAGTTCCGGCGTTTATTAAAGTTGGCGATGTTATATCTGTCGATACCGCGACCGGTGAGTATCGCGAGCGCAAAAAAGATTAGTCGTGATAAAGAATCGTTTAGACATTGAATTGGTCAAACGAGGATTAGTTCCAACTCGCTCGCAAGCCGAGAGTTACATCAAATTGGGTCAGGTAACTGTCGACGGCGTCATCCAGACCAAACCTGGTTTTTACGTTCGCGATGATGCCAACGTGCGATTAACGGCTTCGGAGCAATATGTTAGTCGAGCTGGTTTGAAGCTAGCTAGCGTCGCAAAGGTTCTACAGATTGATTTTCAGAATAAAATCGTTCTTGATGTCGGTAGCAGCACGGGTGGATTCACCGACTACTCCCTCCAGCATGGCGCCAGTCAGGTTTTGGCGGTCGATGTCGGAACCGATCAGCTACATCCATCTTTACGGAATGATGAGCGAATATCGCTCTACGAAAAGACTGATATTCGTGACTTTGTTCCGTCTATCGAACCCGATATCATTCTGATTGACGTGTCCTTTATTAGTCTGAAGGAAATTTTGCCTCATCTGACAAAGATCTCGACACCGTCAACCCAAGTTGTAGCGATGCTCAAACCTCAATTTGAAGCCGGTCCTAATGCCACAGTTCGAGGCGTTATCAAAAATGACGCCCGCCGGCGCCAAATTCTCAAAGACTTCGAAGATTGGGTGAAGCAACAGTGGGTAATTGTTAGTAAGCGCGACAGCGATGTCGCTGGCGCTAAGGGCAATCGAGAACGCTTTTATATTCTCAAGCTACAAGCACCCTCGAAAATACACAGAACCCGCCGCTAGGCGAGCCCTTGGACTCCATCCCAGTTTCCCGAGATGACGCGTAAACGAACCTGAACGACGGGGTCAGTATTGTTTACGCGTTTTTCAACCATGCTTTTCGCCGATTGGCTAATCAGGTTAGGTTGGTTGCCGAATTGTTATAACACTACGAAAAGTAGAGTTGACGCTAGTTTAACACGACAGTGAAAATTCTTACAACACAGGGTGAAGTTATTATTTCGAAACGTTGAATCGAAACTCGACGACATCACCGGGCCGCATGATGTAGTCACGTCCTTCGGTCCGCATCTTGCCAGCAGCTTTGGCTGCCACCTCGCTACCGGCTGTAATCAAATCGTCATAGTCAACAACCTGGGCGGCGATAAAGCCTTTTTCAAAATCGGTGTGAATGACGCCAGCGGCTTGAGGCGCAGTTGAGCCTTGCTTAATCGTCCAAGCTCGGACTTCTTTCGGACCGGCCGTCAGATAGCTCTGGAGCCCGAGTGTCTCGTAAGCTACGCGCGCCAGTTTGTCGAGACCCGATTCGGTAACGCCGTAGGCATCGAGGAGCTCGGCAGCATCGGCTTCAGCTAGTCCACGCAGCTCTTCTTCGAGTTTGGCACAAATAAAGACTGCTTCGCTTGGCGCGATTAGATCTCGGAGCTTGGCCTGTTGCTCAGCTTCGCCGAGTAACGCTTCGTCCACGTTAAAGACAAAAATCATTGGTTTGGCGGTCAAGAGCTGGAGCTGCTTGATGAAGATGTCGTCAGGCTTGACGTGTGTCGAAGCCAACTCGCCGTCATTGAGCTTCTGGCGGAGATCCTGAACGAGGCTTAACTCTTCACGCGCGGCTGGTCGAGCTTTAGCTTCACGCTCTAGGCGACTGACGACATTATCAAGTGTTTGGATATCAGCTAGGATCAATTCGGTATTAATCGTCTCGATGTCTCGCTGTGGGTCAACGCTATTTTCGACGTGAGTGATATCATCGTTTTCAAAAGCTCGGACCACGTGAACAATCGCATCGCATTCGCGAATATTGGCCAAGAATCGATTGCCGAGGCCTTCGCCCTTGCTGGCACCAGCCACAAGTCCGGCGATGTCGACAAAAGTTACCGCCGCCGGAATGACTTTCGCTGCTGAATACATTTTTTGTAAGACAGCCAAACGATCATCGGGTACGGCAATAATACCGGTGTTCGGCTCAATCGTTGCAAAAGGGTAGTTAGCCGCCAGAATGTCGTTGTCAGTCAGGGCATTAAAAAGTGTTGACTTGCCGACATTAGGCAAGCCGACGATGCCGATCGATAAACTCATATAGACGATTATAGCAAACAGGGGTCAGGATTGACAGAACCTGACCAAAATGCACGAACAGCAGCAGGTTTTAATGTGCCACCTTGTTGATTAAGGCGCTTTAGCTTACAATTAAATCAACATTGTCAAAAGGGGATTTTATGGCCAAGAAGCGCATCGTCGGAATAATTATTGCGATATTCGTCGTACTAGGAGTTGGGCTGACAATCTGGGCTTTTCAATCAGATAGCCTTAAGGGTAAATTAGCTGGCGGCAAAGTGTCCTCAATATTTGGCGGCCAAGGTGTCGTCTGTGCGGATAAGATTATTGCTGACTATAATGACGCTCTCGCCAAAGATACTTATGACGAACAAGATGTGTTACTAAAAACGCTTCTGACTAAAGTTGAATCTACACCCAACTACGAGAGTGACGCCACCTGTCAGTTCATACGCTATAAAGCTTACCAGCGACAAGGTGCGATTTCAAAAGTTAAAGACGTGGCGTCCAAGCTCGAATTGTTGGTCGAAGATGGAAAATATCCCTCTTTGAATCTAGATAATATCGAGAGCATGTCTCGAATCAAGGAATTTATTGGACGTTACGAAGAGAGTGAGGCGGCTAAGCAGGCTGGGGGAGCGGGGTAGTATGCGCTTGCTATACAAGTTGGGTCTTGCGGTCACCGTAGTGATAATAGTCGCTGTCGGCTACGGACTGCTAGACAGCTCGGCAGTTGGAGCACAGGCCTACGTAGTTAGGGGCGCCGCCAACGACTCTGAGCGAACGGCTGCGAGTCTATGTAATGTGGCGCGTCGAGGTGCTATTTGGTTTTCAAATTCCAGCAATTATTATCAGGACTTTGTTTCTGTTTCGGCTACGGCGACGTCGGTCCCGATTTACATAAGGGGGTCAGTTTACAGTTGTGGCATACTGGGTTACTCCAGCACTGGAGCTAGTAATGTCCGAGCTGAGGGTACTAACGGCTGGCGAGTCACCGGCATTAACTCATCGTCCATTTTGAATCGTGGCAGTATGAACGCCACCAGTTCGCAGCGATATGTCTGGAGCAGTACTGGAAGCAGCCTGCCCGCAACGCTAAATGTCAGCGGTTTAGCGCCATCAGTCACTCCTGGTGTGCCTTCTCAGCAGACAATCACTATCGATTTATATCGATGCTTCTACAGCATATCGGGCAACTATACGGGAGACTGTTATTCTGACCCAGTCGATGTAACGATTCGTCGCGAAGCACGTCCATATAATTGGAGTGCTTCGGCAACAACGACGACAAATCTATCTTCCGCGCAGCCGGGGCAAACAATTAACTGGTCGCACAATCTTCGGAATAATGGTCCAGACTTAACTAATCGTGCGATTACTAGCAGTCTGTCTGTATCGGGTTTCACTAACGGCTGGGTCTCAGGTATGAGCTCTCTCACATCACCGACCGGTCGACCAGTTGGAGTGTTTCGATCGTCAACTTCGTTTGCCAATCGCAGTTATACTGTAACTCAGAACGATGTCGGTCGCACCTTGTGCCAGCGTGTTCAGTTTAGCCCCACGAATGCCGCCGGCTCTAGTGGTGGGCTAGGCAACCAAAGCTGTGTGTCGGTACCATATAACTACAATCTCACACCGAGTATTTCTCTCGATACTGGTGTTGTCGAACCAAATGCAACTATTAGAATCAATCCTCGGATTGATAACGCTGGCCCAACCAAGAGTCAGACAGCCCAGTGGCGATTGTCGTACGTGACAGTTCCTCCGTCTGGTACTGTGCCGGCGGCCGCATCGTCGTCCTCGGACCCTTGTGCCTACTATGGCGGTAGCGGACGGACATGTGCTACAGCCAGCTTCACGAGCGGTGGTGGCGCTAGCGGCAGTCTGGTCGTTAATCCGCCAGGCCAGACATTTAGTCAGCGTCAAGCAATTATCGCCGATCTGCCGGTCGGGACAAGAATCTGTTACGGATTGTCAGTCAGTCCTCGCTCACACAGTGTCGGAACAACACCTTGGCGACACTCTGGCCTGGCCTGTGCCGTCGTGGCGAAACGACCGTCCCTCCATGTCACTGGTGGCGATGTGATTGTCGGCAAGGGCACGACGTCTAATATCGTCACCTCAACCAGTACGAAGACCGTCTCTGGTTCGCAGCGGACTTTCGGCAGCTGGGCTGAATATGCCGTAACGGCGTCTGGATCGATTACGGGATTGGCTTCGGGGGCTGGCTATAGCGAGGGTGCGGCGCCAGGTAACTTTTGTAACGTCAGTTTCTTGACAATTACAACTGGTGTTAGCGGCGCTTGTACGGTTGGATCTACCAAGGGTGATTATAATTTCGGTACGGATCTGCCGAACGTGTCGTCGCGCTTTGCCCAGACAACCAATCGTGGCTCCAACCCAACAATTGACGTGGCGACAACCGGATCGGGTACTTATACTGGTTCAGGAACGATAACTGTGCGAGCCTCGACGACCGTACCGCAGGGTCGATCGATCATCATAAATGCGCCAGGGGCTAGTGTCGTTATTAACTCGAACATTACCTACAACAACGGTCCGTACAGCGATGTGGCTCAGATTCCTCAGGTCGTGATCATTGCCAATCGAATTGATATCGAAGCGGCCGTGTCGCGGGTTGACTCTTGGCTGATAGCTAGCGGTACTAATGGGACCCTAAAAACTTGTCGTAGCGTTCCAGATTCACCGTCGAGCAGTCAATTGACGTCATCATTATGTAATACGCCTCTCTCGATCAATGGACCCGTTATGGCCCGTCGTCTCTTGGCGTTTCGAACGGCCGGTGCTGGTACGGGGGCTGATTCCTCCCGGGCGGCCGAAGTGTTTAATCTTCGACCAGACGCTTACTTGTGGGCAACTCACCAGAACAGCTTAGGTGGCCGCCTCCAGACAATGCAGACTACCGAGTTGCCGCCGCGATTTTAATCGAGAACTTTTAGGATAATTAACTTGCTTAATCCGCTTACGCTTCTGTATAATAGGGGCAATATGGCAATACGTGGCGTGGGCGACTTCTTTGCACTCGATATCGGAACTAATGCGATTAGAGTAGTACAACTTTCACCTTCAGGGGCAGGGTGGACTTTACAGCACTATGGGTACGCACCACTAGATGAAAAAACAGCCCTCAGTAACTCACCAGAGAGCCGACGCCGACTAGGGGAGGTCATCATGACTGCCATCGGCCAGAGTGGTATCAAAACCAAGAATGTCGTTATCGGTCTGCCGTCGAGCAAAACCTTCACGACTGTTATTGAGTTGCCGACTATGCCGGAGCAAGAGTTGAAGAGTACGCTCAAATACCAGGTCGATCAGTATATTCCGATGGCCGTCAATGAGGCCAAGGTTGACTGGGCACCACTGGGTACTTCACTTCACGATCCAAAGATGCAAGAGGTCCTTCTAGCCAGTACAGCCAACGCCTACGCCGAGGAGCGCCTCGAGTTCATCGAAGGTTTAGGGCTCAACGTGGTGGCGGCCGAACCTGACCCTCTGGCGATGATTCGATCGCTGTTGCCGGATGGCGTTAACGACGCCCGATTGATTATCGATGTCGGTGAACAATCAACCGATTTGGCGATTACGTACGATGGTAGTCCGCGATTAGTCAGGACAATCCCAGTTGGCATACGTTCTTTAGTCAAGGCGGCTGTTCAAAATCTCAACGTTCAAGAAGATCAAGCGCGACAGTTCATTCTCAAATTCGGCTTAGCGCCTGATCGTCTCGAAGGTCAAGTCTATCGCGCTATCGAATCCACACTCGATAATTTCGCCAATGAATTGACCAAATCGATAAAATTCTTCCAGACGCGTTATCCGAGCACGCCGGTCGGCGGCATCCTGTTGTCGGGCTTTAGTGCGGTTGTGCCTCAGTTTGGTGATTATGTGACCGCCAAGACCGGCGTCGCCTCGACACCAGCTAATCCGTGGCAAAAAGTCAGTGTCGCCCAGGCTGATCAACAGCAGCTGGCACCGATTGCGGCCGAATTTGCGACCGTTCTGGGCCTAGCTCAGCGGAGGAACAAGTCATGATTGAAATCAACCTGATTCCTGATGTGAAACAGGAGCTCATTCGAGCTCAACGTCAACGAGCGCTGGTTATTTCAGCATCGGTAATCACCGGTATCGCTGCGCTCGGAGTGGTCGTCTTGTTGGCAATATACATTTTTGGTATCCAAGCGGTTCGATTTGCGGTAGCCGAGGACAATATTCAGAAGGGTAGCGAGCAGCTTGCTTCAATCGAAGATTTGCCCAAAGTCTTGACGATCCAGAATCAGCTTAACCAGATTTCAGCCCTTAACGAGACCAAGAAGGCCGAATCGCGCATTTTTGATATGCTCAAGTCTGTCGTTCCGCCGGCTCCGAACCAAGTTCAAATTGCTTCGATAACCGTTGACGCTGAACAAAAGTTAATTAGCCTCGAAGGGCAGACACCAGCCTACGACTCGGTTGAGGTATTCAAGAAGACCCTCGAGGGTGCCATGGTGACTTACGGTTCAGACGGTGAATCGACCGCCGATCCACTAGCCACCAACATTAGTTTGACTGACGTCAGCTTCGGCGAAGACAGCTCTGGCGCAAAAGTTGTCCGGTTTATGTTGTCATTTACGTATCCCGAGAGCCTACTCGATGCCAACATAGCTGAAATTGTCATCAAGTTGACAAATATTGGCAACGTTACTGACTCATATCTCGGTGTGCCACGCAGTATCTTTGTCGAAGAGGGGGAGCAATAGTCATGGGTGATTCAGGTAGCACGAGTAATAACGCCGCTATTCGTAAGCGCGCCCAAATAGCTAAGGCTAATCGTACGATGTTCCTATGGATTGCGATTAGCTCGGCTCTAGTGGGCTCGGCGATCGTCGTTTCCTACTTCCTCGGTCAGAAAATGATTTATAACGAAAAAGTTTTAGCTGAGATGGGTCGAACGGTGTCGACTCTCAAGGCTAACAACGATATCGCACCCGAATTACAGGCTCAGATACGAATTTTGGATACGAACGAAAATTTAAATTCCGCCAAAGCCAATCCCGACGATCAAGCCCTCCAGGTTATCCTCGATGCTTTACCCGATGACGCCAATTCGCTGGCACTCGGAGCTTCATTCCAGTCCCGTTTGCTGACCGGCGTTGACGGTGTCGTCATTGAAAGTCTCCAGGTTGAACCGGTTGTTGGTATTGAGTCGCAGACCGAGTCAGCCGCACCGGTTGTTATGACTGAGACGGAAGGTGAAACCGTGTCTCAGCATATGATTAATATTCAGTTCGCCGTATCTGGTAGTCAAGACGCCCTCCAGACAGTTCTACGCAACCTTGAGCGGTCAATTCGATTAATCGACATTCGACTGCTCCAGGTCGAGAGTCGCGGCGAAACGCAGATGATGACCATTCAAGCTCGCGCTTACTATGAGCCGGCTAAAACAATTGAGCTCCAAGAAAAGGTGGTAGAGCCATGAAGAAAACCGATATCGCAATGATTGTCTTGATTGCTTCATTGAGTATTATTGCCGCTTTCTTTATTACCCGGGCGATTCTGGGCGATAGTACACAGACGGAGCGCAGTGTTAAAACAATTGATCCAATTACGGCCGAAGTTGCTGAACCTGATCCGAAAATATTTAACGAGAACGCTATTAATCCTGCTGTTGAAGTTCAGGTTGGCGCATCTCAATAATAAGGAGTAGTCGCCAATGGCGCTTTTAACTGACGACAATCAGGAAAAGCTGACCAAACTTCTCATTGACGAGGGGTTGGTGACTGCTGAGGTGATCGACGAAGCGGTCGCCACGGCTAAACAGGCGAAAAAGCCACTCTTTTCGCATTTAACTGAACAAGCCATTGTTGATGAAGAGATGTTGACGCATGCTATCGCCCATGTATCTGGTGTGCCATACGTCAATCTGACTTCAACGACTGTTGATCAAGAGATTTTAAATCTTTTGCCCGAAGATATAGCTGATCGATTCATGGCGGTGCCTCTGGCGGAGATTCAGAACCGGTTGGCAGTAGCGATGATTGACGCCAATAACGTTCAGGCTGTCGACTACTTGGCTAATCGAATTCAGCGTCCGCTAAAGGTCTTTATGGCCTCCGAATCGAGTGTTCGGCATATCATTAGTCAGTACAAAACCGACTTGTCAGATGTCGGTCGAGCAGCCGAGGACTCTCAAGAGGAGGCCGCTGAACAGTCGGCTAGCGACGTCAAGACTATTGTTCAAGATTCGCCAATTTCTCAAGCTCTCAGCAAAATTCTTGAATATGCCATCAAGGCTAGGGCCAGTGATATTCATGTTGAGCCGATGGAAAAGGCACTCAAAATTCGTGTCCGAGTCGACGGAGTACTGCGCGAAATCATGCAGCTACCAAAAAGCATCGAACCGGCCCTAGTGAGTCGAGTAAAGATTTTGTCCAACTTGAAAATCGACGAACACCGCACACCTCAGGATGGTCAATTCGCCGTCAAAGTGGCTGGTAAAGAAGTCGACCTCCGTATTGCTATCAGCCCAGTTGTTTGGGGCGAACAAATCGTTATTCGTTTGCTCGACAAAACTGGCAACACTTTTAATATTGAAGAAATGGGTTACGCCGGTCGATCACTTCGCGTAATACGGCACGGTATCAAGCGGCCAAACGGCATGGTGCTGACGTCGGGCCCAACTGGTTCTGGTAAGTCAACCAGTCTGTACGCTTTGATAAAAGAAATCAAAGACGACAGCGTAAATATTGTGACTCTCGAGGATCCGGTCGAGTATAAAATGGCTGGCGTCAATCAGATTCAGGTTAACTCCGAAGTTGGTTTAACCTTCGCTAACGGCCTGCGATCAATTTTGCGTCAGGATCCTGATGTCGTGATGGTTGGTGAGATTCGTGACAATGAAACGGCTGCCCTAGCGGTCCAGGCAGCCCTGACCGGACACTTAGTCTTTAGTACGCTCCACACCAATAGCGCAGCGGGCGTCTTGCCGCGACTCCTTGATATGCAGATTGAACCTTTCTTGATTGCTAGTACCGTGAACACGATTATTGGTCAGCGGTTGGTTCGTCGAGTGGGGCCAAAGCGCGAGACTTATCAATCCAACGCTATCGAGACACAAAATATTTTAGCAACGGTTGGCCATCTCTTGCCAAAGACAAAAGAAGAAATCGCCTCGGTATCAGCCGATTTGGGTTATAAAGACCTACCGCTCGCAGGTCAAAACGCTTATACTCTAGTCAGAGGTGTCGATTCGCCCCAGCAACCAAACGGTTACAGCGGTCGGGCTGGCATCTATGAGGTCATGGACGTGAACAGTGAGATACAGAAAATGATTGTCAATCGGGCGACGAGTTCCGAGATTCAACAAAAAGCAGTGTCTCAGGGTATGATTACGATGCGTCAGGACGGATATTTGAAAGCCTTGACAGGCATCACCACATTAGAAGAAGTAAACAGGGTAACGTCGGATACGGCATAAGGGTAGGGGAGATATGAACAATCAACAGCTCAGAATCGAAGTATTACTAGAAGAAGTCGTTCGCCGTCGGGCGTCGGACCTTCACTTGCAGGTCGGCTTGCCGCCGATGCTTCGGATTGACGGTTCACTGGTGCCAGTGGCTGGTTTCAACCCGCTCGATGAAGCTGGTGTCGAGACTCTAGTGTTTGCCATTCTCGATCAAGACCAGCGTCAGATCTTGATGAAAGACAAAGAGTTTGACTTTAGTTTCGCTTTTGGTACGCTCGGACGTTTCCGTGTTAATGCCTTCCACGAACGCGGTAACTTGGCCGCCGCTCTTCGTCTAATCCCTAATGAAATCAAATCTGTTACAGAGCTCGGCCTACCGAACGTTGTTATGAGTTTCGCTGATTACCCGCGCGGTTTGGTTCTAATCACCGGTCCAACTGGTTCCGGTAAGTCAACCACGCTAGCAGCGCTAGTTGATAAGATTAATACCGAGCGGTCGCATCACATTATTACCATCGAAGATCCGATTGAGTTTACTCACAAATCGAAAAAGTCGGTTGTCGTTCAGCGTGAAGTCCACTATGACACCTATAGCTTCTCGGCTGCACTGCGTTCGAGCTTGCGTCAGGACCCTGATGTCGTTCTAATCGGTGAGATGCGTGACCTGGAGACAATTTCGGCCGCAATTACAATTGCCGAGACTGGCCACTTGGTCTTTGCGACCCTTCACACCAACAGTGCTGCTCAATCGATCGATCGTATGATTGATGTGTTCCCACCGCACCAGCAACCGCAAGTTCGAGCGCAGCTCTCCAATATTCTGATGGCGATTGTGTCGCAGCGACTCGTGCCATCAATTGGTGGTGGTCGAGTCGCCGCCGCTGAAATCCTGGTTGCTAACCCGGCGGTTCGCAATATTATTCGCGAGGGCAAGTCTCACCAGCTCGACGCTGTGATTCAGACCGGAGCTGACCAAGGTATGCAGACAATGGACCGCACGCTGGTTAACCTCGTCCAGTCCGGTACGGTGACTTATGATAACGCGCGTGAATACGCTGTCGACTTGACCGAATTTGAACGGTTGATGAGAGGATAGGCGAGGATCGATGAAAAAGTTTAACTACGAAGCCAAGGACCAAGCGACCAACAAGGTCGTCAAGGCAACCATCCAAGCCGAATCAGAATCGTCAGCCGCCCGCTTGCTGGTAAAGCAAGGTTTTGTACCGCTGTCGATTAAAGAAATCAATGAGCAGGGCAATTTCATCGGAAAAATAACCGGCCGAATTACTACCAAGGATCGGGTTATGCTCAGCCGTCAGCTGGCGACATTGATTGGAGCTGGTCTGCCGCTCAGCCAGAGCCTCCACACGGTACTCGAGCAGACTGAAAACAAGCAGCTTCGCTCCGTCGTCGAAGATATTGCCGCCAGTGTTGAGGGTGGCCGATCGCTATCGGAATCATTTGGTAAGTACCCGAAAGTTTTCGACGAAGTCTTTATCTCTTTGATTGCCGCCGGTGAGCTATCGGGGACGCTCGACGAGTCACTGCGTCGAATTGCTGATCAGCAGGAGAAAGACGCCTCGGTTTCGAGTAAAATTCGTGGGGCTATGACGTATCCAATTATCGTATTGGTCGTTATTTTCGCTGTTATGGCATTCATGCTGTTCACGGTTGTGCCGCAAGTTGAAAAACTCTACGAAGACCTCGGTAAAGAGTTGCCGTTCCTAACCATGATGATGGTCGGTATGGCTAACTTCTTGAAAGATTTCTGGTGGTTGGCGATCCTAGTAGTCGGCGCTGGTATTTACTTCTTGATTCAATATCTTCAGACTGACTCGGGAATTGCTTTTAAGGACAATTTCAAGCTCAAAGCGCCAATTGTTGGTGGTATGTTCCAGAAACTATACATGGCTCGATTTGCTCGGACTGGCCAAACTTTGCTCAGCTCTGGCGTGGCGATGCTCGATATGCTCAAAATTACCGGTCGAGCCGTCAACAATACCGTGCTAAAGAAGAGTATCGATCGGGCGACCGAAAAAGTTCAGGGTGGAAAAGCCTTGTCGGTAGCCTTAACTCCCGAAGATGCTATTTTGCCGCTAGTGCCGCAAATGATAAAAATCGGTGAACAGTCGGGCCGAATCGACGAAATGATGGGTCGAGTTGCCAAGGTGTACGAAGATGAACTCGACGAACAGATCAAGACCATTTCCACCGCCATTGAGCCGGTGCTGATGGTCGTCCTAGCCGTCGTAGCTGGTGGTATGGTTGGAGCAATTTTGCTGCCGATTTACAGCTTGGTCAACGGCATTAATATCTAGACAGATTATTAGCAGTAGAGTACTATAAACGTAACCAACTTAACTAGTTTGTAAGGAAAGGTGGGAAACACTTTATGAGCAAACAATCAACTAATAAGGGATTCACGATCATCGAGGTCGTATTGGTCTTGGCGATTGCCGGATTGATCTTCTTGATGGTCTTTATCGCGTTACCAGCGTTGCAGCGTAACCAACGAGACACCCAGCGCAAGAACGACATGAGCCGTTTACAGACGGCCGTCGCCAACTACACTAGCGCCAACCGAGGTAACTTGCCGGCTAACACTACTGCTGGATGGGGTTCATTCACTTCGCAGTATCTAACAGTTGGTAGCGATACCTTCATTGATCCGAGCGGAGCAAACTCAGCTCAGGCGTCCACAGTAACTACATACGTAATTACGCCACAAGCAGCCGCTACGCTAACTGGTGGATTCTCTGACAACGGCACTAGCCCGACTCAGAATGTTATTTATGCCACTCCAGCAACAGTTTGTAGTCCAACTAACTCCGCCGCGACTCAAACGGCTGGTAGCCGCAAGGTTTCATTCCGCATGGCTCTCGAAGGTGGCGGTTACCACTGCGTCAACAATTAGTCATTCGATAGTACCTTATGATTTTGCCTGATTACTTTTACATCATCAGCCTAGGATTACTCGGGCTGGTGATGGGGAGTTTTGCGGGCGCCACTGTCTGGCGAGCACGAGCTCGCCAGCTTTTGTTTGACAAAGACACTGGCGGAGAGGTTGATGATGTGGAGTGGAAGCGACTCCGACCACTTACAAAAGCTTCGACCAAGGCCGACCGATCGCGGTGTCTTAATTGCCAAAAGCCACTGCGTTGGTTCAACCTGATTCCGCTGGTTAGCTGGCTCTATCAGCACGGTCGATGTCAAGCTTGTCAGCAACCAATTGGTCGCTTCGAGCCGCTGATCGAAGTTAGTGTGGCGGCTGTTTTTATTGCTTCCTATGTATTTTGGCCAGGCGAGATCGCGTCAAGTTTGGCGATAGCCGAATTTGTTGTATGGTTGATGGCCGTGGTAGTTATGGCGATTTTATTTGCTTATGATGCCAAGTGGTTTTTGCTTCAAGATCGTCACAATCTGGCGTTGGCGGTCGTCGGTACTGTTACTACAGGCATTGCTATCACTGGGTCATCTAATCCATCCGAGACACTGCTGAGCGCTCTAGGAGCGGTTGGCGTGCTTAGTGGAATTTATTTGCTGCTGTATCTGGTGTCGAAGGGTCGCTGGATTGGCTTTGGCGATATCAAGCTCGGTGTCGGTCTGGGACTACTTCTGGTGGACTGGAAGTTAGCCATACTGGCTTTCTTTATGGCTAATTTAATCGGCTGTCTCTATGTTATTCCAGGCATGCTGAGCGGTCGATTAGGCCGACAGTCGCAGGTTCCGTTTGGGCCGTTTCTAATTCTCGGCACCATTATCGCCAAGCTCTTCGGCGCGGCAATAATCGCTTGGTACGTGAGTATTTTAGCCTGAAATTATCATTATTGCTTATGCTATAATGACCTCAGTATGCAGACACGGGTAGAAACCGGTTTTACAATCATCGAGACGATGCTGGTCTTGGCTATTACCGGTCTGCTGGTCGCCGGTCTATTTGTTGGAGTCGGCACTTCATTATCGATACAGCGGTATCGCGATTCAGCCGAGAGCTTCAAAGCTTTGTTGCAGAGTCAGTATGGCGAGCTGGCCAATATTCGAAATGATCGACCTGACACTTGGCAGTGTAACCCGGCCGGGCAGTCAAACTCGGGCAGCCCGGAAGTGCGCGGCCAAAGTGATTGCATAATGGTTGGTCGAATGGTAGATATCGTTGGAGCGAACGTCAAGCTCTATACGATTGTCGGGATAGAGATTAATAATCCTACGCCCGGTAACGATATTCATGTTTTGCGAAACAACTATACACTTCGGGTGTCGAACGTCGAAATCGAACAGGATAGCTTAGACTGGGGCTCGGAAATTGGCTGGCCAGTGAGTGGCACCGGCTCGGGCGGTTCAACACCACGTCGCTTGTCGATATTAATCGTTCGATCGCCGGAAAGCGGCCAGGTCTACACGTTTACCTCCAACAACGTTTACAATAATCCGTCGCAAGCTCATATCCGTAACTTAATTGTTGCTAATACCGGACAAGGTGAGCGACTAGTCTGTATTCGACCAGCTGATAATGCCATCGTCGGTGAGCGCCAGGGGGTGCTGCTGACTTCCTACGCGTCATCGGCTAGTGCGGTTGAGATGGTGTCAAATAGCTTTCTGCAGACTTCAGGCAGGAGCTCACGATGCTAGGGCGTTATCAAAACGGCGACACATTAGTTGAGGTTCTGTTTGCGATTACAGTGTTTAGCTTGGTTGTCGTTGGCTCACTGGTCATCATGAATCAAGGTGTTGCAGCGGCTCAGCGTTCAATCGAGATATCATCAGTTCGTCATCAGATTGATGCCCAGGCTGAAACGCTGCGTTTTATGCACGATTCCTATTCGGCGGCTCGCCAGGCGGGGACGACTTTTAACCTTAGCGATGGCGTTACTTCGCCAGCCGAAGAATGGCAGCGGATGATTAGTTCTGGTTCGATGGTCAACTCCGCAACGGCTTTCAACACTAATGACGCTAGTGCCCGGCGCTGCCAGGCGATTCCGTCGGCTGGTTTTGTGGTTGATCCAGTTAACGTCCGTTTCATCAATAGCGGTAGTATATTAACGCAATCGCAAACTTATTCACAACTTGTCTACAGTGGATCGGTTCTCAGCGCGGCACGCGGTATTTGGATCGAAGCTGTTCGATCAGCACCCGTGGCAAATAACACCGGTTATATTGATTTTCATATCCGCGCGTGCTGGGATACAGTGGGCATGAATGTGCCGATGCGAATCGGAACGATTGTGAGGCTCTATGACCAACGATAATCACCGAAATCAGCGCGGCTTTACCATAATCGAGATGATGCTGTCGATGATTTTTATATCATTCCTGTTGCTAGCGATTGCGATGATTATTGTTCACGTTGGCAATATCTACAATAAAGGCATGACTCTCAAAGAGGTTAATCAGGCTTCACGACTAATAGAGTCTGATATTTCGCGCAGTATGCGTGAAAGTGGCTCGTTTTCTATGACTTCCAATTATCGGCCAGTTTCCGGTGTCGGTGGTCGTTTGTGCTTGGATAAATATAGTTATTTGTGGAATTATGAGGCCGCCATTCAGTCTGGCAATTCAGGCGTCATCACTTATGCTAGTGGGGGATCGCTGTCGGGACGGCCGATTCATCTTGTCAAAGTTCCGGATTCGTCGGGTGCTTACTGCGCACGTTCCGGCTCGAGTTTCGTATTGGGTGACGTGAGAGTAGCTGATCAGGCCGAAGCCGTTGAGTTGTTAAAAGGCGGTGACAAGATGTTGAGTATTCATAGATTGAGTCTCCAGACTAATGCGGCCGGCACCAACAGTCTAACCGGGCAGCAGCTATATCGATTGTCGTATACTATCGGCACCGGTGATATAGCGGCACTGAATTCAACGCGAACCGCTTGTCGAGTACCGAGTGACGCCGCGGCCAACTTCAATTTTTGTTCCGTTCAGCAATTTGATTTAGTTATAAGAACTGGGAATGGTATTTAATGAGAGGTGACATGAAACATAATCGACAAACCGGTGCTGTATCAATTTTTGTAGTTATTTTTGCCGCCTTGCTTTTAATTATTGTGACAGTTGGTTTTATTCAGATTATGATTGCTGATCAACGCGAGGCGACTAATCGAGATTTGTCGCAGAGCGCCTACGATTCGGCTCTGGCGGGAGTAGAGGACTCTAAACGAGCTTTGTTAAGATATCTGTCGATCTGTGAAACCGGTTCGGCGGCGGCTTGTAGTGCCGCTCGAACGGCTATCGATAGTGATGTCTGTAATGAGGCAGTCCGAGCGGGCAATATTATTGGATCCGATAGCGAAGGTCCACGCACGACTTCGGGTACTTACGGTGAAATCAAGATTCAACAAAGTACTAGTACTGGCGACGGCAGTCTGGATCAAGCTTACACTTGTGTCAAAATGGAACTCGATACCGATGATTTTGTCGGCAATACGGCTATGAATCAATCAGTTCTGGTGCCCCTCCGGGGAACCGGCGATATCGATGCCGTGACGGTCGAGTGGTTTTCGCGGGATGATTTGAGCGGAGCCGCCAGCACCGCCGTCAGCCTGCTTGGTGCGACCGCCGCCCCAAAGCCGTTAATCGCTCAGGCCAACTGGCCAGGTAATCGTCCACCATTACTTCGAACGCAACTGATGCAGTTCGGCAATAGCTTCACGCTCGATGGTTTTGACGTGATGCCGAGCGGTAGAAGCAACACCAACACCGTCTTCTTGTACCCAACCTCAGACGGCGCTGCCAACACATCAACTTCGTTTGCGGCGCGTGATGTTCGCAAATCAACGGCAACCGATCCAACTTTACCGGCCACATCGGCTGACACGCCATTGCCGGTTCGTTGTAGCAACAACCTGTCGTCGGGTGGCTATTCTTGCCGTTTACGTCTGGCTCTGCCGGACCCGATCGGCGGTGGTGATCGAACGGCTTATCTGCGTCTAACGCCGCTCTACAACTCAACGCATTTTCGAATTACCATGTCACGCGGTCCACAGGCCGTTCAATTCAGCGGCGTTCAGCCGATTGTTGACTCAACTGGTCGTGCCAACGATTTGTTCCGCCGAGTTGAGAGTCGGGTCAATTTAGTTGACACTAGCTTCCCGTATCCGGAAGCAGCCATCGATCTGACGGGCGATTTGTGCAAAGACTTTGCGGTAACTGATACAACATACTACGCCAGTTCGAGCTGTACACCTTAGCCGTCGCTGTGAAACTTTTCGTAAACTTCGCGTAAGTGTTCATCGGTAACGTGGGTATAGACCTGCGTCGTGCTGATATTGCTATGTCCGAGCATGCTTTGAACGCTTCGAATATCGGCGCCATTCATCAGTAAGTCGGTCGCAAAGCTGTGACGCATCGTATGAGGGCTGACGTGTTTCGTGATGCCGGCTAGACGGGCATATTTTGATATCATTCGTTGAATACTCCGAGCCGTCAGTCGGCGATAATCACCAGAGGTGGTGGCTTCGTTGTTGCGGCTGTAGCTTAAAAATAGCGCCGGCAGACTGTCATCTCTGGCGTCGAGGTAGCGGTTGACCCAGTCGGCGGCCGTTTGGCTGATAAAGACCGGGCGATCCTTTTGGCCTTTTCCCCGAACCATGAATTCACGTCGTTTGGTGTTGACGTGATCGCGATCGAGATTGACCAGTTCCGATACCCGTAGGCCACTAGAGAAGAGTAGTTCGATGATGGCTCGATCACGCAAGCCAGCTTCGGCTGTCAGATCAATATTGCTCAGCAGCCGTTCAACTTCGTCGTAGTGAAGAAAGGTGACTTGCTTGCGACTAATTTTCGGTAGGATAATTTTATCGGGAGCTAGGCTGTCGATGTCGCGCGAAGACAAGTATTTCAAAAAGCCACGCAGGGCAATTAGGTGGTAGGCTTGAGTAATTGTCGCCAGTTCGTCGCCGGCTGGATTTTTATAACGATTGAGCCACAAACGATATTTTCTAACCATTTCGCTATCAATCTTATCGACTGTGATATCGCCGGCAAACTCGACTAATCGTTCCAAATAGAGTCGATAGTTTTCGGCTGTCTTGGCCGAGCGACCGCCCTCAACTTCGAGGTGTTCGATGAAATCTAAAATCAGCTCACTGAGAAACATAACCTCATTGTATTACACATCTGGTAAAATGGGGCAGTGGACTATGTAATAGGCATTATTCTCGGACTGATTCAGGGCTTGACGGAGTTCATTCCGATTAGTAGCTCTGGTCATCTGGTGATTGCTCAGACATTCCTGTTGGGGGCTTCAGATCACCTGCTATTAGAATTTTTGAATATTGGCACCATGCTGGCCTTGTTTGTGTACTTTCGTCGCCGAATTATTCAGATTATAAGAGATATTTTGTTTGAAAAAGACTACCGTTTACTTCGCAACGTTATTTTGACGTCGGTGCCGGCCGGGATCATTGGTTTTGTTTTTGCCGATTATATTGCCGGAGCAGCCTTTTTTGGCAGCGCGGTGGTCGTGGTGTTCACTCTAGCTATCGTCGGCGCCATCATGATTATCATTGAGAAGTTGCCACGCGCCAGCGATGTCGCCGATGGAGCGGAGTTGAGGCCATCTCGGGCCCTGGGCGTCGGCTTGGCTCAAGCCCTAGCGCTCATACCAGGAGTGTCTCGCTCGGGTTCGACAATCGTCGCCGGACGCCTGATGGGCCTGCCGCCAGCTGCCGCCGCTGAATATAGTTTTCTGGCTTCGCTACCAATTATGCTCGGAGTTACAGCAAAAGTAATTTTGACGGATACTGATTACATGCTAACTCACGGTGGCACCTTGTTGGTGGCCAATTTGGCGGCTTTCCTGAGTGGACTACTGGCGGTTGGCTTTCTGATGCGCTATCTGTCGAAGCACTCATTAGCAGTCTTTGGCTGGTACCGAATTGGTCTGGCTGTCGTTTTGGCAGCAGTGCTTTTGTTACAATAGATTAAATAAGGAGTATTCATGGCTACACACATTCAACGTACACTGATTTTATTCAAGCCTGACGCCGTCCAGCGCGGAGTCGTAGGCGAGATTTTGACCCGTTTCGAGCGAGTCGGTCTAAAAATCATTGGCACCAAAATGATTGCCCCGGATCGTGAACATTACTACAAGCACTATGAAGAAATTGGTCACGTCATCAGTCGTCGCGGCGAGAACACGTTTAATAACGTCGTCGCGCTCATGACGCAAGGTCCAGTTATTGCGATGGTCCTGGAGGGAGTTGAGGCGATTGAACTAGTCCGCAAGTTGGTTGGTTCAACTGAGCCGAAAACGGCTGCCCCCGGAACGATACGAGGCGACTTTTCGCACATGAGCTTCGGTTACGGTGATGAAACCAATAAGGGTATCCCTAACTTGATTCACGCTTCGAGCGACGCCGATGACGCCGAAAAGGAAGTCGCTCACTGGTTCAGCGAGCAAGAGCTGTACGATTATAGTGTTTTGCATGAGAAGTACACCAGGTAATTGATCGAAGTTGTTTTCTGGTGCTGGCTGCGTCGCTTCGCGACCGTGGAGGCATTAGTCTGGCCGGCGTGAAGCTAGCGAGCAAATTTCCTGCTACAATAACACTATGCCCCGGTAGCTCAACTGGATAGAGCAGATCCGTCCTAAGGATAAGGTTATAGGTTCGACTCCTGTCCGGGGTACCAAGTGTATTTATTTAGATTAAGGAGTCGATCAAGTGGCGAAGAAAGTATCGAAAGAATCGGCCGTCGTCGCTTTCGAAGGTCAACGGCCAGGCGAAGAAGTGTTATTTGTGTTTCGACGACATATTATCGCTATGCGCAAGGGCTTTTACTTATTGCTGATTCCTTTCGCCCTAACATCAATTCCGCCGCTGATTTGGCAAGATAATCTCGAGTTATTTTTATTACCACTCGGGGGCTTTATACTCGGCTTGATTATGTTCTTTTATCACTTCATGATGTGGTATTTTACGATTTTTATCGTTTCGACCGAGCGTATCCGTCAAATCACCCAGCACGGCTTCTTCGGAACCGATGTCGTTGAGCTGCGACTGTCAAAGATTCAGAACATAAGCTATAATATACCTGGATTCACCGGTGAGATATTTAGATTTGGAACCATTGTGATTCAGACTTTTGTCGGTGACTTGGTGATCCGTAATGTCGAGCATCCGGAAAAGATTTACTATAAGTTGCAAGACGCTGTTGCCCAGGCAATCGGCCAACAAGGAGATTATGAAGAAGATTTTCCAGAAGAGACAAGCCAAGCAGCCGCCCGAGAAAGTTGAGCGGATTACTAACGACACCTTGGCGCAGCACCGTGAACAAGTCCTAGCTGGCGGTCGACGATTCAAGTATCCGGTTCAATACGCGCGTCACAAGCTAGTTATCAACGCGATTTTGATTGGTGTCGGTGCCGTGATCGCCCTGCTGGTCATCGGTTGGTGGCTGTTGTATCCAGCCCAAAATACCTCGGAGTTTATGTATCGAATCACCCGAGTGATTCCAGTGCCTGTCGCGTCAGTTGATGGTTACCCGGTCCGCTATAGCGATTACTTGATGAAATATCGAAGTTCGATGCATTACTTGGTTGAAAAAGAGCGAGTTAATCCATCGACGGAAGATGGTCAGCGTCAATCGGACTTCGTCAAAACCGAAGCAATGAAAGACGCCGTGGCTGATGCGTACGCTGCCAAGCTTGCCAAGGAGCGTGATATCGCCGTGACCGATGCCGAGCTAGAGCAGTTCTTGACTCAACAGCGCTACATGAGCGATGGTGAAGTGTCGGAACGAGCGCACGAAACGGTTGTGCGTGACTATTACGGTTGGTCACCTGAAGAGTATCGTGAAGCTATGAAGAACAAGTTGCTTCGTCAGAAAGTAACCTATGCGATTGACGACCAGGCTAATCAACTCCGCGATCAAGTGTCTGAACGCATCAAGGGTGGTGAAAAGGACTTGAATAAGATTGTCGAACAACTAGGCGGTGATGACAGTCAAAAGATACGTTTCGAAAGTTTAGACTGGTTGCCACGTAGTAATCAAGACGGCGGTGTGACCGAAGCGGCGGCCAAGCTGGTACCGGGTCAAATCTCCGACGCCATACGATCGACGACTGGCGAAGGATACTATTTCGTCAAGCTGCTCGAGCGAAACGATTCACGAGTCAAATACGAGTTCATTCAGATTCCGCTGACCAAGTTTGTGGCCGACCTGAAGCAGGCTAGCGAACAACAAACTGATACGTACATCGATCTACCGGTCATTGAGAACCCGGCGCAACAACGACAACAATAGGGGAGGAGACGAGCCATGTATAGCTTGCCGCAACTACCATACAGTTACGAGGCTCTTGAGCCAGTTATCAGTCGCGAGATTATGCGGCTTCACCACGCGGGCCATCATCAAGCCTATGTCGATAAGCTCAATCAGGCCCTGGCTGGGCAGCCCGATGAACTTAAGGACCGACCATTAGTCCAGTTGCTAGCTGGTATCGATGAGTTGCCAAATTCGATTCGAACTGCCGTTCGCAATAACGGCGGTGGACACTATAATCACTCATTATTTTGGCAGGTGATGTCACCAAATGGCGGCGGTGAACCAGTCGGTAAACTGGCTCAAGCAATTGAACAAAAATATAGTTCATTCGCCGCTTTTAAAGCCCAATTTACAGAGGCGGCGACTGGTCTGTTTGGTAGTGGCTGGGTTTGGTTAACGGCTGATTTGTCGATCGAGACTAGTCCGAATCAGGACTCACCAATTATGAACGGCGCGGCCGAGCCATTACTTGGTTTGGATGTTTGGGAGCACGCTTATTATTTGGATTACAAGAATAAACGGGCTGACTATATTGAGGCCTGGTGGGATGTCATCGACTGGGAGTTCGTGGCGGAACGTTTCCAGGCTAAATAAAAAACTACCCGCGCTTGTGGGGTAGTCATGTAATACTCTTGGCGGGCCCGACCGGATTCGAACCGGCGATCTCCTCCGTGACAGGGAGGCGTGATAGGCCAACTTCACTACGAGCCCTCGTAGACGCTTTGGCTAAGCTCTCTGGATTTTAGCAGTTTTCGTCCTTTGAATCAATAGCCTGGTGGCTGTATTTGCTTGGTCTGGCTATGGTATAATCACAGGAGTAGGGATGACGCCGCTATAGCTCAGCTGGTAGAGCGGCGCTTTCGTAAAGCGTAGGTCTCCGGTTCAATCCCGGATAGCGGCTCCATACGACTAAACCACACGATATGCTAAATAAAATTACCACCTCACTCAAGCAACTTTTTACTAATCGCTATTTAACGACATTAGCTATCGTTATGATTCTGTTAGCGTTAGCAAATTTGATTTATATCGTGCTAACGGTCCAGCCATCGGAGCTTCAGCTTGTCGCTCATTACACAGCCTTCGGTATCACGAATTTATACCGTGACCAGTGGATTTATTTATGGGGCTTTGGTCTGTTCGGCCTATTAGTTGCTTTTTTCCATATCGGTTTGTCGATTAAAGTCTACATCGCCAAGGGGCATCCGCTAGCCCTGATGATCGCTTGGCTGGGCATTGCCATCATCGTGTTTGCCTGGATTATGGCCTTTTCTATTATCAATGTTTGGTCACCACTCTAGAGCGATGGCCGACTTTGAACTGCCACTAGGTAAGCGAACGCGGTTCTATCGATTCTTTGAGATGGTTCCGGCGATCTTTAGCTACGGGGCTTTTATTTTATTGATTGTCTTGTCAATAATTTCGCCACTTTGGGCAGCCATCTATACACTTATCATCATCACGACCATGTTAGTGAAGGCGATTGGTATCGTTTATCACACGATTCGTGGTCATCAACGTCTCGAAAAGGCTATGCGAATTGACTGGCTGGGGCGATTATCGGATATGGAAAAGCCAAAAGCGGCTTATGTTTATAGACGAGATGAGCCAACTAATTCTTATGGTGCTTTGCAGCATGTCGAGAACCTCAGGTTGGCCGCGGCCGACCCGGAGGCCTTTCCGAAGCCATCGTCGCTGTATCAACTGGTGATCGTCGCGGCTTATAATGAAGACTATGAAATTATTGAACCGACAATCCAATCGGTAGCCGATTCACACTACGACGCCAAGCAGATGGTCGTGGCGTTAGCCTATGAGGAGAGGGGTGGGCTTGCGATGGAGCAGACGGCCCGTCGTCTCGAAGCGCACTTCAAGGGGGTTTTTGCTGATTTTGTTATCGTCAAGCATCCGCGTGATTTGCCGAATGAAGTTGTCGGCAAGGGTGGCAACATTACCTACGCCGGCAAGCAGATGCAGGCGTGGTTCGATGATCGAAAGATTAATTATCGAGACGTAATCGTGACGACGCTTGATTCCGATAATCGCCCGCACCCGTCGTATTTTGCTTATACGACTTATGAATTTGTCGTTAACGAAGATCGTAAGCACCTGGCCTATCAACCGATTGCCTTATTCTTTAATAACATCTGGGATGCTCCGGCTCCGATGCGGGTGGTGGCGACCGGCAATACTTTTTGGAATATCATCAGTGCTATGCGCCCGCATATTTTGCGGAATTTTGCTTCGCACTCGCAGCCGATGGAGGCTTTGGTGGAGATGGATTGGTGGAGTACCCGGACGGTTGTCGAAGACGGTCATCAGTTCTGGCGCAGCTACTTTTACTTTAACGGTAATTATTCGGTTCATCCGGTGTATATTCCGATTTACCAGGATGCGGTCATGGATGTTACCTACACCAAGACACTCAAGGCTCAGTTCGTTCAACTTCGCCGTTGGATGTACGGCGCATCCGATATTCCTTATATCGCCTCGCACATCTTTAAAAAGAAGCGGACCGTACCATTCTGGCCGGCCTTCGTGTGGTTTGTGCGGGCACTTGACGGCTACGTCACGGCGGCTAGCGTTTCGATTATTGTGGCCTTTGGTGGCTGGGTACCGCTATTCATTAACAGTGAAGCCTACAACAACGTTGTTGCTCATCAACTACCAGACGCCATCAGTGTGATTCAACGGATCGCGTTGATTGGTCTATTGGTGATGGTCTTCTTGGCTTTAAAGATGCTGCCGCCGCGGCCAGCACGCTACAAGCGACATCGCAATATATTCATGGTCCTTCAGTGGGTTCTGATGCCAGTGGCTGCCATCGTCTACTTGTCGTTTGCGGCGCTCAACGCACAGGCTCGCTTGTTCGCCGGTAAGTACCTGACCAAATTCGACGTTACCACTAAAGCGACTGTTGCTCAGCAGGAACTGGCGAAAAAGAAAAAGTCAGCTGCCTAGTTTATCAAAACTTTACCGGGAATATAGAAATCCCCGAACCGTAGTGGTCGGGGATTTCGTTTGCTTGATCAGCGTGACGTAGCGAAGGGCGGACGATTAAATCGTACGTTCGCGGACGTCGCGTTTGATTTCGCGCAGCGTCTTGTTGTATTCGAACGACAACGCGAAGCGATCAAGCGCAGTCGGTTTTTGTGTCTGTTCAATCTGTTCTTTGTGACGCATACTTACATATTAGCATAAACACTATAAATTGTCAATAGAACAGGTGTCGCGCCGTGATATCGTCTGTGATATACAAAGTCTGTTTCAATTCACAAAGTGATGGTGGAAAAGTCGTGGCCGACTGTGGGCAAATAAAAAACCGCCGCTAACGGCGATCTGGTTGGTTCAATCTGGTGGGTCCTAGAGGGCTCGAACCTCTCACCTCCACAACGTCAATGTGGCGCTCTAGCCAAATGAGCTAAGGACCCAGACTGGTGAACTTAGATAATGATAGCACCCTGACGGCTTTGGTGCAAGCTAATGACAGTGGTGGAGGGGAGTGCTATAATCAAATCAAGCGCTGATGCGACCTAACCAATCGCGGAGCTTCGTCGGTGTGGCTTCGTACGAAACGAGCCTCATAAGTTAAACGTCCGGTGGAACCGTCCGCATCAGTGGACCCGAGACATGTGATTGTTGGATTTAAGCGTCAGCTTGAAACCGTCGACCGCATGTTTCTTTTAATTAACAAAGGAGTAAATATGTCAGATCACCTCTATGCTATGCGCCACAGCTTGGCCCACATTATGGCGTCGGCCGTTAAAGAACTTTGGCCAGAAGCCAAGTTTGGTGTCGGTCCGGTCGTCGAGAACGGCTTTTATTACGATATTGATTTGGATGGTCATACTATTTCCGTTGATGACTTCAAGCAAATTGAGAAAAAGATGCGTCGGATTATCAGTCAAGATCAGACTTTTGATCATCAGATGATGTCGCTTGAAAAAGCCAAAGACTGGGCGAAAGATAATAATCAGCCCTACAAGTCAGAATTACTTAACGATCTCGGTCGCGCGGGTACGACCATCGCTCGGGACCTTGATGTCAACGAGTTGGGGCTCGACGGCGACGGCGAAAATGCTGTCAAAGAAGTGTCGTTTTATCAAAATGGCGAGTTCCTCGATTTGTGTCGAGGGCCGCATGTTCATTCGACTGGCGAGGTGGGGGCTTTCAAGTTAATGCGGGTCGCCGGCGCTTATTGGCGCGGTAAGGAAACTAACCCACAGATGCAGCGATTGTACGGTGTGGCTTTCGAGACGCAGGCCGAGTTAGATGATTACCTTGAGCGCCTCGAAATGGCCAGGCAGCGCGATCATCGTAAATTGGGCGTCGAGCTAGACTTGTTCAGTAGCTCGAAACTGATTGGGGCTGGCCTTCCACTATTTACACCTCGAGGAACGATTTTACGGGATAAGTTAAACGACTTGGCGCAGCGTTATCGTCTCGATAGGGGATATCAGAAAGTCTGGATTCCGCACATTGCCAAGCTTGATACCTATAAAACCTCTGGACACTTCGAGAAGTTTCCCGAATTGCTTCGCTTTACATCGACGGAATCGGGTGATGAATTGGCATTAAAGCCAGTTAACTGCCCGCACCATACGCAGATTTTTGCCGCCCGGCCGCGTAGCTATCGTGATTTACCGATTAAGTACCTCGAAACGACCGCCGTCTATCGGGATGAAAAGAGCGGTGAATTGGGTGGACTGAGTCGTGTTCGAGCGATCACTCAGGATGATTCACACGTGTTTTGTACCGAAGATCAGGTCGAGGCTGTTTTTGCTGAATTAATTGAGAGTGCTCAGGATATGTATGGACTGCTGGGGCTGGGTCTGTCGTTGCGTCTATCATTTCGCGACGAAGCTGATAATTATCTAGGCGAGCGGGCGACTTGGGACAAGGCTGAGCAGTCAATTCGATCACTGGCTGAACGCTTCGAGCTCGATTTTGAAGTCGGCGTTGGTGAAGCGGCTATTTATGGTCCAAAGATGGACTTTATGGCAACCGATGCGCTGGGTCGACAATTCCAGCTCGCTACCGTTCAGCTCGACTACGCTCAACCGGAACGCTTCGATCTCGAATACACTGCCGAAGATGGCAGCAAGCAGCGACCGGTTATGGTTCACTGTGCTTTGCTTGGGTCAATCGAGCGATTCATGAGTATCTACATCGAGCATACCGGCGGTTGGTTCCCATTCTGGTTGGCTCCGGAACAACTAAGAATTCTAACTATCAATGATACGGTGGCTGACTATGTTGATGAAATTCGACAGATTTTAGATAATGTCGTTCTGAATCATCCTATTAAGCATAACGAACTGCGCTTTATGATTGATAATCGTAACGAATCGCTAGGCAAGAAAATTCGTGAAGCCACGGCCATGAAAATACCGGTCCAGCTAATCGTCGGACCAAAGGACATGGAGTCACGCGAAGTGAGTGTTCGAACTCAGGCCGGTGAATCAAAAGTCGCTATCGATCAGCTAGTCGACTACTTGAACGAGCTGTAAGTATGCTGGTGAGTCGGGCAAGCTCGTTGCCGTTAGTCGTGATTGTTGGCCCTACGGCCAGCGGCAAGACCGCACTGGCCATTGATATTGCTGAACGACATAACGGTGAAATAATCTGCGCCGACTCGCGCACTGTTTATAAAGGACTTGATATTGGAACCGCCAAGCCGACTCCGGCCGACCAGGCGAGAGTGCCGCATCATGGACTCGATTTGGTTGAGCCGGATGAATCTTTCTCGGCGGCTGATTTCAAGTCCTATGCCAATCAGAAAATTGCTGAAATCCGTCAGCGGGGACGAATGCCGGTTCTGGTCGGCGGGACTGGGCTATATGTTGATTCGGTTATCTATGACTATCAATTCGGACCACCAGTGGATAAAGAGCGTCGCCAAGAGTTGTCGATGATGACTATCGAAGAGCTGCATGAATATTGCCATAAGCACAACGTTCCGTTACCGGAAAATATTTACATCAAGCGCTATGTGGTTCGGTCAATTGAACAACAAGGACTTAATCAACAGAGACGAGACACTCCGATAAGCAATTCCATTGTTGTCGGAATATCGACAGATAGGGATGTGTTGAAACAAAGAATTGTCCAGCGGGCGAGCCAACTTTTCGCGGCCGGTATGCTCGACGAAGCCCTCGAGGCTGGTCGCAAATACGGTTGGGATAATGAAGCTATGACTGGAAATATCTACCGACTAGCTCGTCAATATTGCGATGGTGAGCTGACGCTGGATCGAGTCAAAGAGCGTTTCGTGACTCTCGATTGGCAACTGGCGAAGCGCCAGCTGACGTGGTTGAAGCGACGTGAACACATTCATTGGGATGAGCCCGATCAGTTGGTCGAGTATCTCGACCAGGCTATCGCCCTGGCGAACAATTCGTGATAAGATAGAACACGAAAGTTATACGAGGGACGCCACTCATGATAGATGCATTGTTCGGATCAAAAACGAGAGTTAAACTCTTGCATCTTTTCATGAACCATCCGGGTGAGGCTTTTTATGTTCGCGAAATTACTAGACTCATTGAAGAGCAGATCAACTCGGTCCGCCGTGAACTGTCTAATATGATGGGGGTTGGTGTAATCACTAGTGATAGTGCTGACAACAAACTCTATTATAAGGTCAACGAAGACTATGAATTCTATACGGCCCTACGGGCGATCTTTGCCAATGAGCCGATTGCCGTCACGACGTCGGCGGCGCCAGCGGCCACGGACGATGCGGCGGTTGTCGGTCGTTTCGAGTCAATTCTCGAAACAGTACCAGCTCTGCGTCTGGCGGTCGTGGCTGGGTCGTTGGTTCGTGGCTCATCGAGTCCAGTTGACCTATTGATAGTCGGTAATGTTTCAGCCGCCAAGGTGGCTGCGGCCGTCAAGGCCATTGAGCGCCAGGAGAAACAAGAACTCAATTACACGGTTCTGCCTTATGACGAGTTTTACTACCGCTTAAGCGTCCGCGATAAGTTCTTGACGCAAATATTAACCGCCAAACATTCCATCGTCATAGATAAAGATAACGTCCTGCGACAGAAATAAGGAGACAATATGCTAGAAATCGAATACAAAGGTGGTAACACCGTCACTATCGGTACCAAGCAGGCGACGATAATCGTCGACCCCAAGGCTTCGTTAGTCGGCTTGAAAGATATTTCCACTAAAGGACAGATCGAACTGGCCACCGAAGACCGCTTTGCGCTGAATAACGCTGATGCGACGCTCAACATCGAAGGTCCGGGTGAGTACGGTATCGCCAAGTTTGATATTAGGGGTATCGCAGCCCAGCGTCATCTCGATACCGAGAATCAGCCGCTGATTTCAACAATGTATCGGATTGAAGTAAACGATGTGCGGATTGGTGTTATCGGAAATATTTACGAAAAGCTCCAAGACGACCAGCTCGAAGAACTCGGTGTGATTGACATTTTGATTTTGCCAGTCGGTGGTAACGGTTATACGCTTGATGCCACGGCAGCTGCTGGGTTGACTCGTCAAATTAGTCCGAAAGTCGTTATCCCAGTTCATTATGCTGATGCTAATTTGAAGTATGAGGTGCCACAGGATGACGTCGAAGTTTTTGTTAAGGAGCTCGGCGCCACAGTCGAAGAATCGTCTAAATTAAAAATTAAGCAAGCTTCTCAATTACCGGCCGGACTGACGATCGTTAAACTTGATCGAACGGCTTGAGGTTAATCGTACTGACTAACAAAAACTCCCTGACTAATCAGGGAGTTTTTGTTTGAGGTTGATTGGCTTAGGCGAGAAGGCCTTTTTTCTTGAGCGTTCGAATCGCTTGCGTGCTGAGAACCATAGTGACTTTTTGGCCGTCAACAAAGAAAGTTTTCTTTTGTAGATTTGGCTTAAAGACACGGTTCGTGCGACGCAAAGAGAAGCTCACATTGTTGCCAAATTGCTTGCCTTTACCGGTTAATTCGCATCGTGCTGTCATTGTTATTACTCCTTATCAGGACACTGCGATACATTGTACACTTTTTCCTCTGTTGGGTCAAGGGCAGTCGACGGTTCTAACTGGCCGCGAATAGGTTATAATGAGGCGATGGATATTATTACGACAATTCTTATTGTGTTGGGTACTGTCTTGATTTCGATGACGCTTCACGAGGCGATGCACGCTTTCGTGGGTTATTGGCTGGGTGATGATACGGCTAAGCTACAGGGTCGCTTGACGTTGAATCCAATCAAGCACATCGACCCTTTTTTGACAGTTTTGTTACCGCTGACTTTGGCGGCAATCGGTGCTCCAATTTTTGGTGGCGCCAAGCCAGTTCCCTTTAATCCCGATCGGGTCAGGGGAGGCGACTGGGGTGCTGCGCTGGTGGCGCTCGGCGGACCACTGACCAATCTGGTCCTGGCGTTCGTTGGCTATGGTGTCTGGGTGTTGCTCGGTTCACCTCTCGGGTCGTTGTTGTCGATAGTTTTGATGACCTTCGTCTTGGTCAATCTCGGATTTTTCGTTTTTAACATGCTGCCGTTGCCGCCACTGGATGGTTCGCGAGTGATTTATGCCTTGGCACCGGAATTCGTGCGCACTTTCATGCGATTTATGGAGAGCTATGGATTGATTTTTATCTTCGCAATCGTGCTCCTGGCTTCCCAGCCGTTAGGCTTGTTTATATCAGGTGCCATCGACTATATTCTCGCTGGCTTTCAATTTATTTTCAGCTAACTAGTGCTATAATAAGACGTGTCCAACCGGGCCAAAGGTACATATGATTTTCCGATATCATATGATAGGGAAGCCATACGCTTAACTCCGTGGAGTTGAGCTGAGGTCAACCACCGTATTCGTACGTGGGAAACTATCATGCGTACTGGCGGGCCGGCTGGACTTTTTGTTTGCCCAGAAGTCGATCAGCTCATGCTAAAATAAGCTTATGTTAATGCCGCGCCGGACAGGGTTCACAATCATTGAAGTCATGGTCGTTGTCGTAGTGGCGATAATGGTGAGTGAGTTTAAATCCCATGAACCTATCACACTGTTTGCTTGAATCACTAACATCTCTTTGATTATGTGTTTGATTTATCATGTAGGTTCATATTCCGGAGTCAATCGGGCCTTCCGACGGGGGACGTAATGACTACTTGGAAAAATATCAATGAACTTCGGTTCAGCTAGTATTTCACCAGTTAACGGGTCGATCTTGGTAATACGCTCGACTTCGTCGCCAAAAAATTCAATACGATAGGCGACGTCGCTACCCGCCGGGAAGACATCAACGATGTCCCCTTTGACTCGAAAGGTCCCCCGGTGAAAGTCGATATCATTTCGTTGATATTGGATGTCAGTCAACAGCCTGACAAACTTATCCTGTTGTCGTCGTTCACCAACTTTTATGGAAATCGACATTTCGGAATAAGTTTCCGGCGACCCAATACCATATATACAGCTAACGCTGGCCACAATAATTGTATCGCGACGACTCAACAGGGCTGTCGTCGCGGCGTGTCGTAAACGGTCAATTTCATCGTTTATCTTGCTATCTTTTTCGATATAAGTATCGCTGCTGGCAATATAGGCCTCAGGCTGGTAATAGTCAAAGTAGCTCACAAAGTAGTGTACTTCATTGTCCGGAAAGAAAGCCCTGAACTCGCTGTACAGCTGTGCCGCCAGGGTTTTGTTGTGAGCCAGAATAAGGGTCGGCACTTGCCTCCGGGCGATGATATTAGCCATCGTAAAGGTCTTGCCGCTACCGGTAACACCGAGTAGCGTCTGCTCTCGTTCACCGCTCTCCAGACCCTCAACGAGAGTCCTGATGGCTGCCGGCTGGTCACCGGTCGGGCTGTATTGCGAATTCAACCGAAAGGAAGTCATCATCTTATTATACAGCCAACCCTGTTTTTCCTCGACTAACGCCTAGAGGGCTTTTAACAAACTAAAGCCGTCACGGAACGATGCCTGGTACTGCCCGAAAAGATCGGCGTCCGATGTACAAGTTGCTTCCGGCAAAGACAAGCCGTAGATCTCGTCATCCACGTCGACAGTTCGCTCCAGGGTCGCTCGCTCATCTGTCGAAGGCTGGCGCAAAATGGAGGCGAAAACACCGGTATCATCAGTACACTTTGTGCCCGCCAAGTCCTCGTTCGAAAACTCAACGTATTCAGTGCCACTCTGAGTTCGTTTTACCTCGTAACCAAAACCCGGTACTCCCTTTTTATAGGCGACGACAATGCCCATCGGCTCAATGTCAATTGTTCCGACATCGGCCGAATCGACCGCCGAAGCCTGAGAGTCAGTCTCAACATCGGCCTCGCTGCTATTATCAACTGGAGTAGCGTCTTCTGTCTCGGTCTCGGTGTCAGTTTCAACCTGAACTGGTGCTTGCTTGTAGGGGTTTGGTTCCGACTCGCTTGATTCAAACGCCCAATAGGCCAATACCAAAGCGGCGATAACCGCTATAACGATTAAAGTTATGATGGCCGGCTTACGATTATTGAATTTTCCGGGGCGAGGACTGGGTGAGTCCATAGTCTACTCCTTCTGCTTAGCGTTTTTAGCAAAGCTCGCGATGTACTTCACGATAGCTTCATCATCGTCGATTATCTTATAAAGGTCAATGTCGTCAGGTGAAATAGCCTTATACCTATCGAGGACAACTCGTTTTATGAAATCGTCCATACCGTTCCAGAAATCAGATCCAACTAGAACGATCGGGACTCGTGGAATCTTGTGAGTCTGAGTCAGCGCTAGGATCTCAAACAGTTCATCAAATGTCCCAAATCCCCCCGGGAAGAAGACAAAAGCACTGGCGTCGAGCGTCATAGAAACTTTTCGTCCAAAAAAGTGAGCAAATTCAAAGTTCTCGGTCGTATATTCATTTAAGGTCTGCTCGAACGGTAATTTGATGTTAAGTCCGATTGAAGCACCACCGACGTCATAAGCACCGCGATTGGCCGCCTCCATAACTCCGTGACCGCCACCGGTGACGACCGCGTAGCCCGATTTTGCTAATCGAGCCGCTAAGTTATAAGCGCCCGTCGTGACGTTGTCGTCCTGCGGACGACGCGCCGAGCCAAAAATCGTCACAGTTTTTGGGTGCTTACCTAGGAGTTCAAAAACAGCTTCAAACTCCTCAATCACGCCGACGAGTCGCCCCTCCGCTGCATCTATCAGACGACGACGAATAATCAGGCTCTGCTCCTCATCCTTTTTTATCAAGGCCGGTACTGAAGTCACTTTTTTGGCGACTTTTAATTTTTCCGGAGCAATCATATCGTTATCAAGTTGTTCCAATACTTGAGAACTGAGGTTCTTGAATCCCATGTATCGGACAAAAATCTCATTCCAGAGGCTCTCTCGGAAGTGATAAGCATAGCGACCTTCATATGGCTCTTGGTTCGAATAAGCAAAGCTGACGTCGAACAGGTTAAAAGCGACTGGAAAACCGTCGAACATCATGCCGACATAATCGCGGTCTTTCCAAAATTCCAATTCGGGATCAATTTCGAACAGCAAGTCTTCGGCTCGACGCCAGTGAAGATCTTCCGGCTGAACGTGAGGCTGAAAAGCGACGTTCGAAATGTCATCCTCTTTGTGTTTACCCAGGTAACGCTGAATGACGCGCCAGTGGATTTGTTTACCGGCCAGCTGACTAGCTGTTTGCGGGTCGGCAATAAGGGTTTCGACGACGATTTTGCCAAAATGCGGCTTATTGCTTTTTAGTTTGAAAAAGGTCGAGTACAACTTCAGCTCGTTCATGTAGTGCAATAGAAGCGGCAGAGTCTTCAATACTAGTCCGCGCATTTTCTTGGCGTGCATCGGTACTACGACGATGGTACCCATTTCTTTAGAGTGGGTAACGTTGTGGAGCTTCTTTTTGACAAAGTTCTCCGCCAGATCGACGTACTTGTCATGATCCATGTGAATTATCCGCATTTCACGCTCTTCATAATCAGACGCTTTGACGCTTTCAAACAATTCATCATAGCTATTTAGCCAATCAGGACCTTCCGAGAATCGGAGTGCTGTATAAATCTCATCAAAATCTTCGTTGGCGAACATTTGCTCGATGTCTTGGTAGCCTAATTTTGCCATGAGTTTTTGCGGCGGCATTTGCCGCAGTAGGTCCTTAGCTCGCTCGCGCTTCAATACAAAAACTCGTCGGTTAAACTTCACCTTGTTGGCCGCCTCAATCATATATGGCACCAAATGTTCGACATCCTCGGTATCTTTAGCTCCGATAACTTTTGTCAACCGCTTCATGTCAGCCTCAACGCGGGCCAATAAGGCGTTGTAGACCTCCGGCCCAGTCGAAGTCGCTGGATTCAGGCCCAGCTGCCTCAAGTTGGCATGAGCCATACTAGTGATGTCGCCGATTAATTTAACATCAGCCCCTTGTCGTCCACTCGCTAATTCCAATTGCCTAATAGCGGTTGTAAACAACGGCTCTTCGGCATCAAGCAAATCTCGTAAAAATTTTGCCATTACAAACTCGTCTCCTCTATCGGCATATCGTGAAGCTCGACTCCACGGTGTAGTATGCCTTCTTTGGCGCCAATTTTTGTTACCACCGAAGTTGAGTTAGCGCTCGCAAAAATTACTGAATCCCTGAGAGTCTTACCCTGCGCCCAAGCACTCAAAAAGCCTGATCCAAAAGCGTCACCACCACCGGTACGATCGGTTACCGGTACGTCTTCGTACATTCCGGCTGTTACGAGGGTTTCGCCATCAGTCGCAACAGCCCCGTTCGGACCATCAGAAACAATCACCACTGGACAATAATGCAGAGCATGTCGTGCTAATTCGTCAATCGTCTCGCCCTCAACTATCAATTGGGCTTCTTCCTTATTGACCGTCAGAACTTCGACATCACTCAGCAAAGCCTTTAACTTGTCCGTCTGTTTGAGCTCGACCGTTGCTGGATTCAACATGACTTTGACTTCATGCTTGCCAGCCTCGGTAATAATTCGCTCCAGCAATTCCATATTCCCTAACGAAGATAAATACAGCCAATCGGCGTCTTTAATCAAGTCAAGATTCAATTCTGTGGTGTCAGCCGGAATTTCGGTACCATGATAGTTCAAAATAGTCCGCTCGCCACCCTCGAGCATGAGAATGACCGAATAGCTGGCGCGGTAGCCATCGTGTTGAACCACGGGCGAAGTATCGATACCCTCCCTGTCCAAAGACTGCAGAATCACTTCCGAAGCGACGTCGGTACCTAGTGCCCACATATATACACTGTGTAGGCCTTGGCGCGCGAAGGTCACAGCGGCGTTCGTCACATTGCCACCGGTCGAAAAGACTACTTCATCGAGTTCTAGTTTTTGACCGACCGGCAATTGCTCATATTTAACACCTTTATGCTCGAGTTGGGTGAACGATTTGGCGCTACGCAAAAAGACATCTTGAGTAGCTTTGCCAATGCTTAGTATCTTTGGCGCCGACATTAAACAACTGCCTTTCCGGCGCTACCAAAAGCTCGAATTTTATCTTCGACAACTTGTTGAACGGCCTCGTAAACAGCCGGCATCAATTTGACAACCGCATACTCATCAGGATTCTCGGCTAATACGCGTTCCAACTCCTTACGGAAGACATAGCGCATATCACTATTAATATTAATTTTACTTACCCCGATCCGAGCCGCCTCTTCGAAATAGTGCAGCGGTGTACCGCTACCACCGTGTAAACTAATCTGACAATCAATCGAATCTCGAATTTTTGACAACAGATCCAAATCTAATTCTTTAGGCACTGGATATTTGCCATGTAGGTTGCCGACGGCTGCGGCGAAGGTGTCGATACCTGTAGCTTCGACAAAATCCCGCGCACCCTCCGGTGTCGAAAAGGTCTTTTTTATCTCTTCGTAATCGATTGCTTCGTCATGCACGTTACTGCTACCGCCAAAATAGTGCGGTTCACTTTCGACTAAGGCACCAGTAAATTTGGCATAGTCGACGACTTCTTTAGTCTTGGCTACAATTTCGGCCTCCGATGCGTCATGATTAGCCTGCGAAATGTCGATATGGATAAACTCGTAACCGGCATCAATTGCTCGCTTACAAGCTTCGACAGTGGGACTGTGGTCAAGATTGATATACATCTCGATGCCATACTCGGTTTTGTAATTATCGACTAAATCGCGGACATTTTCCAGGCCAAGTGCTTCAACCTCGCCCTGACTAAGCTCCACCAAAACGGGGGTGTTCATCTTTTGGGCGGCTCGAGCGACCGCTATGAGAGTTTCCTGGTTATCGATATTAAATGCTCCGACCGCAAAATGCTGCTGTCGAGACCGCTGCATAAGGTGTCGAGCACGCGTTGTGTTATCGCGAATTTGGCTTATTGTCAGACCCATAGACCCTCCCTGGAATGATTTTTCTTGTACATGTCTTTATAGATGTCAGTATAACATTAGCGTCTTACTGGTGATATCGATGTGTTTCTTCGGCCCATTGCTTAATCGTTTCAAACATTTTGTCGGCCGTTAGATTAAACTTATCGAACAAATCCTTCGGATCGCCCGATTCACCGTAACGATCCTGCATGCCGAGCCGCTTGACCGGCATCGGTAAACGGTCGCCAAGCAGTTCCGCAATCGCTGAACCAAATCCACCGGCGATTTGCGCCTCTTCGGCAGTAACCACCCGTCCAGTTCGTCGAGCACTAGCAAGAATTGTCGCTTCATCGATAGGCTTGATGGTCGGAACGTGAACGACTTCGGCGTCAATGCCGATATCCGCCAGCAAATTAGCCACGGTCAGCAACTTTGCTGTCATAGTACCGGTACCCATTAGACTGAGAGAGGTACCTTTTCGCAGAACGTAGGCTTCACCGATTTTAAAAGGTGACTCAGGTGTACTAAAAATCGGCGTCTTTTCACGGGCTAAACGCATATAGGTCGGCTGGTTATTTTGCGCCATCTCGAGAGTCGCTTTTTCGGCCTCAAGGCTATCACCCGGCGCAATCACTACCATATTCGGCATAACTCGGGTAATTGCTATATCTTCAAGCATCTGGTGAGTTGCTCCATCTTTACCGGTATACAATCCAGCATGAGAACCGATTATTTTAACCGGTTGATTATTCAAAGCCACTGTTGTCTTGATTTGCTCCCAGTTTCGACCTGGGCTAAAGGCAGCATAACTACTCGTAAATGGAATTTTTCCGGCTCGGGCCATGCCGCTAGCTACGGTTACGAGATTTTGCTCGGCAATACCGACTTCGACGAATCGATCGGGAAACGCCTCTCTGAATAAGTGCATCTGCGTACTCTCCGTGAGATCAGCACACAAAGCCACAACCCGGGCGTCAACCTCGCCAGCTAATTTCAAGCCTCGGCCATAGCCGGCTCTGGTTGGCTCAACATCAGGCGTATCGGTATAAATTGATTTATTCAGTGGATATGTCATACACCTGCCCCTTCGTGAGTAATTTTGCCATCAAGTGTCCGGAGTTTTTCAAGCGCCTCCTTGGCCTGATCGGAGTTTGGTGGCATGCCGTGCCAACGGTAATCATACTCCATAAAATCAACACCTTTTCCGGGAATTGTGTGAGCGATTATAACGGTTGGTCGCGTCGTGACCGCCCGAGCCTCGCTGGCAGCGTCAATCACTCGCTCAACGTTATGTCCATCGATTTCGATGACATGCCAACCGAAGGCTTCCCACTTGGCCTTCAAGTCTTCGAGCGGCATAACGTCTTCAGTGGAGCCGTCGATTTGGATGTTATTACGATCAATAAAGCCTACGAGTTGTGAGAGTTTGTATTTACCGGCAAACATGGCGGCTTCCCAAATATTACCTTCATCCAATTCACCGTCACCCATCATCACGTAGACGAAACGATGTGGGTTTTTATCAATATATTGGAGAGTATAGGCGTACCCCGCCGCCTGCGACAGCCCGCTTCCGAGCGGTCCGCTCGTGCTTTCAATACCGGGTAGAGCTTGCCGCTCAGGATGACCCTGTAATCTTGTGCCCATATCGCGGAGAGTCATTAGTTCATCGATTTCGAAATAACCTGATTCAGCCATGGCCGCATATTGAACCGGAACCGTATGACCATTACTGAGAAAGAATACGTCACGGTCCGGCCAGTCTGGCTCATCAGGTCGATGATTCAGAATCGAAAAATAAAGTGCGGCGAATATATCAGCCAATCCGAGCGGTCCAGCGCTATGACCGCTGCCGGCATTTTCCAGCATTCGGATAATGTGTTCACGAATTTTAGCAGCCTTCTGTTCAATTTGCGAGATAGTTAACTGCATTAAATTACTCCGTGTTTATTAATTTCTCGAGTCAACTGGGCGAAGGTAGCGGCCGGGTCATTACTTTTGGCGATAGCACCGCCAGTATTGAGAACATCGACACCCGACTGACTAAGCATGAAAGCGTTATCAATATTCACGCCGCCGTCCCAGCCGATTTCAACCTTCGGATTGATAGCTTTGACCAAACGAATTTTCTCGACTTGCATCAAGCTTGCTTTGCCGCCGTAGTAGCCGAGGTCACCCGAAAAAATCATAACGTGATCAGCCTCTTTAATTGCGTCTGACACGGTCGAAGGAACGGTTGTTCGAAGCAAGGCAACGCCAGCTTTGATACCAGCTTGCTTGATGTTCTGAAGATGGACAACTGTATTTTCAGCCGATTCAGCATGAATTACGATCAACTGCGGCTTCATGGCAATTAATTTAGGCAGGTGCTCACTCGGTCGCATCACCATTGCGTGAATATCAACCTGCCACTGCGGCGGCCAGGTCACTTCATCGGGGGTAACTAGAAAAGTTGGCGCAAACTCACCGTCACTCAAATCGACGTGAACCCGAGTCGCGAAAGGCTTGATTCTATCGATGGACTCCTGGAAAGCCTCAACCGTCTCAACCGTGATGCAAGGTGCGATTACTGCCATTACAACTCATCCAACTGAGCATTTCGTCGACGAAAGCGAGCCGCACCAGCGAACGGTGTACTCATCCAAGTCTCAATGATGCCCTGCCATGCTGCTGGCTCATCATCAAGTATTCTTGAGGGCAGGCATAAGACATTTGAATCATTGTCATTGCGTGTCATTTTGGCTTCAAAAGCATCCCAAATAACACTAGCTCGGATACCCTTGAATCGATTCGCTGCCATAGCCATACCTTGACCACCACCGCAGAGCAGGATTGCTCGGGCTTTACCGTCTTGCTCACCTAGCACCTTTAACGCCGCCGCTTGGGCGAATTCCGGAAAATCATCCTGGGGATCAAGTTGAGCGCCACCAACATCTTCAACATCATAACCGTGCTTCGCTAGATAGGCAAAAACCTGTTCCTTTAAATGATATCCGTTGTGATCACTACCGAGAAATATCTTCATAATAAATTAAGTATAAGCAATTTAAGATTTCTTATGCAAATTCGGTGCTAATTCCGCCACCAGCTCGACCAGCCGATTACTATAGCCCCACTCGTTGTCATACCAAACCATAACCTTAGCAAGATTACCGCCAACTACTCTCGTCAAAGCCAAATCAACGATCCCCGAAAAACTGTTGCCAATGTAGTCTCGACTCACCAACGGCTCATCGCTAACACCAAGGATGCCCTTATAGTAAGGCTGCTTGGCGGCTGATTTGAAGACATTGTTAAGCTCTTCGACCGTTACATCCTGTTTTAGCAACACAGTTACGTCTGACAACGAAACCACGGCCGTCGGCACCCTGATGCTCAGACCGTCGAACCTATCCTTTAGTTGTGGCATCGCCTTGGTAACCGCAATCGCCGCGCCCGTTGAAGTAGGGATAATATTCTCAGTGGCGTTACGACCTTCGCGCAAATCTTTCGACGGTGCGTCCTGGAGTGACTGACTGGCCGTATAGCTGTGCACAGTCGTCAAAAGGGATTTTTCAACCCCAAATTCCGCTTCTAGCACCGCCATAACCATACCGACTGAGTTTGTTGTACAACTAGCGTTACTAATGATTACCGAGGAGTCGTCGATCGACTCGTCGTTAACCCCGAGGACAATCGTATCGATGCCATCGCTTTTCGCTGGGCCGCTCAAGACTACTCGCTTGGCGCCAGCTACTATGTGGCCGTTAGCCGAATCTTTATCAGTGAATCGTCCAGTCGACTCAATTACGACATCAACATCTAGCTTTTTCCACGGCAACTTTGACGGTTCACGTTCGGCGAAAATTGGAATATGTTCACCCTTGACGATGATTCCGTTTTCGTCTGACTTAACATCATGCTTGTAAGCACCGTAATTGCTATCGTTTTTAAGCAGATACGCCAAAGTCTTTGTATCGGCAATATCATTGATGGCCACGATATCAATATCGGTTCGATCGAAGGCAATTTTGAATGCGCTCCGGCCAATTCGGCCAAAGCCGTTAATGGCAACTCTCAGTCTACTCATCCCCACTCCTTTTTGGACATATATTACCTTTAGTATAAGCGGTTTGGCTACGATGTCAAAATCTACTTTACCCCTAGAACATTACCGTTCAAAAACGTATAGTAAGATAGTCATGAAAGCTAGCGATTTCAGAGCCAAAATTGCTCAACTATATGAGGACGATGACGTACTCGAAATTGAGCACGCTGTTGATATGGCCAGCAAGGCTCATCGCGGCCAAAAAAGAAAAAGTGGCGAACCATACATCATTCATCCTTTGGCTGTGGCTGACACTCTGGTTGAGTGGGGCATGGATATCGATACCATCGTTGCTGGAATCCTCCACGATACAGTCGAAGACACCAGCTTAACATTAGAGGATATTCAAAAGCACTTTGGCGACGATGTGGCTTTCCTGGTCGACGGCGTCACAAAAGTCTCTCAGGCCCGGGCCGGCATGCAAGATCTGGCTCAGTACCTACCGCAAACAACCGATAATTTATCGAAATTACTGATAGCCGTTGGTCAGGACGTCCGCGTAATCATCATCAAATTAGCCGACCGACT
>DAICYC010000003.1:0-17962 GCA_027311865.1 Candidatus Saccharimonadota bacterium
GACATAGGTTTGTGTAGTAATATTGAAGCGAAAATGAGATTATAACTTGGAGATGAATGTGATTAATAGCTCAACCGAATCTTCGAATTACATCGGTCGTAAATCCGCTTTTACGGTAGTAGAGTTGATTGCCGTTATAGTCGTACTGGCCATTCTGGTGGCTGTGTCCTACGCGGGCTACAGTTCAGTTCAGCGTGCAGCATTGTCAACCGCCATGCGCTCAGAGTTAAGCAAGGCCTATGATGTGGTTGAGTTGTATGTGTCTGATTCGGGTGGCCGCCTGCCACAAAATATTGATGAAGTAAAAAGTCAAACTGGCTTAAGAATTCCTGAGACAATGTTGTTAAAGTACGTTTCATATAATGATGAATATTGTCTACAGAATAGATCTGCCAAAGACTATAAGCATAGATATTACGTCATGGGCGAGAGTGGTTCGATCAGTGAGGGTCGATGTCCTGCCCCTATGTCGATTAATACGCGCGGAAGTACCTGTTTATCCAATAACGATACGCTGTACTGTTGGGGCAGAAACAGTAATTATGAGCTTGGGCTAGGCGACAGTATCCAGCGCAATTCACCCGAACTGGTCGGAGGCATCTTAGAGGATAAAGTCATTGATCAGGTGTCATTCAGCTCTTCGCCGACAGGCAATAACGTTTGCTTGAATAGTGACGGCGACCTTTATTGCTGGGGAAAAAACACATATGGACGGCTAGGTTTGGGTGACACGCTGGATAGAAATTCGCCGACTCTCGTTGCGCAAAATTTGAGCACGCGAAACATTGAGGAAATATCAACCAGATACGAGCATACGTGTGTGATTGCGACAGGAGAGGTTTTGTGTTGGGGTTACAACTACTATGGACAATTAGGAGTTGGTGATGATACAGCTCGATACGTGCCAACAATTGTCGGGGGTGTGATTTCAAATGAGGTAGCGGCGCATCTGTCTGTCGGAATGTGGCACAGTTGTGTCGTCACGGCGGAGGATCGTGTTTACTGCTGGGGTAGGGGGTCTTCGGGACAACTGGGTCTCGGCGACACAACAAGCTACAATGCGCCTCAGCTAGTTGGGAGTGAATTGACCGGTAAAGATGTGTCATCGATATCAAGCGGTAACAATCACACATGTGCGATAGCTGATAATGAGCTATATTGTTGGGGTGATAACAGCAGCGGTCAACTCGGGCTGGGTGACATTTCTCAAAGAAATTCACCAACAAAGGTTCAGGGCTCTATGGCGGGTAGATTGGTCCAGCAGGTATCTTCGGGGGACAATCATACTTGTGCTGTCAGTGAGGGCCAACTCTTCTGTTGGGGGCGCGGCGGTCTTGGGCAACTTGGAACCGGAAATACGTCGAATCAGCAGCAGCCCGTTTTGATTCAAGCTGCGCTACAGGGGGCCAGGGTGTACTCTGTCTCATCAAGCGGTGAGCATACCTGCGCATTGACGAGTGCCGGATTGTACTGCTGGGGTAATAACAGTGTGGGTCAACTCGGGCTGGGCGACACATTGATAAGATTGACTCCAGCGCTCGTCGAGCTGCCCGTGTAGACTACTTGACCGCAAAAGGGCGTGAGTTATAGTCGATTGATTATGTGGACGTTTTTTGGTAAAATAAGTTCCTAATATTTTTAACGACACAGCCTGTCGCAAAAACTCCTGAGCATTCAGGGCGATAGGCGAGGAACAAGGAGTTCAATCAAATGGCAGTATCTGTCGATATCAAGCAACTGCTTGAAGCCGGTCTTCACTTCGGTCACAAGACTAGCCGATGGCACCCCAAAATGGCCCCTTACATTCACAGTAAGCGCCAGGACACTCACATTATTGACTTAACCAAGACGGTTGAAGGTCTCGACAAGGCTCTGCCTTTCTTGACTAAAGTTGCAGCCGCCGGGAAGCCAATTCTATTCGTGGCCACCAAGAAGCAAACCAAAGACGCCGTCAAAGCTGTCGCTGAATCACTCGGTCAACCATATGTTACCGAACGATGGCTCGGTGGTACTTTGACTAACGTCACTACTATCACTGCCCAGATCAAGAAACTAAAAGATCTCGAGCGCCGAATGGCGGCGGGTGACCTCGACAAGCGTTACAGCAAACTCGAAGTTCAACGTTTCCAGGAAGAGATCGACAGTCTTAACCTCAAATACAGTGGTGTTAAAGATCTCAATGGCAAGCCAGGTGCTTTGTTCCTAATTGATGTTATCGGTGACGCCAATGCTATCAAGGAAGCCAAGACGATTGGTGTTCCAGTTGTAGCTGTCGTCGACACTAACGCTGACCCAAGTGCCGTTGACTACGTCATCCCGGCCAACGACGACGCCATTAAGGGCATCGACCTCTTGCTAGATTATGTTGCCAAGGCAATTACTGAAGGTAAGGGCGTTTCAAAAGAAGACAAAACAGGAGAGAAATAATCATGGCTGTATCAGTTGAAGACATCAAGAAGCTTAAAGAATTGACCGGTGTTGGCTTGACTGACGCCAAGGTTGCTCTAGTTGAAGCGGACGGTGATTTTGACAAAGCTCTCGAAGCGATGCGTAAAAAAGGTCTAACCAAGGCCGAAAAGAAAGCCGATCGCGAAGCTCGGGCCGGCGTTATCGACAGCTACGTTCATGGTGGACGTATCGGTGTCCTCGTCGAAGTCAACTGTGAGACCGACTTTGTTGCTCGAACTGACGGCTTCAAAGAATTCGCTCACATGATTGCCCTACAGGTTGCTTCGATGGCTCCGGTTTACGTCTCCGAAGACGATATTCCGGCTGAAGAAATCGAACGGGTTCGTCGTGAAGCTGAGGAAAGTGGCGCCGCTGATGGTAAGCCAGCTGACATTGCTGAAAAAATCATCGATGGTCAAGTCAAAAAGTATTTTGCCGACAAGGTTTTACTCAATCAGCAATATATTATGGACGACTCAATGACGGTCGGTACCTTTCTGAAGGAAAACATCGGCAAGACTGGTGAGAACTTGATTGTTCGTCGCTTCAAGCGAATCGAGCTTGGCGTCAACGATTAATTTCTCTACCCATAGCTGAAACTCCTCGCTCCTGTGGCGGGGAGTTTTCGTTAATTCCTGTCAAAAATCAGTCAATCGTCTATAATAAGGCAAAAGGAGAAATGGAATATGTTTGATGTAAAGCCATTCGAGACTCGCTTTGTGGCCGCTGTTGCTCACTTCGTCGAAGATCTCAAGAAAGTCAGAACCGGCCGAGCCCACCCGTCGATGCTGGATAGTGTCCAGGTCGAGGCTTACGGACAAAAAATGCCACTCAACCAGGTTGCCAATGTAACTGCTTCTGAAGCCCAATTATTGACTATCACGCCGTTCGATCCGGGAAATATCCAGGCGATTGCGGCGGCTATTCGTAATGATCAGTCGCTCGGCTTGAATCCGAGTGATGATGGGCGAGTGGTTCGAGTGCCGATTCCAGCTTTAACCGAAGACCGACGTCATCAAATCGTCAAACAAACCGGCGAAAAAGTTGAGGATGCCCGAATCGCGCTGCGTAACATTCGTCAGGATGCCCTAAAAGATGCCAAGCGACTGAAGGACAGCAAGGATATCTCCGAGGATGATCTCAAGCGAATCGAAAAGCAGGTTGATGAATTGATGACCCGACACAACGCTGAAGTTGAGATGCTTTTCAAGGATAAAGAGAAGGAAATTCTGACAATCTAATGAATTCCTTCACCGACCGAGTTTCAGCCCTCGGAATTCCGGCTGATTCATTTGTGGTGATCGGTAGTGGACTATTGGATGCCTACGACCTTCGGACAGCTAATGATATCGATTTAGCGGTCGATGAAGCTACTTTTGAGCGTCTCAAGTCAGATCCGAACTACCAGCATGATGTTCGGGGTGATTTGGAGGTGTTAACCAGTGATGGAGTCGAGATTTGGCGTGGCTGGACCGAGTCAATGCCGTACGACAAGCTAGTTGCGTCGGCAATTGAGGTAGACGGTATTCGGTATGCTTCACCGTCGACAATTATCGACTTCAAGCGGCAGCGGGGTAGTGACAAGGATTTGTCGGATATCGAGTTACTGGAAAGGCATATGGCTGATGAGGCGAATTCGCTATCGGTTCCGCGACATATCGGCTATATCGTTGACGGCAATCGACGCTGGGCGAAGCAGCATGGCCTGCCAACCTACGAAGGCCACCTGGCTGGCTACAATGCCCTGAAAGACGTCGCTCTCGAGACCCTACGTCAAGGTGTTGAATATATGTCGGCCTACGTTTTTTCAACCGAAAACTGGAAGCGCAGCGCCGATGAAGTGCAGCGATTAATGGCCTTAACTCTTCGTATTCTCCAGGCTGATATACCGCTTTTTAATGAACACAATGTTCGCTTGCGAGTACTCGGTTCGAGAGAAGGTGTCAGTGACAAGATTTGTCGTGAAATCGATAATGCCGAAGCGGCGACCGCGCAAAATACGGGCGGTGTGTTCGCGGTCTGTTTCAATTACGGTGGTCAACTCGAGATTGTTGATGCTGTTAAAAAACTTGTTCAGTCCGGCGTTGACGTCGCGTCGATATCAACCGAGGCGATTGAAAATAATTTATACGCACCCGAAGTTCCGGCTATCGATGTCGTTGTCCGTACTAGCGGCGAACAGAGGCTCAGTAACTTTATGTTGTGGCGATCGGCCTATAGCGAGTTTATTTTCTTGAAAAAGATGTGGCCGGATATGACAGCGGCCGATGTTTCAGAGGTTATCAAAGAGTATTCGCGTCGTCAGCGACGTTTCGGAGGTTAGGTGATGGTAATTTTCGGTATAATTTTGGGTTTGTTAATACTCGTATTATTGGTTGTGATACATGAACTCGGTCACGCGATCGCTGCCCGACGCAACGGTGTCGTGGTGGAGGAGTTCGGCATTGGCTTTCCGCCACGAGCGTGGTCAAAGAAGCTAAAAAATGGTGTGCTGTTTACTCTCAACTGGTTGCCATTAGGTGGTTTTGTTAAACTCCAGGGCGAGCACGACGCCGCCGATCAGCCTGGTGATTACGGAGCGGCGACATTTTGGCAGAAAACCAAGATTCTCTTAGCTGGTGTGGCAGTCAACTGGGTAGCGGCCGGGTTCTTGCTGACGATATTGGCTTGGACTGGTCTGCCCAAAATATTGCCGAACCAATTTAGCGTTCCGAGTGACACAACCGTCGCGTCGAGTCCGGTTCGTATCCTGTCGACCGCCGATAACTATCCGGCGGTGACTGCTGGCATCAGGGAGGGCGACATTATTCAGTCGATCGACGGTCAGGCTGTCGAAACTGTCGAGGAGTTTGTTGATATGACGGTTGCCGCTCGTGGTGAGACGGTTTCGGTTGCTTACGAGCGGGCCGGTGATCTCATGACGAGTCAGGTACGGCTTCGTGATGCTGACTCGGCTGTTTTTGGGGCGCAATTAGGTCAGGACCAGCGCTTAAAAGCGACTTGGTCGGCTCCGATTGTCGGATTTGGCACCACAGCTCAGCTAACAGCTGTGACGCTTGATGGTTTGGGTGATTTAGCCGGCAATTTCTTTGGCGGCTTGATCAAACAGCTCAGTCCAAACGAACAGACTAGGGTTGAGGGCTCAGAACAGGTTGATACTGCATCTGATGGTGTTGCCGGGCCGATCGGAATTCTCGGTGTTATTTTTCCAGCAGCAGGCCAAGCTGGTTTGACACAGTTAACGTTCTTGACGGCGATTATTTCGTTGACACTGGCCGTCATGAACGCTTTACCGATACCAGCACTCGATGGTGGCCGTTGGTTTGTCACGGCTATCTTTAAATTGCTGCGCAAGCCGCTCACCAAAGACCTCGAAGAGAAGATTCACGGTACAGGCTTTATGCTGCTTATCGGATTAATAATATTGGTAACGATTGCGGATGTCGGAAAACTCTTTAATTAATCGGCCGACCCAGCCGAATCATCGACGTCATATTACGATTGCGCTAGCTCTGGCGCTGTGGGTATATATCGGCTTTACGATTGCCCAGCTGCTGATTATGGGTGCTCTATGGTTGGCAGGGGAGGTTGGCGTGGAGTTGACGACGGTCAATGATGCCGTCTTTACGACCGTCTTGGGTGGTGTTATCTACGGCATAACTCTGCTGATCGTTGTCGGCGTGCCGTGGCTGCTGAAGGGTTATCGGACTTCTTTGAATCAGATAGGCTTAGATCGTTTACCAGCGTGGCGCGATATCTTGATTTCACCATTCGGTTTTATCGGCTATCTAATGCTGACAGCAACGTTAACATTCTTGATGATGCAGATTTTTCCAGCCATCGATTTTCTCCAAGAGCAAGATACCGGATTTGGCCAATTAGTGACTTCGACCGATTACATCCTAGCCTTCGTTATGTTGGTAGTGATTGCTCCGGTTGCTGAAGAAGTGCTATTTCGTGGTTATTTGTTCGGTAAGCTCCGCCAGCACGTGCCGCTATGGGGTGCGATTATTGTTACGAGCTTGTTGTTTGGAGCCGTACATGGCCAATGGAATGTGGCAATCGATACTTTTGCTCTCAGTGTGGTGATGTGCTTAGTGGTTGTCTGGTCGAAAAGCATCTGGCCGGCAATCCTGATTCATATGCTGAAGAATGGCATCGCTTTTTACTTCCTCTTTATAAACCCTCAGTTATTGAATACAATAGGAGGTAGTTTATGAAATACAGTCAATTGTTCACCAAGACCAGCAAGACCGCTCCGGCCGATGAAGTCGCCAAGAATGCTCAGCTATTGATTAGGGCCGGCTTTGTCTACAAAGAAATGGCCGGCGTTTACGCCTATCTGCCGCTAGGGCTGCGCGTGCTCGAAAACATCAAGCAGATTGTTCGTGAAGAGATGAACGCTATCAACAGTAGCGAACTAATTATGACGGCCCTACAGCGCAAAGAGGTCTGGGAAAAAACCACTCGTTGGAGCGATGATGTCGTTGACGTTTGGTTCAAGACTCGTCTCAAGGATGATACTGAACTCGGACTCGGCTGGAGTCATGAAGAGCCAATCGTTGAAATGCTCAAACAATACATCCACAGCTACCGCGACTTGCCAGTCAGTCTATACCAGTTCCAGACCAAGATGCGTAACGAGCTTCGAGCCAAGAGTGGAATCATGCGTGGTCGGGAGTTTGTCATGAAAGACATGTACTCGTTCCACGCCACTAAAGAAGATTTGGACAACTACTATCAATCAGTTATCGACGCCTACAACCGTGTGTTCGAACGACTCGGCCTGGGCGAGGACACGGTCGTAACTTTTGCTAGCGGTGGCGCCTTTACAAAGTTCAGTCACGAATTCCAGACCATCTGTGAAGCCGGTGAGGACGTCGTCTATATCAACCATGACAAGTCGGTTGCTATCAACGAAGAGGTCGTCGACGAGGCGGTAGCTGAGCTGGGTATTAATCGCGAAGATTTACAACCCGTAAAGACGGCCGAAGTCGGTAATATTTTTAACTTTGGCACTCAAAAGACTGATGAAATGGATTTGTACTATAGCGACTCCGATGGCAACCAGCAGTCGCTCTATATCGGTTCGTACGGCATTGGTATAACTCGTTTGATGGGCGTAATCGCTGAGAAAATGTCTGACGACAAGGGTCTCGTCTGGCCGGATGCCGTCGCTCCTTTTCGGGTCAGCCTGATTCGGATAGGTGAGAGTGAGGCCGTCGTCGAAAAGGCTGATACTATGTATCAACGGCTGACCGACCAGGGTATCACAGTTATTTATGACGATCGCGCTGAACGTCCGGGTGCTAAATTCGCTGATGCTGAGCTTATGGGTATCCCGCACCGGGTCACGATTAGTGAAAGGTTGCTTGATGGTGATCGGTACGAATATACTCATCGCGCATCTGGTCAGACCGATATATTGACAGCTGAAGAACTGCTTGATAGACTATCTCAATAGAGATTATCATGCTATGTCCTACGCTATATATGGTGTAGGACATTAATAACGAGAGGGCATAGCCCGAATATATTTTAGAAAGAAGTAAGAATCATGAAAAAACATTATCAGATTACCCTCGATGGTAAACAAGAATTAGAAAAAGAACTGGCCGAATTAAAGTCACGCCGCGGCGAAGTGGCTGACAAAATTGCCGAAGCCCGTGATTTCGGTGACCTCAGTGAAAACGCAGAATATGACGCGGCTCGTGAAGAGCAGGGCTTGCTCGAGACTCGAATTGCTGAAATCGAAGACATTATCAACAACGCCGACATCATTAAATCTTCCGGTAACGGCAAGGTTTCACTTGGCAGTCGAGTTGAGCTTGAATCAAAGGGTAAAAAGACCACCTACATTATCGTTGGTCCTGTTGAAGCTGACCCACTGGCTGGTCGAATTAGTAACGAATCGCCAATCGGATCGGCGTTGTTCGGCAAAAAAGTCGGTGACAGTATCACTATCGACACACCTAAGGGCGACGTTTCTTACACTATTACCGACATAAACTAGGGGGCACCAATGGCAACGCTGAAAGATTTTCGAGACGAGCGACTGCGTAAATTAGCTGATTTGCGAGACCTCGGTTACAATCCTTACGTTGCTGAAGCCAACCGAACCCATCGAACGGCTGATGTTTTAGGCGACTTCGATGAGCTAAAAGGCCAATCCGTTACCGTGTCGGGTCGAATCATCGCCATTCGTAAATTCGGCAAACTGGCTTTTATTGTTATCAAGGATCAGTCTGGTCAAATCCAGCTCTTCTTTAATGAGTCGGTCGTTAGTGACCGTGACGTGGCTCAAAATCGCTTATCAATGTCTGATATTCCTCTGCTTGATACGGGCGATTTTATCGAGGCACGAGGTGTCGTCGACAAGAGCAAGACGGGTGAAATTTCAATTTTTGTCGACGAATTTCGTTTATTGACGAAAACCTTGCGTCCGATGCCGAGTGTTGTAGACGGATTTACCAATAAAGAAGAACGTATGCGACGTCGCTATATTGATATGAACGTCAATTCTGACGTCCGTGATCGTTTCTTGCGACGTAGTCGTTTTTGGCAGGCAACCCGTGATTATTTGAATCAAGCCGGTTTCATCGAGATCAATACGCCGATTCTGGAACACACTACCGGTGGAGCTGATGCCACGCCGTTCGTGACGCATATGGATGCTTTGGACCAGGATTTCTACTTACGAATTAGTCAGGAATTGCCGTTGAAAAGATTGCTCGGCGCCGGCTTTGAGAAGGTTTACGACATCGGTCCGCGCTTCCGTAACGAGAATTATAGCGACGAACACCTACCCGAGCACGTGGCGATGGAGTGGTACTGGGCATACGCCAACTGGCGCGACGGCATGGCTTTTATGGAGAAAATGTACCGCCAGGTTCTGGAGCAAACGTTCGGAACTTTGACATTCAAGCTAGGTGATTTTGATATCGATATGTCAAAAGACTGGGAAGTCTGGGACTATGCTACAGTCATTAAGGATCGATATGGCATTGACGTGTTTGATTCGACGCTCGATGAGGTCAAGGCCGCCTTGACGGCGAATGGCCTAGAGGTTGAGCAGACGGAAAACCGAGCCCGTGGCATCGACAAGCTTTGGAAGCATATTCGCAAGGATGTCGCTGGCCCAGTCTGGTTAATTAATACGCCAACCTTTATTAGCCCACTGGCCAAAACCGACCCCCAAGACGATCGAATAACTCAACGTTTCCAGCCGGTAATCGCCGGTTCGGAGCTGGGTAATGGCTATTCGGAGTTAAATGACCCCGTCGAGCAGCTACGACGTTTCCGGGAACAGGAAGCGATGCGTCAGGCTGGTGACGATGAAGCTATGATGCTCGATATTGATTTTGTTGAAATGCTCGAATACGGTATGCCGCCGGCTTGCGGTTGGGGATATAGCGAACGCGTGTTTTGGATTTTCGAAGGTGTAACTGCTCGTGAAGGCGTGCCTTTCCCGCAGCTTCGAACTGAATACGATGAAGTTACTCGATCGATTTATCCAGAAATTTCACTCGAATAATTTGTGATTTAGCTCACTGACTGCTATACTATGTATAGTACTAAGCGAGGAATCTATGACACAAATAGCCGTTATGGTCGGTAGTTTACGCCGACAATCATTCAATCTTCAATTTGCCCAAGCTCTGGAGAAGCGTTTGCCAGAAGATGTAAATTTCAAGTATTTAAATCTGGACTTACCACTCTTCAACGAGGATATTGAGTCAACAAGTTATCCAGCGGCGGCTGATGAAATGAAACGGACGATTGATGAGGCCGACGGCTTACTAATCGTTACACCTGAGTACAATCGGAGCTTTTCGGGTGTACTCAAGAACGCCATCGACTGGGCCTCACGGCCTTATGGCACAAAGATCTTTGACCACAAACCAGTTTCGATTGCTGGTGTGTCAGTCTCGGCCCTCGGTACGACGCAGGCTCAATCACATTTGCGAAATGTTTTGCTACACCTCAATGCCGATGTGTTGGGTCAGCCCGAGGCTTACCTCCAGGCTAGCGCCATTTTTGATGATAACGGTTTGTTGAAGCCTGACGCTGAATCATTTGTCGATTCTTATATCGAAGCGATGGTTGAGCACGTTCGACGCTAAAAATGATAAAATAAGTTTATAGAAAGTGAGGGTAGGGTGATTGAAGTAAAATCCCTCGTCAAGACGTATGGCAAGAAGCAAAGTTCTTTCCGAGCGCTTGATGATGTAAGTTTCGAAATTCCAACTGGCGCGTCAGTAGCGATCGTCGGCAAGTCCGGTAGTGGTAAGTCAACTCTGATGCACGTTATGAGTGGCCTGGACCGTCCAGACAGTGGCCAGGTGATTATCGATGGTGTCGATATTCTTCAGCTAAAGAACAAAGCGATCGATCGGTTTCGGGCGGAGAAAATTGGTTTTATTTTTCAGTCTTTCTTTATTCAGGCTAATGAAACCTCATATGATAACGTCGCTTTGCCTCTCGAAATTCGCCGAATCGCAGCTGGTTCTCGCAAAGAGCGTATCGAAACGGCCCTTGAAACGGTCGGCTTGGCTGACAAAATTCGTCAAAAGGGCGGCAATCTATCGGGCGGTCAAAAGCAACGCCTAGCGATTGCCCGAGCTATCGTTAATAAGCCTAGTATCATCTTCGCCGACGAGCCAACTGGCAACCTCGATTCGACGACGGGTGAGATGATTGAAGAGTTGTTGTTTGGCTTGAACAAACAAGAGGGTAGCACGCTCATCGTCGTGACCCACGATGACGACCTGGCTCGAAAGTGCGACATGCAAATTTATATCAAGGACGGTAAGGTCGATCGAATTAATCGCCCGGGAGGTCAATCATGAGAACTGTTGATATCGCTCGACGAGCAGCTCGGAGTCTGCGTAACGCCAAGGCTCGAACTATCTTGACCAGTTTGGCCATCGCCGTTGGTGCCTTTACAATTACTATTTCGTTGGCCGCTGGTGAAGGTTCGCGGCAGTACGCCGATAAGCTGATTGGTTCCAACATTAACCCCAAGGCTCTGTTTATTGTCAAAGACAAGGCTTTATTTGAAACTAATGCGATGCAGCCTGGATTGCGGGAATTTGACCCGAATGCTAGCACTACCAACTCTGGTTTAACTATCAAGCAGTTGACTCAAGACGATATCGATAAGTTATCAGCCCGGGATGATCTCGAATATGTGACGCCAACGTATATGCCGCAAGTCCGTTACATCGAGTTCGCTGATAATGATGTTAAGTTTGTAGCTGACGTCGCCGCATACGACGCGACGATTATGTCCGAATCGGCCGCTGGTCAGTTGCCGCCAAAGGGTGAACAGCTAGCAGACGATGAGATCGTCATTCCAGAAGCCTTTGCTGCAACTTTAGTTGACAAGGAGATTGTAGCTAACACGGAGCAACTGGTTGGTGAGACGGTTAGCTTAACGGTGGTTCGACCGCCTTCGAGTTTGTCGGCCGAACAAATTAGCGCCGCCTTTGCTTCCGGTGGTCAAGCGGCCGTGGAAGCCTTGGGTCAACCAGAAACAAAGACCTATGACTACACCGTCAAGGCTCTGTCGAAGCAGTCTTCGACCGCCCTGGCTGCGTCATCATCCATTCAAGTTTCGCCCAATCAGGCGCGTGAACTAACTGAGTACACAACCCAGGGTACTGAAGCTTATCAAAAATATGTCGGTGTCACCGCTCTAGCTAAAGGTGACCGCGACCCGGCCGAGGTGAAAGCCTCAATCGAAAGTGCTGGTTATGCTGCTCAAACAGCGCGCGATCTTCAGAGTTTGATATTTACCATCGTCAATACTCTCCAAGGGATTGTACTGGGATTTGGCGTCATTGCCTTGATTGCCAGTGTTTTTGGCATCATCAACACCCAGTATATTAGCGTTCTCGAGCGAACTCGCGAGATTGGCTTGATGAAAGCTCTCGGTATGCGTGGTGGCAGTGTCAGTCGTTTGTTCCAGTTCGAAGCGGCTTGGATCGGTCTCTTGGGTGGCGTAATTGGCGCAGTGATTGCCGTGTTGGTCGGAACAGCCTTGAACCCAACTATCACCGAGGCATTAACACTCGGCGACGGTAACTATTTGTTAATTTTCGAACTAGTTCCAATCGTCATCATGATTGTATCCTTGGTGTTGATTGCTATGTTAGCCGGTTGGTTCCCAGCCCGAAAAGCCGCAAAACTCGATCCGATTGAAGCACTTCGCACTGAGTAATGCTAGAATAGCAGTAATATGCTTGATATCCGTTATATCCGCGACAATCCAGAAATGGTCCAAGAAAACGCCCGCCGCAAGGGCTATGAGGTGTCGGTCGCTGACTTGTTGGCGACCGATGACCAGCGTCGATCACTCGGTGCTCGAGTCGATGCATTGCGGGAAATGCGTAATCAAAATGCCGCCAAAATGAAGGGCGGTCGGCCGGACAGCGAAACAATCGCCGAAGGGCGACGTATCAAAGTTGAGTTATCAGGGCTCGAAGAGGACCTGGCTACTCTCGAGGCGCTGTTCAGTCATAAGCTGAAAGCCATTCCCAATATGGCCCTTGACCATGTGCCGGTCGGGCAAAGTGAAGACGACAATGTTGTCGCTCGAATCGTAGGCGTGCCACCGGAGTTTGATTTTGAACCCCTCAATCACGCACAGATTGCGGAGTCAAAAGGCTGGCTCGACAAAGAAAGAGCCGCCAAGGTGGCCGGCAGCCGTTTTGCTTATCTGAAAGGTGATTTGGTTAAACTTCAGTTCTCGATTGTTCAGTTTGTGATTGATAATTTGACTGACCGTGAAATTATCCGCGAAATTATCGAGCGAGCTGGCTTGAGCGGCATCTCCGACGAACCGTTTGTTCCGATCCTGCCACCGTATATGATTCGGACGAATTTGTACGATGCGATGGATCGGCTTGAGCCACGCGACGATCGTTACAAATTAGAGGGCGACGATTTATGGCTCCAGGGTAGTGCCGAGCATGTGATGGGTAGTATGCATAGCGATGAAATTTTCGACGAAGCGACGTTGCCGGTTCGATATCTAGGCTACGCCACCAGTTTTCGCCGGGAAGCTGGAACCTATGGTAAAGATATGGAAGGCATTCTGCGCATGCACCAATTCGACAAGTTGGAAATGGAGAGTTTCTCAACGGCCGAAACAGGCTTGAGCGAACATCGTTTAATGGTAGCCGTTCAGGAATATTTACTTCAGAAATTAGGTTTGCCTTATCGAGTGCTCGAAAAATGTACCGCCGACATTGGCAAGCCTAACGCCTGCGGAGTTGATATGGAAGTGTGGTTGCCGGGACAGAACCAGTATCGGGAAACTCACACTGCCGACTATATGACTGACTATCAGTCACGACGCTTGTCGACGCGAGTTCGTCGTGAATCGGGTGAGTTGGAGCTTGTCCATACCAATGACGCCACGGCTTTTGCCTTAGGACGAACCATGATAGCTATCATTGAGAATTATCAACAAGCCGACGGCCGTATACTTGTGCCGGAGGCCTTGCGGCCATACCTCGGACAGCGCAGCCATCTCGGTTAACGTGGTATAATAAAGTTATCAATTACTGGCAACGGAGGGTATTCATCCATGATTACGTCGATCGACATTACCGGAGTAAAGTACACAATCAGCCCAGCGACACGTCGCTATGTCACAAAGAAGATTGGTCGATTGGATCGTTACCTCCCACGTCACGCACGTAAATCAGCTACCGCCGACGTCAAACTCAAAGAAGTGAACCGCGATAACGGCAATAAATACGAGGCCGAAGTCATTTTAACGGTTCCAGAAAAAGTCATCACAGCCAGCGACTCAACAGTCAACATGTTGGCGGCGGTCGATATTGTCGAAGCCAAACTCGCCACCCAGCTAACCAAATACAAAGCTTTGACGATGCCGCATGTCGGACGTCGTCGCTTGTTCAACCGATTCAAACGATCATAATCTAATCTGTCGTTCTTGGTGTCTGACCGTTTACTAGAACGCTATTACGTCGTATAATAATCCCCAGATATTTTAGTACTGACCACACTTTTCTGAAAGGCGGGGGATAAATGATTACGAAGCAGGGAGCGCTGACGAAAATTTTCGGCGATCCACAAGAAAAGACCATCAAGCGACTGCAGAAGCGAGTCGTCCAGATTAACCAGTTGACAGGAGCTTACCAGAAGCTATCGGATGAAGATTTGCGAGCTCGAACCGACTTATTCAAGAAGCGGTTGGCAAAAAAGAACGAGACTCTCGAAACCTTATTACCAGATGCTTTTGCAGCTGTTCGCGAAGCGGCCGGTCGTGTTCTCGGTATGCGCCATTTCGACGTTCAACTAATCGGTGGAATGGTGCTACACGAAGGCAGTGTCGCTGAAATGAAAACTGGTGAGGGCAAGACTCTGGTTGCCACTCTGCCAGTTTATTTAAATGCTCTTGAAGAAAAAGGTGTTCACGTCGTTACAGTCAACGATTATCTAGCTCAACGAGATGCCGGTTGGATGGGTGAGGTTTATCATTTCCTCGGCCTGAGTGTCGGTGTGATTATTAACGAAGCTTCGTTCTTGTTCGATCCTGACTATGACAATCCAAACCACACCGATCCTCGTATGCGCAAGCTTCGTCCCGCTACTCGCAAAGAGGCTTACGAAGCCGATGTGACGTATGGTACGAATAATGAATTTGGCTTTGATTATCTACGCGATAATATGGTCAACGAAGTCGATTTGTTACGGCAACGCGACCTTCATTTTGCGATCGTCGACGAGGTTGACAGTATTTTGATCGATGAGGCTCGAACACCTTTGATCATTAGTGCGCCGGCGGCTGAAAACCCAGAGAGCTACTTGCAGTTTGCCAAAGTCGCCGCTAAATTGACGGCCGATGATTACACGCTCGATGAAAAGCGCAAGATGGTCGCTTTGACCGATGATGGTGTCGAAAAAGTCGAGAAGATGCTTGGCGTCAAAAACTTGTACAGTCCTGAATACATTCGGTCGGTTTACCATCTCGATCAAGCCTTGCGGGCTCAGACGTTATTTAAGCGCGACAAAGATTATGTTGTCACTAAAGACGGTGAAGTCATCATCGTCGATGAATTCACCGGTCGCTTGATGATGGGGCGCCGCTATAGTGAAGGCTTACACCAAGCGATTGAGGCCAAAGAGAATGTGCCGGTCCAACAGGAGAGTATGACGTTGGCGACTATCTCATTCCAGAATTACTTCCGACTCTACAAGAAGCTATCCGGTATGACCGGTACGGCTTACACCGAAGCTGAAGAGTTTCAACAGATTTACAGTCTCGATGTTGTCCAGATTCCGTCCAATCGGCCGATTGCGCGCGAGGACCGTGAGGATTTGATTTTCAAGACTGAGAAAGCCAAGCTCAAAGCCGTCGCTGATGTTATTTCCGAGTATCATGCCCAGGGCCGCCCGGTTCTTGTCGGTTCGGCTTCGATTGCCAAAAACGAGTTAATCGCTCAGTGGCTCGACAAGGCCGGGATTCCATATGAAATCTTGAACGCCAAGAACAATGAACGGGAAGCTGCCATTATTGAAAAAGCTGGCGAAAAGGGTTCAGTCACCCTAGCTACCAACATTGCCGGTCGAGGTACTGACATTAAGTTGGGTGAAGGCGTCAAAGAGCTCGGTGGACTCGTTGTGATAGGTTCCGAACGACACGAATCACGTCGAATTGATAATCAGCTTCGTGGACGTGGCGGACGTCAGGGTGACCCTGGATTGACTCAATTCTACGTCTCGACCGAAGATGATTTGATGCGAATTTTCCAAGGTGAACGAATCTCGGCCTTGCTCGGTCGAATTGGTTTTGACGACTCGATGCCGATTCAACACAAGGCTATCTCCAAGACTCTCGAAGCCGCTCAAAAGCGAGTCGAGGGCTACAACTTTGATATTCGTAAAAATGTTGTTCAGTACGACAATGTCATCAATCGTCACCGTCGAGTTGTTTATACAATTCGTCGTAAAATTCTCGAAGGCAAGAACATCAAGTCCGAAGTTGAGCGTCTGCTAGATTCGAAGATTAATGAGCTGACTCGTTTACCGGCCAAAAATAATCCGAACTTTGCCGAAGAATTTACCGGCTTCTTCCCGCTAGCGGACAAAAAGATTACCGCGATTGGTGCCGAAAAGCGTGACAAGCCACGAACTGACATGGCTAAAAAAGCAGTTTATGACTTTTATGCCAAGAAAGAAGCGGAACTCTCGTCGGATGTTATGCGAAAAGTTGAGCGCGAAGTTTATCTCCAGGTTCTCGATACGCTCTGGATGCAGCATCTTGAAAACATGCAGCATTTGCGTGAGGGAATTCACTGGCGTAGTGTCGGTCAGCGTGATCCGCTGGTTGAGTACCGAAGTGAATCGCAAAAGCTATTTGATAGTTTGCAGTCGACCCTCCGCGATGAAGTCTTGAGAGTTGTGACTCACGTTACGGCTAGTGACGCAGTAGCTCGTCGTGCTGAAGATTACGAAACCGAGTTGACTCGATTGGCCGAAAATGCAGTTGAAAAAGGCGTCAACGAAATCACAACTGGTGAGACTGGTCACGACGATGATTTCGTCGTCAAAAAGGCAGATGACGCTCAGCGCAAGAAGAAAGTTGCTCGCAAAAAGAAGAAAACCCAGCGCCAAAATCGAAAATCTGGTCGCAAATAACCTATATTTCCGTAATTTAGAGACTATTTAATGCATCACACTGTTGAAGAAGTTAAGTTAAAAAATGGTGCCCGCGGACTATTAATCGATGTCCCTGGTGCGACCGTGATGAGCATGCAATTCCAGTTCCGGGCTGGCAATCGATACACCAAGAGCAAAGACATTGAGCAGGTGGCTCACATTATGGAGCATATGGCTTTTGGAGCGAATGCCCGATTCAAATCAGAGCATGCTTTCGAGTCAGAATTCACGAAAAATGGTGCCTATCACAATGCTTTTACGAGCGACTTGTCGATGGTTTATGAAGCCGACTGTGCTGATTTTGAATGGGACCGGATTCTCGATCTTCAAAAGGTCAGTATCTGCCAACCGCGCTTTAATCAGAAGGAGCTCGACGCCGAAAAAGGCAATGTCCGAAGTGAATTGACAAGCTATCTTAATGATCACCGCCGGATTTTGTGGCCACGCGTGCAGCAGCTACTTGGTGAAGATGTTCTGACGTATCGTCAATCACTAGCCACTATTGCTAATGTATCGCTAGCTGATATCAAAGAGCACCACAGGCGAACTCATACTACCGATAACATGCGTTTCGTTATCGCCGGCAAGCTTCAAGGTCGCAAGGCCGAGATTATTCGTCAACTAGAGTCGTTTGATCTGCCGCGGGGTGAACGATTTGACGTGCCTCGCGACGAATTGCGAAGCGCCACACCAACTGTCATCCGTCGCAAGGATGCTAGTAATTTGACGTTTGGTCTGACTATGATTGTGCCGCGCAAGCTCTCGAACGACGAACTCGACGCAATCGGCACCCTCAATCACATTCTGACCGGCACGACTC
>DAICYC010000003.1:17972-60903 GCA_027311865.1 Candidatus Saccharimonadota bacterium
AAGGGTCTGGCCTATAGTGTTGGTTCCTATGCCGGTTGTGGCACTCATGAGAGTGCCTGGGATATGTCAGGACAGGTTAATCACGATACGGCGCCACAGCTGTTTGACATCATCGCTCGTGAACTCAAGGCCGTTCTCGATGGTAAAATCACTGACGAGGAGATCGAAGCCGCTAAATCATTCATGCTTGGTCGGCATCAAATGGGCGGTCAGACTGTTTCGCAGACGGCTAGTTTCTATACTGGTCGTTACTTCGCCGATGAATTTATTTACGATTATGAAAAAGTACCCGACAGCATCAAAAAGGTTAGCCGTGATCGAATCATTTCGACCGCTCGAGAATTTTTCGAGGCCAATACTTGGGTGCTGGCCGCCGTCAGCAACGGCGATCGCGAAGAGATTATCGACCTGGGCTCTCGTTTGACCAAGTTGTTCTCTGACGAGTAGAATAGAATTATGAAAATTGCCATCGCAGGATTCGGAGTAGAGGGGCAAGCCAACTATCGTTACTGGCGGGAGCGCTTCCCAGAAGCCGAAATCACCGTTGCGGATGAGCAGCCAATTGCAACTGATCTGCTCGATGATCACGTCGCCACTATTATTGGTGAGAGTGCTTTTTGGCATTTGAATGGTTTCGACCTGGTGGTGCGAACCGCCGGCTTGGCGCCAAGGAAGATTCGAACTGATGGTAAGGTTTGGTCGGCGACTAACGAATTTTTTGATCGTTGTCCAGCGCCGATCATCGGCGTAACTGGCTCAAAGGGCAAGGGGACGACTGCTAGCTTGATTGCCTCAATTGCCAAAGCCGACAAACGCAAGGTTTGGCTCGTCGGTAATATCGGGCTACCGTCTATCGAAGTACTTGATAGTATTGCCGCGGATGATTTGGTGGTCTATGAGTTGTCCAGTTTTCAGTTATGGGACGCCGTGAAGTCACCAGCCACTGCCGTCGTCTTGTATATCGAACAGGAGCATCTTGATGTTCATGATGATATGAACGACTACGTTTCAGCCAAGGCCAACATCGCCCGACATCAACAGGTCGATGATCGGCTGATCTATCTCCAGACTAATGAGTACAGTCGTCGAATTGCCGATCAAAGTCCCGCTAAACTCATTGGCTTTCCGGATGAAGCTGGCTTTCACGTGGCTGATGGGAAATTCCGATTTGGTGAAGAGGAGCTAGCCGGTGTCGATTCGTTGCGATTACCGGGCGAACATAATCAACTGAATGCCCTGGCCGCCATCGCCGCAATTTACCCGCTACTACATGACAAATCGGTCATTCCAAGTGGTCTCAGTCGATTCAGGGGTTTGGCGCACCGACTTCAATATGTCGCCACTATAGATGAGATTGAATACTACGACGATAGTATCGCGACGACGCCATCGTCGGCGATTGCCGCCCTACGGGCATTCGATGACAATCGGTCAAAAATTATTGTTCTGGGTGGTTCGTCGAAGGGCTCTGATTTTAGTGGACTTGCCGAAGAGCTGCTCCGACAGCCTGACGCGCGAGCGCTATTAGTCGGCGCCGAGGCCAACCGAATAGCTGAAGCTTGTGATGCGGTCGGCTTCGTTGATTATGAAATCTTAGTCGATCAGACGATGACTAGTGTAGTGGCTCGGGCGGCTGAATTGTCGCGAGCCGGGGGAGTTGTCTTGCTCAGTCCGGCCGCGGCTAGTTTTGGGTCATACAAGAATTACATCGATCGCGGACTCCAATATATTGAAGCGGTCCGAGCCTTGGGACGCTAACTGCGTTATAGTAGAAGTATGCAACCGCTATTAAAACGGATTAATGACTTACGCCCTCAAATCGAGGCAGCTCTGCTGCGTCTAAAGATTGACGAGCGTGAGGCGGCGATTGCCGAACTCGATGTTGAACTAGCGCGTCCTGAAATCTGGCACAATCCTAACTATGCCCAGGAGCAGAGCAAAAAGCTTGCTTCTCTGCGAGCCATGATTGAACCATGGTTAATCTTGAAAACCCAAGTCTGCGACTTGGTTGAACTCATGGAAATTGGTGATGAATCAATGGTCGCTGAATTTGATGGTCAAATTTCGGCCTTAGAGAAAGACTACAACCGCCTCCGTAAAGATTTACTATTTGACGGCGAGTTCGATGACCACAACGCCATATTACGACTGAGCGCTGGGGCTGGTGGGACGGACGCCCAGGACTGGACGGAGATGCTTGAGCGAATGTACCTACGATGGGCTGAAAAATCAGGACTGAGTGTGACAACCGTCGATCGTTCAACCGGGGAGGAGGCTGGCTTGAAGTCGTCGGTTCTCGAAATAACCGGACCGTACGTTTATGGTAAATTACGTGGTGAGCACGGTGTCCATCGTCTAGTGCGCTTGAGTCCATTTAACAGTGATAATTTACGACAAACCAGTTTTGCCCTCGTCGAAGTTTTGCCGCAGATCGACGCTCCTGAAGAAGTCGACATCGATGATAAAGACTTGAAAATCGACGTCTATCGGGCTGGTGGACATGGTGGGCAGTCTGTTAATACAACTGATAGTGCCGTGAGGGTGACTCATATACCGACTGGCATTATCGTCGCGATTCAAAATGAACGGTCGCAGCTTCAGAATAAAGAAACAGCTATGAAGATTCTGCGTTCCAAGCTGGCTCAGATGCGACTCGAGCAACACGCCCGGTCAGTAGCTGAACTACGCGCTGGTGAATCGGCCAACTGGGGTAGTCAAATCCGAAACTACGTCCTACACCCGTACACCCTTGTTAAAGACACTCGAACCAAGCATGAAACCAACAACGCGCAGGCAGTTCTGGACGGCGATTTGGATAGCTTCATTGACGCCTATTTAGAGTCACCGGAGCGGTGACAGCCCCACGGTGCTTATGGTATACTGACCTAAGTAATGATTTTGTTAGATAGGGTGACGAAAACCTACGCCAAGACGGGTTCGCCGGCTATTAATCGGCTGAGCCTGTTTGTTGAGCCGCGCGAGTTTGTCATCATTGTCGGAACCTCCGGTGCCGGGAAATCAACTCTTTTAAAACTTCTTACTAGGGAAGAAAAGCCGACCAGTGGCAAGATTGTCGTCGGCGGTATCGACTACGACACTTTGAAGGATAGTCAAATACCGATGTTGCGGCGCAAGATAGGAGTCGTTTTCCAGGATTTTAAATTATTGCCTCAGCGGACGGTTTTTGAAAATATTGCGTTTGCGCTGGAAATTGCCGGTATGACTAATCGTGAAATTAAAAATACTGTACCAAAGGTGATTGATTTGGTTGGTCTAAATGGCAAAGAGAAGCAATTCCCACATCAGCTATCCGGTGGTGAGCGTCAACGAGTGGCCATTGCCCGAGCAGTAGTCCGTCAACCGAAGATTCTGATTGCTGATGAGCCGACCGGAAATCTCGACCCAAAGCATAGTTGGGACATCGTACGGTTGCTTGAGAAGATTAACAAATATGGCACCACCGTACTTCTTACGACTCACAACGTCGAGATTGTCAACAAGTTGAAGCGTCGGGTGATTACTATCGAAGATGGAAAAATTACCAGCGACCAAGCTGAAGGAAGTTACCGACAATAATGGCCAAGACGAAACGAAAATTGGACTCAAAGGCTTTTGCCCAACAAAAACGTCAACGTCGCCGCTGGGTGAGCTTCGTTCGAATGTGTCGTTACGGAATCAACAACTTCAGTCGAAACGCCTGGTTGACGGTCGCGGCTACTGCTGTTATGACTATAACTTTACTGATTATTTTCGCTAGCGTTGTAGCTCGTCAAACACTAGTCGATACGGTTGATCAGCTGCGTGACCGAGTCAGTATGTCAATTTATCTGAAGAATGACACGACCGCCGATCAAGTTCGCACGATTTCCGAAGACATCCGAGCCCTAGAATCGGTAACTGATGTTTCCTACACAACACCAGATGTGGCTCGTCAGAAATTCATCGAAGACAACAAGAACAACCCCGATACTCTCGAAGCTGTCAAAGAGGCAACTAACCGTTTCCCTGGTACTTTGAGCATAAAGGTCAAGAACATCAACGAAACTGATGAGCTCCGCAACTATGTTGAAACAAACGCCGATATCAAATCAGCTATTGATCCGGGTCGCGATCCATCATTCGCTGGTGACCGGAGAAGCAGTATTGAATCAATCGGTCGATGGGCGAATTTTGCTCAGCAGGTTGGCATCGGCGCTAGCTTGGTGTTTGTGACTATATCGATGCTAATCATCTTTAATACTATTCGCATGGCCATTTTTAACCGACGAGAAGAAATTCAGATGATGAAACTGATTGGAGCTGAACGTTCGTTTATCCGTGGTCCATTCCTGGTAGAAGCGATCGTTTACGGCTTTATTGCTGCCTTGATTGCCAGCGGGCTGGGTTACTTGTTGTTGTATTTGGCGGCTCCAGCGCTACGAAGTTATCAAATTCATGTCGAGCCAACTATTTCGTTCACAACTGACTACGCAGTACTAGTCGTCTTGGCGATGATTGTCGCCGGAGCGATTATCGGTATTGTTTCCTCGTTATTTGCGACTCGACGGTACTTAAAGATTTAATTGCGGTAGACAAGCATTGACTAACGATATCGCTTATGTTAAGGTTGAAACAGAATGAAACTGCGTTCCACCACACCGGCTTCAAAGTCTATTGTCTCCGCTAAATGGTTTGCAGTAGCAATTGTCTTGACCATCTCGATGGTCGCGGGACTTTACGTCACCAATCCGGCTTCAGCGAACCCTTACGAATCAAAGATCCGGGCCCTCCAGGCTGATATGGCTCGTTACCAGGCTGAAGCTGACCGACTTAACTCTGAAGCAACTAGTTTGAAGAATACTTTGGCTCAAATTGCCAACAGCAAAAACGCCCTCCAATCACAAATCAATCTGACTCAGACTCAGTACGATCAATTGGTGGGTGAGATTAAGGTGACGGAAGAAAAAATTGCCGACAATCAAGATGCTCTTGGTGGTATCCTAGCTGATCTCTATGTCGACGACGAAATTTCACCAATTGAAATGTTGGCTAGCAGCCGAAGTATTGACGACTTTATTAATAAGCAAGAATACCGTAACGCCGTTAAAGAAGAGTTGGGTACAACAATCAAGACCGTTAAAGATTTGAAGGTCGCTCTCGAAGAGAAGAAGGCTGAAGTAGAACGTGTTCTGGCTGAACAGCAACGAGCTCGGGAGAGTTTAGTCGCTAAAGAGGCTGAGCAGCAACGCTTACTTCAACGAACCAATAATGATGAAGCCGGCTACCAAAACTTGATTGCTTCGAGTGAAGAGCAAATCGCTCATGTGCGGGCCGCCCAGGCCGCCCTCCGAGCGCGAACCGCTTCAACCGGTGGTTACACCCTGGTTGGTTCGGGTAGCCTAAGCGGCTACAACTGGAATGAAGCTACTTGTCCAATGCTCGGCTACCTTTCAACGGGTGGAGTTGACGGCAATGGCGGTGACGGATACGGCTATGGTTGCCGACAGTGCGCTAGTTATGTTGCCTGGAAGGTGGCCCAGGTCACTGGACGCTACTATAGCTGGGGCAATGGTGGTGACTTCGGTCGCAATGCCGTCGCGGCTGGTTATCAGAATCTTGGCCGTAGCCCACAACCAGGTTCATTGGCCGTCCTGTGGGGTAACCCGGGTCACGTCGCTTGGGTCGAGACAGTTAGTGCTGACGGCGGATCAGTCCTCGTTAGCCAGTACAATTACAACTACGGCGCCGGCTGGGGTATGTACAGCGAAATGTGGCTGTCGACCAGTTTCTTCGACCAGTACGTCAAGATTTAATCAATCGAAAACACAATTATTATGACTGCACTTCATCGACGAGGTGCGGTATAATAATTATTAGTGTTTTCGAAATTAAACAAGGGGAGTCATATGTCACAGGTCCGACCAAAAGCGTCGCGTCAGTTTCCGATGTCGGTAAAATTATTTGCTGTTTTGATGTTATTAGCGCTCGGCTATATGGGCGGTATGAATCACAATCGTCTATTGGCTATTGCTGGTCCTTACATCGGCATAGCGGCGGCTGGTGAGACGATTGATTTATCGAGTGTTCAATCGACCTATCGCGCTCTACTAACTCACTACGACGGCGATATCGATGAAAACGCTTTGATCGAAGGCGCACATCGCGGTTTGGTTGAGGCGACGGGCGATGACTACACTCGTTATTTGAGCCGCGAAGAATCGAGCGAATTCAATGAAGCGCTCAAAGGTAGCATTGGCGGTGGCATTGGAGTCGAGTTGGGTGTTCGCAATGATCGCATTACCGCGATTCGGGTACTCGATGGTAACCCGGGTGCCGAGGCCGGCCTCAGAGCTGGCGATATCATTGCTGGAATAAACGATGAGTATGAGTCGTCATGGAGTATCGATGACGTTGTCTCGCGAATTCGCGGTGAAGTCGGAACGACAGTCAAGCTGACTGTCCTGAGGGGTGGCGAGAAGCTTGATTTCACTATTACCCGGGATGAGATTTCAAATCCGAGTGTCTATTCGTCAGTTAAAGATGGCATCGGTTATCTGACAATTAGTCGCTTTGACGATCAAACTAGTTCGCTATCACGCCAAGCAGCCCGCAAATTCGTTGACAGTGATGTTGATGGTGTGATTGTCGATCTTCGCGGCAATAGTGGCGGTTACCTGACGGCCGCGCAAGATGTCGCCGGCATTTGGCTCGACAAGAAAGTCGTGGTCAGTGAACGGATCGGTGGAGTCGAGAAGGAAGTCTTATATTCGTCGTCTAGCCCAATCTTGAATGGCGTGCCGACTGTTGTGATCGTGGACGTGACCAGCGCTAGTGCTAGTGAGATTCTGGCCGGGGCGTTGCGTGATCACGAGGCGGCCAAGCTAGTTGGCGAGACTACTTTCGGAAAGGGTAGTGTTCAGCGGTTGGTTGATTTGCCGGACGGTGCCCAGCTAAAGGTCACGATTGCTCGTTGGTTTACTCCTAAGGGCAAGAATATTTCCGAGACCGGTATCGATCCTGACGTTGTCGTGGAGCGAACGGCGGACGATGTCAACAGTGGCCGCGACCCGCAGTTGGATGCAGCGAGGGAGCTACTGTAACCTCAGTCAAGCTTGTGCTTGTTTTTAAAGAGTAGTACAATAACAGCATTATGGATAACAAGAAAAAAATCCTGCTCGTCGAAGATGACGAAGCTCTAGCTCAGGTTTACAAGTCGCGACTCGATCTCGAAGGCTTTGATACCAAGACGGTCTTTAATGGCGAAGAAGCTTTGTCGGCAGCGATGGATTTTCGGCCAGACTTGATTTTGCTGGATGCGATGATGCCCCGAATTAATGGTTTCGATGTTCTTGATATCTTGCGTAACACCAACGAAACAGCCGATATCCGCGTTATAATGCTAACGGCGTTGAGTCAGCCAAAGGATCGCGAACGAGCGATGCAGCTAGGCGTCGATGATTATTTAGTCAAGTCTCAGGTTGTCATTGGTGACGTGATTGACCGAATTAAGCATCATCTCAACTCGAATTAGTAGTTTTGGCCCTGATTGACATATCGCTTATGATTTGTTATAGTATGCGAAATGCCCGAAACACCAAAAGACGTTGCCTTTGAAAAACCTGAATCTAATAATATCGAGTCGGAAATAATTAATCAGCCGATTATTTCCTCGGAGCTTGTCAGGAACGTCTTTGCTGAAGTCGGTGACCTGTATGAGTCTCATCGTGTCGAAGCGCTGCTTGTCGACACTGTCGATCGATACGGGACGACTTTAAAGCCGATGCTAGATGAGAATCGAGTAGCGCTCGACCATCTATCGCGACAACTAAAAACCGGAGCTGAAGTTGAGCCCGATATCATCGATGAAATTCAAGAGCAGCTGATTCGAACGCGACGACAGATCGTTGATTGTAAGGACGAGATAATTTACGCTAGACCACGCCAAGTAGGTTTGGCGGAGTCGATTGAAGACGTTGTGACTCGGGCTAGTCACCAGGTTGAACCTGGTTCGGTAGAGTATGAAGAGCTGGGCTTGGCCTTTCGTGACATTCACGACATTAATTCCGAAATTTTGTTAGCTATTCGCCAGAATGTCATCAGCTCAGAAGAGGTTGAATCGAAGTTGACGACAGCACTTCATCTCCTTGAACAGATGCCTCGTAATCGGACTGATATCGAGACTCATGGCGGTTTAGTTTCGTCAGCCCTTCATCAACTCGAAGATTCAATTAATGACAATGAACAGCATCAGGCCAAGCTACTGACCAATATTTCTCGACTCAAGCAGTTGATTGTAAAATTCGGAAATTAAAAAACACCTCGCAGAGAGGTGTTTTTCGTTAGAGGGTAACTAGGCGACGCTAACTTGAGTGCGACGTTCGGTTTTGCCGGTAAATTTGCGCTTTTTGACCTGTTGGAAAGAAACAATTCCTTCTTTAGCAGCGTGAATAGTGTAGTCGCGGCTTATAAATGTGCCAGGACCAGCAATCTTGGTGCTACCAGTTTGTCGAACCAGGACTTCACCGGTGTTGACGGTTTGGCCACCAAAACGCTTAACACCGAGTCGGCGACCGGCGTTGTTGTGGATGTTCTTACTTGAACCACCAGCTTTAACGTGTGACATACTAAATATTTCTCCTTAAGTCCCTAGATTACAGGGGGCTTATCAATCTGTTGTATTGTACTTGTTTTTGGGGTTTACGTCAAGGGTTAGGTTGCTCGGAAATAGTTTAGATTTGTTTAATAATGTTTGGCTACAATATAGTCATGGCTTGATATCTACCAGTCGAGTCATTTTTAGCACCTAAACCTGCTTTGTCAGGCATGGTGAAAATCGCGTAAACAGATCGGGCGCTTCATTGAATGAGTTTGTTTACGCACGGCAAACGTTATGAGGAGATCCGACATGACATCGAGTGATGATGAGAGTCGCCGAAATATTAAACGTTATATATTGTTAAATGTATTTTTGACAATTTGTCTAGCGGTGAGTCAAATATTTATTCAGCCTTAAGGATCAATAGTTCGCGCGCTACAATTTGGTCGGGACGATAGTAGAGGAGTCGACTGCGGTTAGTGGCTCTGACGCCGACATTTTTATAGCCGTACTGGCTGACACTGCCCGACAACGGCAGGTGAGTGAAGCCGCCCTGAGCGTCGCGCCACGCCGGAACAGCCAGTACTACAGGGGTGCCGGCATCGATTTGTGACCTTAAATTGACTAAGAATTGACTGATTATATGCTGACAGTTGTCGCGGACCTCTTGAAGCTTCTTCGGTGAAGGCGGTGCGCTGAACGGTTGGCCTAGGTAGCCCTCGGCGACCACCAGGTCAACTGGCGATTGCCAACGATGAGTCATAGCGTCACCCGTTTCAAGCTTGTAATCTTTGTGTTCAACATTAAATTGTGATGTTAACCAATCAAGGTTCTGACGTGAATAGTCGATCATTTTGTCGGACAGGTCGGTGCCGTAGACACTATAGCCTCGAATCAAAGCTTCTTGGAGCGTTACGCCTGTTCCGCAAAACGGGTCTAGCAAGCGAGGATTGTGTCCATGCTCAGGTGGCAAGCCAGCCATATTGATCATCATCAAGGCTAGTTTCGGCGGTAGCATACCGACAAAGGCGTCACGTTTCGGTCGATTCTGGTCACGAGCTGCCAGGGCAGTAATGTTCTGCGAACCGAGACTCTCAGCGACATAAATACCGTTCGTCCCACGAATAACTAGAAGTTCAATTTTGTTCTCGGACAAACCAAGCTTATTGTGGTGGGCGGTGGCCGTTGAAAGTTCGGGCGTTTGATTCGGCACCAGTCTAACACTTCGGTCAGCCGACTTGAGTTTGGATTTCAGAATGAGTCCGGTTTTTTGGATGTCGCGGACATCGACGTCAAAGCCGTAGGCGCTTATGCCTAAAGTGAGCTTCCCGCTTTTGCTCGACCATAACTTTTCGATTTGTCGGACTAGACTCATTGAGGTTGACCGCCAATCACGAAGCGGTAGTTCACCGATTAATCGGCCGATTTTTTGGCTACCACCGAGCTGTTGAATGTCGACTGTACTTGACGTGTCGAATAGAGCGGCCTGAGGGCTGATAGTGTCGACACCGCCGAATAAGCGCTCCAATTCGGCGAGCGATAGTTCGGGCTGACGTCCCAAGATAGCAATATACATATCTCGAGTATAGCGCATCAGCCTGGTCACATGGGTTATAATGAGTATATATGGTGAAACTGACCTGGCGCGGCTGGCTAACAATCGTGACACTGATTTTGTTGACATTGGTCGTTATTGGGGCGTGGCCAGAGATAGTCAGTGCTTGGAATATGCTCGATCAGGTGAATCTGTGGATTCTGGCTTTGTTAGTTCCACTCCAGTTTATTAGCTACTATATTACTGGTGAAATTATGTTTACTTATCTTCGTGGCAAGGGGCATCTGTACGATATGTCGCGTCTGAAAATGACTCGAACGGCACTGGAGCTAAATTTTGTTAACCATGTGCTGCCGAGTGGGGGAGCAGCGGGCTTTTCATATTTCGGCTGGGTATTGAGCCGTTACGGCGTGCGGGCTGGTCGAGCGACGATGTCGCAAATTATTCGCTATGCTCTGACGTTTGTGACCTTCGTCATTCTATTGGTGGTGGCGGTAATTGTTCTGATTGCCGATCATCAGATGAACCGAACGACGATTCTACTCAGCTTTATTCTGACGTTAATGACGGTTGGCGGCATGATTGGTTTAGTCTACGTAATTGGTAATCAAGTTCGGATAAAAAAGGTCGCTCGTTTTGTAGCGCGAACGGCTAACCGGCTCGTCAGTTTCTTTACGGCTGGTCGGCGCCAGAATTTTGTCAAAAGTTCGCCGATCGAAGATTTCTTTGATGAGTTACACGATGACTATCTAGCCATAAAACGCGACAAGAAATTGCTGCGTTGGCCTTTCATCTGGGCATTTGTTGCCAATATTTTTGACGCCATCTTGCTCTGGGTCGCATTTGGGTCGCTCGGCTACTGGTTGAACCCGGCGATCCTCTTCATAGCCTGGGGTGTAGCGTCGTCGGTCAGTGCTTTGTCGGTGACTCCAGGTGGGGCTGGCGTATATGAAACAATCATGATTGCGGTGCTGGCTTCGGCAGGTGTCAAGCCGGACGTGGCGATTGCTGGCACGCTGTTGGCTCGAATCGCACTGTTGATGCTGACAATCGTGTTCGGTTATGTCTTTTATCAATTTACAATTGCCAAGTATGGAAAACGTCCCCCTATCAGTCAGTGATTTCGTCGCCTTGACGAATCAGGTGCTCGACACCGCTTATCCGTCAGTAACGGTGGTTGGTGAGGTGTCTGAATACCGAGTGAGCCAGGGTAAGTGGGTGACTTTTAAATTAAAAGACGATGCCGCAATCATCGGTTGTTTCGCCACAGTTTACAATCTTCGAACTCCGCTTGAAAATGGCATGAAAATCGCCGTTGTGGCTCAATCACGCTTGAACCCGAAGTGGGGGAGTTTTACGTTGACGGTTCGAGCGGTCAAGCTGGTCGGTGAAGGCTCTATTAAAAAAGGTTTTGAGCTACTCAAGGCCAAACTCGAAGCCGAAGGTTTGTTCGCGCCGGAGCGAAAGCGAAGCCTGCCGGAGCTACCACAGCACGTCGGTTTGATCACCAGTACCGAGTCGGCGGCTTACGCTGATTTTGTGCGAATCATCAACGACCGCTGGTCAGGCTTATCGATTGACGTTGCTCATACGCAGGTTCAAGGTGAGCCCGCTGCCGATCAGATTATTCGAGCGATCAACTACTTTAATAGTCAAGCCCAGCCGCCAGAGGTGTTGGTTATCATCAGAGGTGGCGGTAGTGCCGAGGATTTGGCCACTTTCAACGATGAATTACTGACCAGAGCCATCGCGTCGAGCCGGATTCCAACCTTAGTTGGAGTGGGGCACGAGATTGATCATACGCTCGCTGATATGGTGGCTGATGTCCGAGCGGCCACGCCAACTCACGCCGCTGAGACTCTAGTGCCACATCGTCGGGAAGTCGTGGCCCGCCTCAAGCATCAAATCTCGCGCAGTGCCCAGTCGATCAGTCAGTTAATTGACAACGAAACCAAACAACTTCAATCACAGATATCAATCGCGCTGTCTAGCATTAATTTCCGGCTTGACGAATCGGATCGTCAACTAAGAGCCATCCGGGCCGTCATTGAGCAGCTTAATCCCAAGCTGATTTTGAGACGCGGGTATGCGATCGTCAGGGGGGAGGCAGATATTGGAAAAATGCTCGAAATCGAAATGATGACAAAAATTATTACAGTGGAGGTGACAAATGTCGACAAAAAATAAATCAGTTCACGACAAAATGGCGGAATTATCAGAAATGGTCGACTGGTTTCAAGGTGATGACTTTCAACTCGAAGAAGCGGTCGTCAAGTTCGAGCAAGCTGAAAGTCTGGCTCAAGAAATCGAAGCGGATCTGAGTAGTCTAAAAAATGATATCAAGCGTGTCGCTGAACGATTTGATGAACCGAACTAGATGATTTGGTTGATAGCTGCGGGTTTGATTTTGGTCAGCCTCGGACTTGTGGCTCTAGTTGGAGCACCCTACGTTCCTAGTCAGCGACGATACGTCAGGCAGGCGTTTACAGAATTGTATAAGTTGACGGCCGCCGATTTGGTGGTTGATATCGGGGCGGGCGATGGTCGGGTTCTACGGATAGCTCGGGAATTCGATGCCCGAGCCATCGGCTTTGAGATTCAACCGCTGCTTTGGTTGATTGGAAAATATCTTAACCGCGGTGATGCTGCGATTCAGCTAATATGGGCAAACTTTTGGACTCATCCACTGCCCGATGGCGTCACGCTAGTTTATGCTTTCTCAGTTAAGCGTGATAATCAGCGATTAACTGACAAATTACGCGTGGAAGCTAATCGTCTTAACCGAGAGATCCATCTGATGTGCCTCGGCAGTCCGCTGACCGATATTGAGCCGCAGGCTAGTCTCGGCGCTTACTGGCTGTATCGATTTGTTCCTAGTCAGTCCAACTCGGTTAAGCTATAATAGCGATATGAAACGACATCTAGAGCAGGGTATAGCTAACCCTTGGGTCATTCCGACGGTTTTACTGTCGATCACAACGATCGCCGCATCGGGGGTGATGGTGTGGGCTTTGATCAATTACTTTGACTATCGCAACAATTTTGAGACCAAGCTGGAGCAGGAAAAGGCAATTATCGAAAAAGATCAAGCCGACCGCTACGACAAGCAATTGACTGAAGATCGGAAGCAGCCGTATCAGAAGTTTGTCGGTCCCGATGATTATGGCCGATTGGTATTTGATTATCCGCGGACTTGGAGCGCTCACATTGCTCGTGATGTGACTGATAGTTCACAGTTTCAGGCCTATCTAAATCCGGGTGTTGTACCACCGATCAACCCGTCGAATCGCTACGCCTTGCGCTTGACGATTGAAACGCGTGATTACGATGATGTAATTGATAACTACGCTTCTCTAGTTCGAAAGGGCGACCTAGAATCGAGCTCAATCAAGGCGGACGATCAAACTGGAACTCGTCTCGACGGTCAGTTTTCTAAAGATATTCGCGGATCAGCGGTAATTTTCAAGATTCGCGACAAAACGGTGACTCTTCGTACCGATGCCGAAACTTTTCGTAATGATTTCGACAAGATAGTTCAGTCGATAACCTTCAACAAATAATTGACCCAATGAAAAGCCCCGATCAGTTACGATCGGGGCATGTTTCACCTCGCTTTCATGGTCTAGACTAGTCGACGCAGGGCGTCGGCGTAGGTCAACTTGAACACCTCGGAGGATGTCAAAGTTGATTCGAGTGGCGCCGTTCGCCAGCCAGCTGAGCTGTTCGATCCAGGTGCCGAGCTCGTGACCGAGCTGGTTCTGGAAGTCGAGCTTGCGGACTTCGTCGAAATAGCTGAGCAGCTTGAGCGTGACTGGCGCAGCCCAGGTGAACCACTTGGGGATTGCCAACGTCGTCTCCGCTCCGAAGGGCGGATCGACGAAAATCATCTTCCCGGCATGGTGTGGACATCTGGACTAAAGTCCAGCTCGGAGAGATTCATTTGGCCCCTAGTGAAGGTACGCCGCACGAGCGGTCGTAGAGAGGTGTTACGTCCTAGTATTATACCATTTTTATCACACAAAATCAATGGTAAAGCATGGGCGTGACGATTCTGCTTACCTTTGTGACGACGACGACAGGGTGCTAAACTAATAGCATGGAACAGGCAGGGGAAATAGTCGATTCAAGCGTCGCGTTTACGACAGCGCCGGCTGTAGCGGCGGCGCATGAGCTAAAGTCGCCTCTGGCTCTACTTCGACAGCTGTCGCTACAGCTTCAACAAGAAGACCTGTCGCCGACTCAGCGACGCTTAACGGAGAGGATGGTCCTGACTGCTGAACGAGCGTTGCGCACGACAACTGACTTGACCAAATCTGCCCGTCTAGACGACGCCATGTTTGATTTGGAGCCGATTAACCCCGAGCAAGTCTGTCGTGATATCGTCCATGAGTTGGGCCCGTTGTTTGAGGCGCACAATCGACAATTAAAAGTTCAATCGCGTCGACACCCGCTTTTACTGGTCGGAAATCGAGATCTATTACGCCGGATTTTAGCCAATTTCTCGGACAATGCCCTTCATTACACCGAGCCGGGTACGGCGGTTCATTTTCAGATCAGCGCCTTAAAGCAGAGTGGCCGAGTTCGGATTGGGGTGCGCGATTTTGGGCCAGCGGTTTCGAGCGACGTGTGGCGGCAGCTTCAGTCCAGGCTCCAGTCCGCACCGCAGCCGATCCATGCTCGACCGCAAAGTAGTGGCTTGGGATTATATCTCGCCAGTCAGTTTGCCGCCGCCATGAACGGAACCATCGGCGTAACGCGGCATCGAGACGGTGCGACTTTTTATGTTGACCTTCACGCTTCGTCACAAATTCAATTGTTATGAACTTACGTATTTTATTGATCGAAGATGATGCCTGGTTGGCGGAGTCGTATGCCCAAATCCTCGAAAAACAAGGTTGGATAATCGATTATGCCGCTCATGCCATATCGGCAATGGAACGAATCGACCACGCCAAGCCGGATGTTATTTTTTCGGATGTCCTGTTGGCCGGTCCGACCGCGATGGCCTTGTTTAATGAACTCCAATCGCATGCTGACACTAAAGATATTCCGGTTATATTGTGTACTAACATAGCTGACCAGCTGAATCAGACTGACCTGGCGCCATATGGAGTGCGGCGAATCCTCGACAAGGCTACGACTGAACCTGACGACCTGGTCGCGGCTATTCGGAGCGTTATCTGATGGCGGGAAGTTCGTTAACAACCCGCGCGATTGTATTGCGACGAACTAACTATGGCGAAGCCGACCGTGTTTTGTCACTACTGACTCCGGAGGGACGACTATCGGTTATAGCCCGCGGTGTCCGTCGCGAGAAAAGCAAACTTGCAGGGGGTATTGAGTTGTTCGCGGTCAGCGACATTGTGGTACATCGAGGTAGGGGACAGCTATCAATTTTAACGTCAGCTCGGTTGGTCCACTTTTATCGACAAATTATGGCTGATTATGAGAGGATGACTTTTGCGTATCGGGCGGTTAGTCTGGTCGCTTCGGCTAGCGAAACGATCGATGAACCAGAGTGGTTCGATTTGCTGGTGGAAGTATTTGCTGGACTCGACACGGCTAGTTTGTCGCGTCGCTTGGTCGAGACATGGTTCTATATTCGCTACGCCGCCATTCTCGGTCATGAACTGAACTTATCAATTGATGCGGAGGGGGAAGCTTTGGTAGCCGACCAGGCTTATCGTTATGATAGTAATGAACAAAGTCTAGTTAAACGAGCTGGAGGTAACATTACGACGGAGCACATCAAGTTATTGCGTCTCATTTCAACCAAGTCGCTGACGATTTTGGCGCAGGTTGGCGGGCTCGATGAAATTATCGGCGATTGCTTGGCGATTGCTCATCAGCACGCGGCAGTCGACTAGGGTGCTTGTGCTATAATACGGAACAGTTATGAGTACCAAAGACAGTAGTTTAGAACAGATTGTTAGCCTGGCCAAGCGACGCGGCTTTATTTATCCTGGATCCGATGTTTACGGTGGATTGAGTGGTACTTGGGATTATGGTCCACTCGGTGTGGCCTTGAAGCGTAATATTCAGCAATTGTGGTGGAAAATGTTCGTTGAAGATCGTGATGACATGTACGGTGTAGACGCTGCCATATTGATGAACCAGAAGGTTTGGCAGGCGAGCGGACATGTTGATACTTTTACCGATCCGTTAGTTGAGTGCCAGAACTGTCATGGACGATTTCGAGCTGACAAATTAGACGATCCGAATAAATGTCCGACGTGTGGGTCTGAGGGTGCGTTTGGTGAGGCTCGTCAGTTTAACATGATGTTTCAGACTAAAGTCGGTCCCGTTGATGACGAATCAAGCGTCAGCTACTTGCGACCGGAAACGGCTCAGGGCATCTTCACGAATTATAAGAATGTAGTTGATACGTTTTATCCTTCACTGCCGTTCGGTATCGCTCAGCAGGGTAAGGCCTTTCGCAACGAAATCAGTCCCCGAGATTTCATTTTCCGTAGCCGCGAATTTGAGCAAATGGAGATTGAATATTTTGTTGATCCGGCGAGCTGGGAAGAGGCTTTTGAAGCCTGGCGCCAGCTGGTTTGGCAGTGGACGCAGGCGCTTGGACTGAGTGATGAAAATGTTCATGAACTCGAAGTGCCGGCTGAGGAAAGGGCACACTACAGCCAGCGAACAATTGATTTTGAGTACGATTTTCCAATCGGTCGAGAAGAGTTACTGGGCTTGGCCTACCGAACCGATTTTGATTTGATGAATATCCAGCGAGCGAGCGGGAAGAGTATGGAGTACACAGTCAAGGGTACGAACACAAAATTTGTTCCTCATGTCATCGAACCTTCTTTCGGCCTGGAGCGAACCATCATGGCCGTACTGTCCGCTGCTTATAGTGAGGACGAGGTGGGTGGTGACAAACGAATCGTTTTGCGTCTGCCGGAACATCTGGCGCCAATCCGTTACGCCGTGTCACCGTTAGTTCGTAACAAGCTGGAGCTAGTCGCTAAAGCCCGTGAAGTTTATGATCGTTTGAAAAATAAATACGGTGCCGTCATGTGGGACGATAATGGCAATATTGGTAAGCGCTATCGCCGTCAGGACGAAATTGGTACGCCATACTGTGTCGTAGTTGACTTTGATAGCCTCGATGATAATTCGGTCACGATTCGAGATCGCGATACGACCGAGCAGCGCCGCGTTTCTATCGAGGAGTTGTAAGTGAGCATATATTACACCGACGGTAGTTGTAGTCCGAACCCCGGTCCGGGCGGTTTCGCGGTCATTCGAGACATGGAACCGTTAATCGTCGGTCACGATTTGAACTCGACAAACATTCGCATGGAAGGCCAGGCGCTGATCGCTGCCATGCAGGACGCCGCCGGTGAGTCATGTGTCATTTATACCGACAGTGAGTTCTGGATAAACGTCATCACTAAATGGGCGCCAGGCTGGGCATCAAAGGGCTGGGTCAAAAAAGGTGGTCCGATCAAGAACCTCGACTTGGTCAAAGAGGCTTATCAGATTTACGGACAGTCCAAGGCAGTTTTGACATGGGTGAGGGGGCACGAGGGCGATACTGGCAACGAACTGGCCGATGAGTGGGCTAACCGAGCGCGCAGTGAACGCCTCGATGGCTACCTGACCAAGTAGTTGTGATTTTTATCGTTGACCCTTATGCTTAACAGCCTCTATAGTAGAGGCTGTTGTTAAAGAAAGAGAAGTGATGCCAAACCAAGACCAAACCGACCAATCAACTCGTGAACCGACCGATATTTTCCAGTGGGCCAACTCGACCGACGCCAGTAAGAATGAATTGCTGGTCGAATTTTTCCTGTTCAATCGCAACTTCACGCCGTACTCGACGCGGCTGGCTAACGACCTGGATGCCCAATTAAAGCCACTATTTCTGATTGATATGCTCGGGCAAGTTGAGCTAGGCGCCGGTACTGGACTGACAGTCCGCGACTTCGAGATGAGCGACCAGGAAGAGAATGTCCTGCTGCGAGCCGATATCGAAAAAGTTCGCAACGCCGACTCGTTGATCCATATTATCGAACACGAACGTCATGATATTGTGGAGTTTTCCGAGCAGGAACATGAGTTCAAGCGAATCAAGGGGATAATCGCCAAATTTACCAACCCATCGACGAATCAGACGTTTTACATCATCAAGCAGGTCAGTGCCGGCAACGTCCTCCAGGGAGCGACATCCTGGGAGTTTCGCGACGGTAAGTTCGAATCTTTTCGCTCTGACTTTGGCTGGAAAGTCCCAACTGATAGCCAAATATTAATCGTCGGCAAAGACATTTTTGTCTTTAACCAGTCTAAGTTTGAACGCTTATTTAATTACGATGTTAAGAAACAATTATTAGCCGATCAGAAAGTGGCCGAGATTGAAAAACATTTCAAGCTGAGTTTCCCGGATGGGCTGGACTTACAAACAGTCGTTCGTGAGCGCAAGAAAGTCGTCAATAAGCTGCAAAAACTAGAAGTTGGTGCCATATCGCAGGAAAAAGCTCTTGAGTATGCTGACGACATGCAGCTTGAACTAATGGTCGATGACGCCGGCGCCATAATTATTATGGACGGTAACGACTTGGATATGTTTGTGAATCTCATAAATGAAGATTACATCACTAGCGAATTGACTGGTCGACGCTACGAAATAAAGAGCAAGAAATTATTGGCCGATCCGGAAGGTGAAGCACCACGCGGCATGGCGGCGTAGCTTAGGCTATAATAAGACTAATGAATCAGCAATTAGCGCTCGAGGTGATGCGCTCCGGTGAAAGTGTTCTGCTGACAGGGCCGGCCGGAGCTGGTAAGACGTACGTGCTTAACCAGTTTATTCGCTTGGCCAAAGCTGATGGTCGACATGTCTCGGTTACGGCCACGACTGGCCTGGCCGCTACTCATCTCGGCGGCACGACTATTCACAGCTGGAGCGGAATCGGCGTGCGTGACGATTTGGCGCCCGACTTTGCTGACCACTTATCGAAAGCCCGTCGCGAAATCATTGCCAAAACGGACGTTCTGATTATTGATGAGATTAGTATGCTTCATGACTTTCGGCTCGATATGGTTGACGAGGTTTGTCGCGCCGTGCGCCGTCAACCTGATGAGCCATTTGGTGGTATCCAAGTGATTATGAGTGGCGACTTTTTTCAGCTACCACCAATTAACCGCGGTGATTCGCGGGCGGGTGGATTCGTTGTTAATTCTCGGGTGTGGCAAGAGCTCCAGCCGGTGATTTGCTATTTATCAGAGCAGTTTCGTCAAGATGACGAAACCTTGCTGGCAATTTTGAATTCGCTGCGAGCTGGCGATTTACGCCGCCATCATGTTGAAACATTGTTGGCTCGAACTGAGGTGTATGCTGATGATCTCGAAGAGATGACTGAACTTCATACTGTCAATGTCGACGTTGATAGCTTGAACAATATCAAACTCCGACAACTCGATGCTGAAGAGGTCGTCTACGAACAGACGACGACGGGCGGCGAGAGTTACGTCCAGTCGCTTCAGCGATCAGTTTTGGCACCGAGCCAGCTGCGATTGAAGCGTGGCGCTTTGGTAATGGCGGTCAAGAACAGCCCGGATCGAAAATACGTCAATGGTAGTATCGGTACGGTGGTCGATTTTGAACCGCAAACTGATTATCCGATCGTTGAATTCCGAAATGGCAAGGAAGTTACGATGGTGCCGGATACTTGGGAGCTGCGCGATGGCGACAAGAAGCGAGCCAGCATCACTCAAATACCGCTGCGTTTAGCCTGGGCTATCACGGTTCACAAGTCGCAGGGAATGACCCTAGATGCGGCCAGGATTGATCTGCGTAAAGCCTTCGTCGAAGGTATGGGTTACGTCGCCCTCAGTCGGGTGAAAAATCTCGATAGTCTGTACCTCACTGGAATTAATCAAATGGCTTTACGGGTCAGTGAGGACGCTCAGACAATCGACGAGCTGCTGCGTAGTAAAGCTGCCTCCGATGCTAATCGATTCGAGCATCTACTCGACAAAGCCACGGCCGAAAAGTTACGACCAGTTAAAACTGCGCCGGCATCGAGTTGGGCCGCCAAGATTGAAAAAATGCGACAGACTTATCCGAATGCTTATCGACCTTGGCTGGCTGAACATGATGCTCTCTTAAAACAAGAATTTTTAAATGGCGTCTCGGTCAGCGATTTGAGCGATCAGCTTGGTCGCCACGAAGGCTCGATCAAGCTTCGGCTTCAAAAACACTTTGGCGAAGACGTAGTACAATAGTATAGATGACGACCGATACTGGCTTTGCGAAACGATTTCTATGGGGTGCGGCAACTTCTGCTCATCAGGTTGAGGGCAAGGCAACCAATCAGTGGACTCGTTGGGAGTTGGAGAATGCTTCGAGCCTGGCGGAACAATCTAAATATCACTATGCCGATTTTGAACACTGGTCGAATTTTAAGGCCGCAGCTAGCAATCCCAACAATTACGTCTCGGGACGAACCGCTAATCATTACGAAAATTATTCGACTGATTTCGACTTGCTTGAACAAATGAATATGAACGCTTATCGTTTCAGTATCGAGTGGTCTCGGGTTCAGCCCAAGGAAGGGGCGTGGGATGTCGAAGCGGTAACGCACTACCGTGATTACATTGCTGATTTGAAGAGTCGTGGCATTGAACCGATAGTCACGTTATTTCACTTCACACTTCCGGACTGGTTCGCCGACAAGGGCGGTTTCGAAAAGTATAGTAATATCAGATATTTCATCGACTTTGCTGAGCGCATTATGACGGAAGTCGGTAAAGGCGTTAAGTACGTCGTTACGATTAACGAACCCGATGTTTACGCCGAGGCCGGTTATCGCAATGGCGACTGGCCGCCAGCTGTGTCGTCGCGCTGGCGATTCTATCGAGTTGCGATGAATCTTATGTTGACCCACCAGCGAACTTATCGAGCGTTAAAGAGGGTGAATGGACGACTCAAAATTGGCCTCGCTAAAAATAGTGTCAATTATTACCCCGGTGATAATGCTTGGCTCAGTCGGGTTAGTGCTGGCTGGATGCAATGGCTCCAGGATGACCGGTATTTGATTCCAGTTGTCCGCCGAATGGATTTCATGGGCTTGAATTATTATCAATCAGCTCGAGTTTACGGCTATCGGGTTCATAATCCGGAGACGGCCGATAAAAGTGATGTCGATTGGACTCTGACGCCGGGGGACATCGAGTATGTGCTTCAGCGTTGGTATAGTAAGTATAAAAAGCCGATCTTGATTACTGAAAATGGCTTAGCTGATGCTGATGACAGTCGGCGACAAGAGTGGCTACAGGCGACGATTCGCGGTATGCGTAATGCCATCAAGGACGGGGTTGAACTAATCGGCTATTTGCACTGGAGTCTGATTGATAACTTCGAGTGGGCTTATGGTAAATGGCCTCGGTTCGGCTTGACGAGTATCAATTATGCAACCGGCGAGCGAACTTTGCGACCGAGCGCGCGTTGGTTCGGTCGAGTAATCAAAAAATTGAGAGGACTAGATTAGGTGAAGGATCCGTTTGTTCAAGCTGAAACTAAAATTGCGGTGATTGGCGGTGGCACCGGAAGTTTCACTATTTTATCGGCCCTGAAAGAGCATACCAGTCAATTGGCGGCGATTGTTAGTATGGCCGACGACGGCGGTAGTACAGGGGTGCTACGCGATGAACTCGGTGCTTTGCCGCCTGGTGATATCCGCCAATGTCTTGTCGCTTTGAGTGATTCACCAAGGATTCGTGACTTGTTCAGTTATCGATTCGACGGTGGAACGTTCGAAGGTCATTCGTTTGGCAACTTGTTCTTAACGGCGTTAGAGAAGATGACGGGAGATTTCACAGAGGCTGTGGAGACTGCTTCAGAAATATTGCGAGTCAAGGGTACGGTTATACCGGCGACACTGGACAATATTCGTTTAAAAATGGAGTGGCAAGACGTTAGCGTCGAACTTCACGGTGAGCGGGTTATCGATGCTGAATTCTTTAAGAACGACCCGCGTAAAGCTCAGTTGTCGCTAGTGCCTCGAGCCAAGCCCAACCCGACAGCTCTGTTGGCCATTGAACAGGCTGATATTATTGTTATCGCTCCTGGAGATCTCTACACTTCGCTTGGGCCATTACTAGTGATTGATGGTATTGGTGAGGCGCTTGAGCAATCCAAGGCCACGAAAATTTACGTCGCTAATCTGGTTAGTAAGCAAGGGCAGACTGACGGCTTTACGGTCAGCGACCACGCTAGTGAAATTGAACGATTGGCGGGAGTCAATTTTCTCGATGCCGTAATTTATAACGACCAAGCCCCGACGCCAGCGGTGGCCAAACGCTATGCCGCCGAGGGTGGCAAGGTGACACCAGTAGATTTGGACAATTTACACGCCGCACATTATATGTCGGTTGGTGGAAATTTGCTCGGACCGATGGCCTCGGCACATGATTCGGATGTACTGCCAGTTACGCGCTCGCTGATACGTCATGACACCCGGGCGGTGGCCAAATTAATTATGGAGGTACATCAACATGTCGACAGCAGACGTTAATCGATTTTATTGTGTCGACCTCGATCGGACTATATTAAACACCCGTCGAGCTTCAGGGGTTATTATCGAACTATGTCGAGCCTACGACGAGCAGCTCGCCGAGACTATCGAGCGTGAAGTTGTGGAGTATTCTTATTTCGGAGCGTCCTATTCGGTTCATGATGCCATCGTTCGTTATGCCAGCTCAGAGGTAGCCGACAACATCGAGCGACAGTTTATCGAGGCTGCTCGAACCCAGTCACTGAAATTGCCCGGCGCTGACGAATTGATAAGCTGGCTCGACGAGCTTGATGATGCACAGTGGGGTATTTTGACCTATGGATCACTCAACAACCAACTGATGAAAGTTAAAGCCTTGGGCCTCGAGACTCGGCCGGTCTTGGTGACCCAAGAGCCACACAAGGGTACTTTGATTAAGGGGTGGTACGATAAATCATCCAGCGGCTTTGGGCTTCCGAAAGAATATTCGTCGGTTCGTGCCAAAGAGGTGATTTTGATCGATGATCGAGCGCAGTCATTTGAGGGCCTACCCGAATCGGCGGCTCGCGGTTATTGGGTAACTCAGGAGGCGGTTGATGTCATGGATGCCATCCCAGTCCCACCGGGAGTTGTGGCTGTTCACGACCTGACAGATGTCATTCGATCAGAGATCGACCGCTAGGAGCGATGCGCATATTGACTTTTTATGTTGTTTATGCTAATATATTGATATGGTAAAAAAGAAAACAAACATCAAGACTTCGCTAAACAGCACCCTCAAGTCATTTGCCCAGACTGATGAGCAGTCAGTAGTCCTGGCGCGAGACGTCACGACTTCAATATTGGTCGTTTCGCTGTTGATTAATCTAGCCGTTCTGGTCGGCTGGTTAGCCCTACAGGTGACAACTCAATACGACATTCAAGTAGCGCAGTTCTTATTCAGCCGCTAAAGCTAATCGATCGAAACGCACCAGGCGCCCTCCAATAGAGTAGGGCGCTTTTTGTGTGGCATAGTTATTCACAGTTCTGTGGATAAACCACAACGTCTCGTCATAATTGTCAAAATTGGGGGTTGAAGTGGGTAGTTGTGGGTAGTATAGTGAGGTCAGTGGAACGGAATAAAACCCACTAAGACAAACACAACACATTAAAACAACCAAACTACAGGAGGCTTTCTCCGAAAAGATAAGAGCATGGCCCAAATAGACTATTTTGAACGCAAACTGGATGACAAGCGTCGTTTGACGATACCAGTTGAAGTCAGGTCTGAGTTGGTGTCCGGCATTGTCATAACTCGGGGATTTGGTCGCTACTTGCACCTATATCCGAAATCGGTATGGGACCAAGAAGTGGAGGCCGCCCTGAGCAGCAGTCATAACATTCTGGATGAAAAGACAGCTGACTTGAATGTTCAGTTTCGTCGCGGCAAAACTGAAGCCCTCCTGGACGACAAACAAGGTCGCGTCACCATCGAGCAGCACCTGCTCGACTATGCTGGCATCGATCGTGAAATTGTCGCCGTCCGAGCCGGTCAATACTGGCGCTTAATGACCCCCGATTAGTGTGTAATAGTCGGTTCTTTAATAATTCGAAATTGTAGTAAAAACGGAAATACTCTCGAGGTCAACTACCTGGTAGTGAGGCGTGGATATCGGCAACACTTTAAACGAGCCGACGTTCTTTCCTCAAAAAAACACCTCCCAAAACTCCACCTCACATAAGTCTCTCAACTTTGATGTGATAAATGGTATGAGTTGCTTTTGGCGACCCCATCAATCACATCACGACTTTTACAAAAACAAACACACTGCGAAAACAAACAGCTTCACTATCAGTTAGGTGATCTCGAATGAACTCAGTTATACTGGGAACAATGAGTAAAGTACATCCACCACATCATATTCCAGTCCTACTCGAATCGACGCTCAATGCGCTACAGCCTCAGAAAGGCGAGAATTATCTCGACCTGACATTTGGCTACGGCGGTCATGCGGCGGCTGTATTGAGTCGAACTGGAAACTACGCTGACAGTGTTCTCGTCGATCGCGATGATTATGCCATTTCTAATGGTCAATCATTTGCCGAAAGGGGAGCACAGTTACTTCATTCTGATTTCGTCACGGCCGCCGAGGCTTTGATAGGTCAAAATAAGCAATTCAGCCTGGTCCTGATTGATTTGGGGGTGTCGTCACCACAGCTCGATCAGGGCGAACGAGGGTTTTCCTTTACAAACAATGGACCGCTCGATATGCGAATGGATCGTCGACAGCCGGTAACGGCCGCCGATATCGTCAATCAGCAGTCGATCGATGAGTTGGCGCGCCTAATTCATCTGTATGGTGATGAACCATACACGATGGCCAAGCGAATTGCCAATGCGATCACCGAGAATCGTCCATTTTCGGAAACAAATCAATTAGCGTCTGTTATCGCAGCGACTTATCGTCGAAGGAAGGGTCATATCCATCCAGCGACGCGCACTTTTCAAGCTCTTCGAATTGCCGTCAACGACGAATTAGGCCAAGTCGAAAAGATACTACCGTTGCTGCCAAAGCTATTAAAGCCCGGTGGACGAGTCGGTATCATCAGTTTTCACAGCCTGGAAGATCGTCTCGTTAAGCAATACTTCAAAGAGCAAATGGCTGCCGGATATGAGGCTGAATTAATTGTTCAGACTAAAAGGCCAATATCAGGTGCCGATTACGATGTTCACAACCCGCGATCACGTAGCGCCAAGTTACGAGTCGCTGCGAAAAAATAAAACAAAAAAGGAAGGGACTACCAAAAATGCCAGTCCACATCAACGTACAATACAACGACCAACCACAAGTAGTGGCCGTCCGCGTTAAATAATTAAAATGTCCGCCTCTCTCTAAACGAGGGGGTGCGCCTTCGTGAGAGGGGCGGACGCCAAAAATAAACAACTAAAAACCCACCACAAAAATGTCATACCAACCCACCACTTATTACACAAGTCGCCGCCAGCAAAACTGGTCTCGTAATCAAAACACGACGCGATTTGTTTCGGCTGTCAAGCTTGGACCAGTTGCTCATACGATTCTCGTCGCCCTTATGATCACTGTTCTGGGACTGATATACTTGACTCAGGCCACTCGAACGACTGGTTACGACTATGCGGCTCAAAAAATCGACAGTCAAATCGCCGAGCTTAACGAAGAGCGAGCGGATCTACAGATCGAAAATGCCCGCCTAACCGCTCTTGAGACTGTCAAGAACAGCGCCGTGGCCAAAGAGATGACGACTCCGGCCAGTACTGAATTCGTCGAATAATTATCATGAATCTAGACTTACCAAAAAACGGCTATTCCCGAAAATTGGCTTATGTCATTTTGGCGATAGCCGCTCTTTTTGTGTTGCGGCTGTTTTATCTGCAAATAATCAAGCACTCTTATTACGTTGATCAGGCTCGCGCTATACAAGAGCGCCGCTTTGTATTGCCAGCCCAAAGAGGCGAAATTTATGCTTTGGATGGTGAATCGCCAGTTAAGCTAGTCATGAATCAAACCGTCTATACAGTTTTCGCTGACCCCAAGACGATCACTCAGAAGGATGAGATTATCGAGACGCTGCGTGAAGTGGCCGGTGGCAATTTACGTCAAGGCTTTGCGGACTTGCTCGATCAGACCGACACCCGATACCAAGTTTTGGGCACGAAGTTAACCACGACGCAGCGCGATAAAATAAAGGCCAAAAATTATTATGGCATTGGCTTTCAGGCTGTTTCACAGCGTGTCTATCCCGAAGGCAAGTTGGCTAGTCAAGTACTGGGCTTTGTCAACGCCGAAGGAACTGGGGCTTACGGTATCGAAGGTTATATGAACGAACGGCTGAAAGGGGAGGACGGCTTACTCCAGTCGGTGGCCGACGTGCGGGATGTGCCGCTCACGATTGGCAAAAATAATATACGGATTGAGCCGCAAAACGGCGACGATCTAGTGCTATCAATTGACCGCAATATTCAATCCAAGGTTGAACAGGCCATTCTGGCTGGAGTCGACCGAACCGGGGCGCCACAGATTAGCGCGCTGGTTATGAACCCAAATACCGGGCGAGTGATGGCGATGGCAAATTATCCATCCTACAATCCAGCTGAATTTTATAAAGTCCGTGATGCGGCGATATTCAACAATAACACTATTTCTGTACCTTACGAACCAGGTTCGACTATCAAGGCCTTCACGATGGCCACAGCGATTGATAAAAACGTTGCTCATGCGACCGACACCTACAATAACACCGATTATATTACTGTCGGTGACCGTACAATCTCAAATGCCTCAAAGGGCCGCACTGGGTTGATAACTTTTCAGACGGCGATGGAATGGTCGCTGAATACCGGTTTTGTGACGATTGCTCAGCGGCTAGGCGATGGTCGCAATATCAATCGCACAGCGCGTGATACAATGTACGACTATTTCTACAATCGCTTCCGCCTCGGTCAGGCGACCGGAGTCGAACTATCAAACGAGGCGTACGGATCAATTATTTCGCCACAGAGCTCCATGGGCAATGAAGTTCGTTATTCTAATATGTCGTTCGGGCAGGGTATGGAGTCAACGATGCTTCAGGTGGCAGCCGGATTTAGCTCGGCCGTTAACGGCGGCACCTATTATCAACCATCAGTTGTGGCAGGTGTTCTAAAGGGTGGCGAGATTGAATCCACCAAGCCTGAAGTCAAGCAGGCTGGTCTGATTGCCGGTAGTACCTCACGTGAGCTAGTTGGGATGCTGCAACAAGCTCGCCGGTCAAGTTTTCCAGGAGCCGACAAGCCAGGCTATATCGTCGGTGGCAAGACGGGTACTTCACAGGTCATCCGCAACGGCGCCTATAGCGAAGCTGAGACAATTGCCAGCTATGTCGGTTTTGGTGGCAGTGACCGACCGGAATATGTCATAATGATTCAGGTAGCTGGTAAGGATCGTGTCTGGCAGGGCTCGCGCGACGCTATGCCGATTTTCACCGATATCTCAAACTGGATGATTGATTATTTAAAGCTCCGACCGAAAGGATAACCGATGACACTAGATATGCTAACCGATGAATTGATCCGCACCTTTATTTTGAGTGTGGCGGCATTCTTGCTGGCGATGTTCTTGACTCCTTTTTACACCTTCGTGGCGTACCGATATCGTTTCTGGAAAAAGCAGCGCACATCGAGTACAACCGGCGAAGCTCTGACTGTCTTTACTAAGCTCCACGCTAATAAATTCAAACGCAATATTCCGACGATGGCCGGTATTATTTTCGTGCTAGCAATTGTCGTTATAACGTTCTTCTTTAACCTAGATCGTCGCGAAACCTGGCTACCTTTGGCAGCTCTGGTTGGAGGCGGGTTGGTTGGTCTACTCGATGACATTATTAATATTCGGGGATTGGGTAAAGGCGTCGCCGGCTTGCGATCGAGTTTCAAGTTTATGATGGTCGCAGCGATGGGTCTGGTACTAGGGTGGTGGTTTTTCGCTATATTGGGTGTCGACGCCCTTCATGTACCGTTTTACGGCGAATTATCAATCGGCTGGCTGATGGTTCCATTGTCTGCCTTCGCTGTACTAGCAACTGGTAATGCTGTCAATATCAGTGATGGCCTGGATGGATTGGCTGGCGGACTGGCCGCCATGGCCTTTGGTGGCTTTGGTGTGATTGCTTTATTACAAGGCAACCCGATGATTGCGGGATTTTGTTTCACGGTTGTTGGCGCATTGCTGAGTTATCTATGGTTTAACATTTATCCAGCGCGGTTCTTTATGGGCGACGTTGGGTCGTTTGCGCTTGGTACATCACTCGGAGTCGTGGCAATGCTAACCAACTCACTGTTGCTACTACCGATTATCGGAGTCCTGTTTGTAGTCGAAGCCGGTTCGAGCCTTGTCCAAATCACTAGCAAGCGTCTATTTAAGCGCAAAGTATTCATTTCGGCGCCTATACATCATCATTTGGAAGCTACCGGTTGGCCGGAAACTAAAGTCACTATGCGTTTTTGGGTCATAGCAGCAGTTGCTTCGTTCATCGGGGTCGTCTTGGCTCTAGCCGGGGGCAACGTTTAGAGTTATGCCAACCGGCGGGTGGAGTCGGCGACAGCCGAAAAGTGGGGAAGTGGTTCGTCGCCATCGTCCCGACTATAAGATCGCTCTTTACACCGCCATATTGATGCTACTGGGCCTAGTTGTCATGTATGCTCTCGGTCCACAAAGGGCGCATGTCATGAACGCAGCGATGGGCTCAAATTATTCGGACAGTTATTTCTTTATCAAGCAGGTGGCTCATATCGTTTTGGCGGCTGGAGCTTTTGTGTTTGTGGCGTTTGTGCCGGTCAAAATATATTACAAGTTGGCTACACCACTTCTAATTGCGGCTCTGGCGGCGTGTACGGTTCTGCTATTTGCCGGTTGGCTCGATTTGCCGTTTGCACCTGAAATCAATGGTGCTCGCAGCTGGTTCAGCCTGGGGGCGCTGGGTAGTTTTCAGCCATCAGAACTGTTGAAGCTGGCCCTGGTCGTTTACTTGGGTGTCTTTCTCGGTATTCGGGTTAAGCAAGGCTTGATTAACGATTTTGACAAAACCATCTTGCCACTGGCCGTCATTCTGGGGCTGGTGGTCTTTTTTGTCGTTCTAGCTCAGCGCGATCTCGGTACTGGCATGGCGACACTGATGATGGTGGCGGCAATGCTGTTTATGGCTGGTCTCAGTAAACGTTGGTTCGCAATTTTTGGGGCAGTTGTACTGGTTGGTGGGTTGGTGATGACTTTGGCGTATCCGCATCGAATGAGCCGGCTGACGACGTTCCTGAAGGGCGACGAGACCAGCGTCAGTGATGATAGTACATACCATATCGAGAACGCCAAAATCGCTATCGGCACGGGCGGATTATTCGGCGTCGGCATCGGCAATAGTGTTCAGGCCACAGGCTACTTACCAGAGGTCATTAATGACTCAATTTTTGCTGTCATGGGTGAGGTGTTCGGCTTTGTCGGTTTGGTGGCGCTAATCGCTATATTCGTGGCAATGTTATTAAGAATTTTACGAACAGCTGAATTCCTGGTTGATTATCGTTTGAAGCTAATGGCGGCTGGTGTCTTCGGTTGGTTCGGTAGTCATGTTATTCTGAATATAGCCGCAATCATCGGGCTGATGCCATTAACCGGTATTACGTTACCACTGGTCAGTTATGGCGGCACCAGTATGCTGTTTATGGCGGCCGCATTAGGACTGGTCTTTCAATTGTCACGTTATACCATCCATCCATCACATACAAAGGAGATAGCTAAATATGAAAATTCTAGCAGTCGGCGGCGGGTCGGGCGGGCACGTCACTCCAGTAGTCGCCGTTCTTCGTGAAATCCGTGATCGGCAACCCGAAGCTGAAATTCGTTTTTGGTGTGACCGCAAATTTGCGCCGCAAGCTCGCTCGACAATGGCGTCGTTTGATGAGTCGATTCGAATTGATACTATCTTTGCCGGCAAGCTACGCCGCTATCACCATCTAACTATCTGGCAGCAACTGACTTGGTTTTCACTAGTCGCTCAGAACGTTAAGGATCTATTTTTGGTGGCCGCTGGCTTGCTTCAGTCCTTCATTAAACTATTATTATGGCGGCCCGACGTTGTCTTTACAAAAGGTGGTTATGTTTGCCTGCCCGTCGGCATGGCGGCGCATGTCCTAGGCATTCCGCTGGTGATACATGATTCCGATGCGCATCCTGGTTTAACGAACCGAGTTCTCTCGCGCTGGGCGACTACCATTGCCACTGGTGCGCCGCTCGAATTTTACAATTACGACCGTAGTAAATCTCACTACGTTGGCATTCCGATTGATCGGCGGTTTCGACCTTTTTCGGCCTCTGAGCAGCACCGAGCAAAGCTCGACTGGGGACTCGATGCCGGACGACCCCTCGTGGTTGTGACTGGTGGGGGACTGGGTGCCCAGCGCATCAATCAGGCCGTAATCAGCGAACTAGATAACCTGCGTAAGTCCGTATCGGTGGCACTGATCAGTGGGGCGGCTCATTATGATGAGCTAAAATCCCAGCTACCGCCGAACTCAACTGATTGGCAGCTTCATGCTTTTGTGACCGATATGCCGTCCCTGGTAGGAGCGGCCGACCTGGTGGTAGCACGAGCGGGCGCAACAACGATTCTTGAGTTGGCGGCCTCCAGTAAGCCTACCATCTTGTTGCCGAACGCCAAGCTGACCGGTGGTCATCAGCTAAAGAACGCGGCCGTTTATGCTGCCGAGGATGCCGTCGTCGTACTCGATGAGTCGACTTTTGATGATAATCCAGGGTTGTTGACAAGCGAAATTAATCGCTTAATCGCTCAGTCAGGTGAGACTAAGGCCATGGCCGAGCGGTTCAGTCGATTCGTTAAGCCCGATGCCGCCAATAAGATGGCCGATTTGGTCCTCGCAGCGGCCCGTCGATAAGCTATAATAAGCATAACTATGATACCGTCGCGACGCCGTCAACCCGAATCTTTACCGCCTCGTCGACGTCAGGTGGATCAAGACACGTCGTCCAACCTGGAGACCGAATCGGCGGCTTATCGTCGCAATCTAACGATTCGATCGCCGAGGCATGGCACAGCCGCGCATCCTTCCCAGCGGCAGGCTCTTCATCATCTGGTGAATCAACGTCGTCGAGTCGGCAGCTTGTTTGTCATTGTTTTGGGTGTGTCGCTGACGCTCTTTTTATTGCTCACTCAGTTCGTCGCCGAGGCCACGGTCACCGTCCCCGTGGCCGATTACTCGCGATCTGTTGCGGTTGAGCCTTATGCCGATACGGTTCGAGAGTACTATAGAGAGCGACCAATTGAGCGGTTTCGTTTTCTGCTCAACGAGGATTCGATGACTGCCTACATTGTCTCGGAGCACCCTGAAGTTAAAGCAGTTGAAATCGCTAAAGTATCAGATTTTGTCCACGCTTATTTCAGTGTCACCCTGCGTCAACCTGTCGCTGGTTGGCAAATCAACACTCAGGATTACTACGTTGACGATCTAGGTGTCGTTTTTGATGATAATTTCTTTGGCGAACCTCAGGTTCAGATTGTCGACGACAGCGGTATTACTCCGGAAAAAGGTGCTTCCGTCGCTTCATCTCGCTTGCTGAGTTTTGTTGGTCGGTTGTCGGCGGCCGCCAAGAGTAGGGGATATGTACTCGAGTCGGTCATGTTGCCAGTCGGTTCCACTCGTCAGCTAGAGGTGAAGTTGGCTCAAGTCGGTTCGGCGATCAGAGTGTCCGTTGATAGGGGAGCAGGGGAGCAAATGGAAGATGCTGATCGAGCCTGGCGCTATCTCCAGTCGAAGGGGCGTACCCCTCGATACATTGATGTACGAGTTCCTGAACGAGCTGTGTATCGATAGCCTATCCCCAACCCTGTCTAGGGTAGTGTTCTAAATATGTTCTATAAAATGCCAAAAACGAAAAAACATATATAAAAATATATTGTCAAACAATTGTCAAATAGTAGAGCAGGGGGTAAGGGAGTAGTGAAATTTCACGATTATAAATCACTTAATCAAACGACGCATTTGTGGATAAGTCTGGCCAAGCAACAACTAAAACGACAACACTGACCGAGTCGACTGCCTCGGCGCGATCAGTCCGAACTGGTCTAGCTGAAGAATGTCTGACTGATAACTGGATGTGATATTAACAAGCCGATGATCGGCTATTAGCACTATCACACCCCTAATGCCAAGGCATGTGTACTCATCTATAGTGATTTAATTCAATGTCGTAAAAGATATATTGTGCGACGTAAAATCTATATCTATGTTTTGAATGATAAGTCTACTCTTTTTACAGACTGGATTTGTTTTTGTCTAGTTAGTCCGCTACGTTACTACGTCTGCTGCCGATTCTCGTATGCGACCTTTCATGCTGGCTGTTTTTAGCTATGAACTAATCTGCGAGATTTTTGGTCCGGACGATATATTAATTACCAGCCGCCGTACAGCCGATTTCGTGTTCTATATTTGTTCGATAAACTATTTTAGAATGATTAAATTCGTGATCAGAGCAATAACCCCCCTCTGGCTTTAGCGCGGAATCGTCAACTCGACATTACGGAGTACTGGTACGTTGCCGGTGCTGTAGGTGCCGTAGGCTGCAAAGATAGCTTGGGTATCGGCTGTGTTTCCAGAAGTGGCCGTAAACTCAACTGTCGTCGAACGCCAAGTCGTGGCCGCTGCTTGGGACTTCGATAAGCCCCCGTAGCGGGTCGTTGAGCCGTTCTGGAAGTACAAGTTGATGTTGGACGCCGAACTGGTATTCTTTGACATGTAGTCAACTGATAAGAGGTATTTACGCAGACCATAACGGTCGATGTATGGCGCGAAGTCAGTGTATTGGAGGAACTCACTAGTTCCGCTAGTGCCGCCTTCAACAATTGCTGGTGAAAAGTAAATGAAGCTTCGATTACCCATGATAGCCAACTCGTAGGACGGAATTGGAATTCGCGAGGCGTAGCCTGATCGCGAAGTCGGCATTAGATTGTACAGAACATCAAATTTTGGATCGATGTTCAAGCAGGTGTTGTTAGCGGCCGGCGTTGGACAATCCGCCACTGAATCAGGGTATTGCCCAGTCTCGATTTTGTACAACTCAAGCTTTTCTTTGGCTGATTGAATGCTATTGCTGATAGCGCTATTTTCGGCTCGTCGAGCGGTTGACGTGTACGAGATATAAATAACAGTCGCAATGAACGAAATAATGGCGATGACAACAACAACTTCAACGATTGTAAAGCCGGTTCGCCGTTTCGAAATAGGCATGCCTATGATTTGACCTCGTTAGCTGGGGTATCAGTCTTCTTGCGACGGGAGCGACGACGCTTGCGCTTCGGCCTCTCCCCTTCCGATTGAGCTAGTTTGGCTGACTCGGAGCCGATCGCTCCCCTTACGGCTGTTTCGCCGGCGTGAGCGATATCTAGAGCGACGCTGACCGGTTGAGACTTGAGAGTAGTGGTTGGTTCTGACTTTGGGGCTGCCTCTCCCCTACTCTGGTCGGCGGTTGACGATTTCTGGGCGGCTTGTTGATTTTGGGCGGAATGAATCAAGGCCTTGATGTCTTCCTCGACCTCAGCCCGTTGGCGACTGTAACGACGACGAGTGTTTTCGATAATTCGACCAGTGTTATCAACCTGTGTCGATGGCAGCGTCAAAGTCGTGGCCGAGAAGGCCGGTGCTTTTTCACCGTTGATGACCATATTGATAATAAAGTGTCGATTGTGCATCTGGAGGAGATCTTGTGATTCAAATTGCGGTTCGAACTGTTTGGATAGGATTGGTGCGTCATCAGCTGAAACTCGGAACGAAATCATCGTGCCGACGTTACCAAAGACGGCGTCGCGAACGGTATCGGTCATCTGACTGATGTACTGATTGGCTACTGTCAGATTGAGTCCGTACTTTCGAGCTTCAGACAGAATGGTGGCGAAAGAGTCGGTCGCAAAGTTTTGGAACTCGTCGACGTACAGATAGAACGGTCGACGATCGGCCAAGTTGGCAATGTCGCTTCGGCTCATAGCTGCAAGCTGTATTTTGGTAACTAGGAATGAGCCTAGAATCGCAGCGTTGTCTTCGCCAATCAGACCTTTAGATAGATTGACGATCAGGATTTTGCCTTCGTCCATTATCTTGCGGATATTGAAGGTTGAACGCGGCTGACCAATAATGTTACGAATGATCGGGTTGGCAGTAAAGGCACCGACTTTGTTGAGGACCGGGGCAATCGCTTCGGCTTGGAACTTGTCGTTCCAGCTGGCGAACTCGACGTTCCAGAACTGGAGCACAACAGTGTCAGTACAGTAACTGAGAGTTTCTTTACGGAATTTCTTGTCGGTCAACATCCTGGTAATGTCCAGCATCGTGGTCTCGGGCCGATCGAGTAGCGCCAAGATTGTGTAGCGCAGAATGTACTCCAGGCGTGGACCCCATGATTCACCGAACATGCGCTTTAATACACCGATGACCTCTGAACTAATGTTCGACTTCTGGTTCGGGTTGGTGACTTCGAGGGGGTTAAAACCTAACGGATAAGCCGTATCGGCCGGATTAAAGTAAACAACATCTTCGATGCGGCTACCGGGAATAAAACGCATATTGTTAATCGCAAAATCGCCGTGAGGGTCGATGATAGCGTAGCCGTGGCTATGAAAAATATCGCTCAGCGCAAATAACTCAAGCGTCCCCGATTTACCAGCGCCGGTTTGTCCAATAATGTAGACATGACGCGATCGGTCGCTACGCAGCATGCCGAATTGATGGTTGATGCCGCGGAAATTCGTTAAGCCAAAAGCACTAATATTTTCATCAATAGCTGGATTACCAGTGATGATTGGCAGTTTAGCTGGCGGTTCGGCGGTCTTTGATGACGCCCAGACGATGTTAGGGGTCTCAACGTTAGTGTGCGGCAAATGGAAGACGGACGCCAGCTCTTCAATGTTCAAAATAAAACCTTCGACGCCAAAGCGGCGCTGACGGTAGCTGGCTAGGTCTTCTTTGCGATAACTTGGGTTGGATATTTTGAAGCCGTTAAGGTTGGTGCTGTTGAATTGCTTAAAAGTACCGACAATCGCTTGCATGCGCTGACGAGCGCTAACGTTGTCCTCGCCGAGGTAAGCTAGACGGATCCGTACTTTGTAGCCTAGCTTGGTGGCTTTCTTCTCGGCTTCAGCGATTCGAGTTTTATCGCGATCAGACAATTCTTTAACGATGACTTTCCCGTCAGCTTGTTCGGGTGGTCGCCAGAGAGCTTCAATCAGTCCGCCAAGCCAACTCAGTCCCCCGCCGATGAACATTGGTGACTTACCGTTGCGAACACTGTCAATCCATTTTTCGGAAACTTTATGCCAGTCGTCGGCAATCGGTTTGGCGAGGATTTGAATCCATATTTCTTCGCCGGTTGATTCGAGTTTAGCTAAAGTTCCGGTAATACCGGCGAGCGGGTCAACTTCGAAATTTTGGAAGGTCTTGATTGGCAGCACTTCATCTTCCGTCAAAGTAATTTCGGCGGTGTGGACGACGCTATGCTGGCGTTCGTGGGCGACATAATCTTCGTCGGCATCACGAATCTGAACAGTTGGATACTGCGAATAGATTTGACTTTCAACAAAGCTCCGAAGGGTCTTTGGCACCCAAACATAAAAGCGGATCTGACCGTTAACGGAGGCAATTTCAAAGCTCAAGTGTTCTTGGACACCGTTGTTCAGCTTTAATTCAGATTTATCGCGTAAAATTCCGTGGAGACTGGCAAATAACTGCTCGGCGGCCAACTCCTGTTTGTCATTGGTCTTTGGTATCTCTAGCATCAGCAAATCACTCTCGATGTCAGAGATAGTTTCGAGTTTGCGATAATTATTCCAGGTTAAGTAAGCCAGTACGCCAACAATTGGCAACCAAACATACCATGTCAAGAGAAAGTCGAATAGTTCACCTAGGAAGCTCATATTACTAATGTTATTGTCGCACCTCCCGGCCAATCTGGCAATGGCACTAGGCCGATTCTTGGAGGGTGTAAGTCGCTTTGGCGACGCGTTTAAATTGAGATTTGCTTTGCAGGTTCAATAAAATGGTTGTTTCTTTGACTTGACGGCTCTTTAGAACTCGTTTGACGATTTCGTCGCGATGAAGTGGTTCTTTGGCGTCTCGCAAGACTTGGCTAATGATGTCGGCGACCGTGCCCCGACTATAGCCCCAGTTGTCGAGAGCATAGATACCGCGACCAATCAGAACGAAGCGTTTGTCCTTGATTAATTCATTATGGATGGCCTGGGTAGTCACATCTTTGCGTTTAAAGCTACTTTCTTTGATGGCTTTGGCGATATCTGAGAAATGAAGCGGCTTTTTATTCTCGGACAGGATGACAAAGATCTTGTCGCGGATATTTTTTGGGTTAACAGTGGGCCACTTAGCCAAGCCCCAAGAATCCTTTAGATGAGCCAGGTGCTTACTGATACTGGCTAGAGCTCGAACGTGATCCGGATGCTCATAGCTGAGAGCGTCATGAAGTTGTTCGAGTGACATTGGTACGCCGGCCTCTTTGATGGTTTTAACAATGCCGTCGACGTGTTTACGGACGGCTTTCTCGTCACCGTAATCGGCAATTGCGACCGCTTGGTGGTAGTTATCGTTTTCGTCAACTACGGTCAGGTGTGGTGCTAGTGTGGCGATGAAAGCGACGTGAGCCCGTTCCTGTTGATTGGTCGGCTTTGCGTAGACGGCGTCGGCTAAATCTTTGATACGAGCGGCTCGGCCCATCTCGCTAAGGGTTCGGATGAGTGATTTTTCGAGTTGGTTGACGGCGTCAGTCTTGCCTTCTTCAGCCGCGATTTTGAGACGAACCAGGATTGCCTTTTCAAGTTGTCGAACACGTTCACGAGTGATACCCAGTAATTCGCCAATTTGCTCCAGAGTTTCGCGTCGGTCAAAGAGGCCAAAGCGACGGGTAATGATTTCTCGCTCTCGCTCTTGGTCAACGAGGCTGAGAATCTCCTCTACTCCAGTATTGAGATCGAGATTTGGTTTAGTGTCGGCGTTGGGCTGGTCGCTCATGAGTCTCTGTCTTTCTTCCTTCCACCGCAGGATTAAGTCTGTTTTTTAATCTATATTTATTCATTATATAAGATTATTTATATAATGTCAAACTCTGTGTCTAGTTAATTCATTATAGCACTAAATAGACAGCATGTGTAAATAGTGGTATTAGACTTTAGTTATCCACAGTATATGGTATAGGTCTATTTCGAAGATTTTTTGGTTCGTCGACGAACTGGACGCTTCTTGGCGGCTGGAGCATCGGCGATCATTTGCTTAGCCGTGGCGTGGTCGATGGTTTTAGGGTCGGTATCTTTAGGGATTTTGACGTTCTTTTTGCCGTCAGTAATGTATGGTCCAAACCGGCCGTTGAGAACCTTGATGCCGTCACCAAAGTCAGCAATATTTTTTTCGGCGTCGGCCTTTAGTTTAGCGGTGTAAAGTTCACGGGCTTCGGCCTCAGATATGACGTGTGGATCGAGCGGCTTGATACTAACGTAGAGTTTGTCGACCTGGATGTACGGCCCGAAGCGACCAATGTTGGCTTTGATTGTTTGACCATCCTCGGTAGTGCCGACGATGCGCGGTAATTCAAATGCCTTGAGCGCCTGATCCAAAGTAACGGTTTCGAGTCGCGCGCCCGCCGGCATCGGGGCGAAGTCCGGTTTTTCGTCATCGCTGGTTTCGCCGCGCTGGAGCATCGGTCCGAATCGACCGAAACGAGCGTAGATCATCTTGCCGGTTTTGGGGTCGGTTCCAACCGGCGTGGCCTGGGCGACTTTAGCGCGATCGATGCCACCCGATTGCTCAATAAGTTTATGGAATGGGGCATAGAAACGTTCTAGCATCACATTCCGGGCCAATGCGCCGGTGGCGATTTTATCGAAATCCTCTTCAACATTGGCGGTGAAGCCGTAGTCGACAATCGGCTCGAAGTGTTCGTTCAAGAAATCGCTGATCATGCGGCCAATTGATGTCGGAACGAGCTTGCCCCTATCGGAACCGGTTTTTTCTTGAACGATTTCTCTCGAGACTTCGCTATCTTCTAGCGTCAAGGCGATAACATCGCGCGGTGTCCCCTCGCCTTCGCCCTTAACGGCATATTCGCGGTCCTGAATCGTGTTGATGATTGTGGCATAAGTTGATGGTCGGCCAATGCCTAACTCTTCGAGTTTTTTAACTAAACTACCCTCAGTGTAACGGGCTGGTGGTCGGGCAAAGGTTTGTCGAGCCCCGATAATCTGCCTGGTTAATTCATCGTCAGTCGACAGCTTCGGCAAGATATCTGGATCTTTAGTGCCGCCACCGTAGACCTTTAGGAAGCCGTCAAAGATAATGACTTCACCCTTGGCCTCAAAGACTTGCTCAGCGGTGCTGATGGCGATAGTGACGGTTGTCTTTTCGAGTTTGGCGGCCGACATTTGGCTGGCCAGAGTTCGGCGTCGAATCAGGTCGTATAGTTTCTGGTCGTAGTCGTTGCTGCTGCCCTTCTCCACCGATATGTCGGTTGGACGGATCGCCTCGTGGGCTTCCTGGGCACTGGCTGATTTGGTTTTGAAATTCCGGACCTGTGAGTATTCCTGGCCGTAATGACTGTTGATATAATCGGCTGTGGCCGCCAGGGCTTGTTTACTCAAGTTAACGGAGTCAGTTCGCATGTAGGTGATTTTACCGGCTTGATAGAGTTTCTGAGCGCTCGACATCGTCGCTCGGGCGCCAAAGCCTAATTTGCTGTTGGCTTCTTGCTGGAGGGTGCTGGTTGTAAAGGGAGCGCCTGGATTGCGGGTGCCGGGACTAGTTGAAACATCGCTCACCCGGAAGGTGGCATCGGCAATCGATTCGAGGAATGTTGTAGCGGCGGCTTCGGAGTCAAAGCGTTGATTTAGTTCTGCCTTGACTGTGTCGGACTGGTGGAGGAATTCGGCCGTCACTCGATAAGTCGATTTACCTTCGAAGGCTTCGATCTCACGCTCGCGTTCGACGAGCAGTCGTACGGCTGGTGATTGAACTCGGCCGGCTGATTTGCCGCCAGGGACTTTTTGCCAGACAACAGGTGACAGCTCAAAACCGACTAGTCGATCGAGAATTTGACGAGCCTGTTGGGCTTGTACCAGTTGCATATCAACCGTGCGAGGGTTTTTGATGGCGGCTTCGATAGCCGGTTTGGTGATCTCGTGAAAAACAATTCGCTTGGTCTGTGTCGGATCGAGACCAAGGACTTCGCATAGGTGCCAGGCGATAGCCTCCCCTTCGCGGTCTTCATCGGTTGCGAGCCAGACTTGATCGGCGGTCTTGACGGCTTTCTTAAGTTCGCTGATAGTCTTGCGCTTGTCGGAGTCGATCTCATAAGTCGTCGCAAAGTTGTTAGCAATGTCGATCGGCGGTTGACCGGTTTTGGTCTTTTTGGCAATCGACCGGATGTGGCCGACGCTCGAGAGCACGGTAAAGTCCTTACCGAGATACTTCTCGATAGTCTTTGCCTTGGCTGGGGACTCGACGATAACTAAATTCTTTGACATCTACTAGTGAAACTCCATTCTGGTTGCGCTTATACGTTTATCAGCTAAGCACAAGTCGCTACTTTACACAAATTGTTTAACTTTGGCAAACTAAATCTCGTCTATAGCATGCCATAGTCCGCTGGAGTCGCGCTGAATGAGCTTATCTAGCTCCAGCTTAGTTAGTTGGGACAGCAATTGGGATATCGAGAGATGGCAGCTCGATGATAAGTCGTCGGCTGATTGAGGTCCATGCTGTTTGAGACTATTTATTACTGGATTGTCGACGATGGCGATCGATTGACGTCGTGGGTTGATACCTAATATATATAAGATGTCATTGGGGTGCGAGACTGGATGCGCACCTTGGCTAATCAGCTGGTTGGGACCGACACTAGTCGGGCTGTCGATGGGGCCTGGTATCGCAGCTACCTCTTTACCATAGTCAAGGGCATAGCGAACGGTGGCGTGAGTGCCGCTGCGCTGTTCAGCCTCGACCACTAGTACTAGATCAGCCAAGCCGGCCAGCCATTGATTACGTTCAAGGAAGCGGTATTTATGAACAGTGGTTCCGGGTGGGTATGGGCTGAGCAAGAAGCCACCACTGGCTAGAATTTTGTCGGCCAGATTAGTATGAGCTGATGGGTAGATGATGTCGAGACCGTGGGCCAAGACGGCGCCGCTCACTCCCCCGCCCTGGACAGCACCGCGGTGAGCCGCCGCATCGATGCCGTAGGCCAGGCCGCTGATAACAATTATGTTGTGTCGGCTCAGAGCTTCAGCAAAATTACAGGCAACCCGTGTACCATAGATCGTGGGCTTTCGAGTCCCAATGATTGCCACCACCGGCCTGCGCTCGGTCGGCAGAGCACCTATCGTATAAACTATTTTAGTTAGTTCTGCAACAGAGCATAAACTCTTTAAAAACGGGCTGGTATCTGGTGTAATAGTATTGATTTTCATCGTAAATTGTTTCAATAAGTATTGACATAATGTCAAATACGTGCTAATATGCTATGTGATTGGTTAATCTGCGAGGTTAACCAAGCACCTTATACCCCCTATATCTAACTTATGTTAGGGTACATACACGGCGCTTTTGAAGTAACTACCCTCCACTTTTCTAGCTTCTCCTTAGGGAGTGACAGCCTTGTATGTATACTAATCCCTTTAACGCCCACATTTCGGTGTGGGAGCCCGTTTTAAGTAATTTCAGTTGACGACTATCCAGTAGTGACCGTCCTCGGACGATCAGGCGCGCACCAATATTTTTCTTCGGTTCGCGATCGCTTTGTCGAAATTACCTGGGTGGGTTAAAGGGTAAAATGCGCTCATAGTGATGCCCACCCTTACTATGAGCGCTTTTTATTTGATTCTTATTAACTCTGTTTAGATGTCTTGGTGACGCTGTCGGCCTGAAAGTGTCCGTCGATGAATTTATCAATCAATTCATTAATATGCGGCAGTATTGTAGTGTCTAATAATTGCTGATCGGATTTTGAAAATCGACCCAAGACAAAATCGGCATCTGACTGTTGTATCGGCCGATTATCATTGGCGATACCAACGCGAATTCGAGCATATTTGTCGCCAAGATGACTGTTGAGGCTTTTAATGCCGTTGTTGCCGGCGTCGCTTCCCTTGATGCGCGTTCGGATGACACCAAAGTCGAGCGCTAGATCGTCATGGACAACCAAGAAGTCGGTTTGCAGATTGACTTTATAAAAATCGCATAAGCTTCGGGCGCTGCGACCAGTGTCGTTGTAATAGGTTTGAGGTATGACAAAGAGTACTCGTTGGTCTCCCCTTTTGCCTTCGGCGATTAGGGCGTTGAAGCGGGCTTGTTTTTTCCAGATTAACCCTTTCTCACGACCGAAGCTGGTTACGGCTTGGGCTCCAACATTATGGCGAGTTTGATCATAGTCTGGCGATGGATTAGCTTGGGCGAAGATAATCTTCATGAGGTCTATGCCTCGGCGTCTTGCTTGGCGGCCCGTTCAGCTTTGAGCTGCTTCTCGTCACGGAAACTGAACTTTATCGGCGTACCGACATAGTCGACGACTTCACGCAAATATCGCTCGAGATAGCGTTTGTAACTCCAGTGAAGATAGCGAAGATTGCTGCCATAAATCACAAACCACGGCGGTGAGGTATCGGTATGTACGATATAGCGTAGCTTCGGGTGGGTATTTTTTAGGCCAGCTGGTGGATGACTCTGAACGGCTTTTTGAAGGGTGTCATTGAGCAAGCGAGTTTTGACTGATTGATCGCGGCGGTCCTTGATTTCCAGAGCCAGGTCGAATAACTTGGTGACGTTCTGACCAGTGACACTGCTGGTGAAGATAAGTGGTGCCCATGGCACAAAGTCGAAGGTCCGAGCAATCCGAGGCGCAATTGAATCGCGCGTGTAGGCATCTTTGTCGAGTGAGTCCCATTTACTAACGACGATAACCAAGCCCTTGCCGGCTTCGTCGATTATACCGGCCAGCCGTTGATCGAGTTGAGTGTTCAGCTCGTTGGCGTCCATGAGTAAGAAGCAGATATCACTTTCTTCAATCGCCTGGAGGCTGCGCAGTACGCTGAATTTTTCGATGCCAACCTCTTGTTTGCCGGGTTTGCGCATGCCGGCTGTATCGAGTAACTCAATGGTTTTGCCTTTGTAGCGAATTTGAATCCGGTTAACGTCACGCGTCGTGCCGGCGATGTTAGCTACTAATGCCTGTTGTTTGCCGGCGAGAGTGTTGAATAAATTGCTCTTGCCAACATTTGGCCGACCAATCAAAGACACTCGAATGATATCATCAGCTTTACTGTCGCGAGCCGGCGGAATCAAATCGGTCACGGCCTCGATCACTTCTTCGATGCCTTCGTTATGTTCGGCGCTAGTGGCAATTATTTGTTTGATACCGAGACGGCGGAATTCGTCAATTGGTAGAGCACCCTTGAGGTCGGACTTATTAAGCAGTAGCAGGACGGGCTTTTGACTTTTGAGGGCTTTTTTGGCAACTAGGCGATCTTCGTCGCTGACATACTGAGTGGCGTCAACGACGACTAGGATAACGTCGGCCGCGGTGGCAGCTTCCTGAATTTGTTCTTGAATCGAGGCTTCGAACTCGTCATTAGGGTCCTTGAGTCCGGCGGTATCGACTAACCAGAAGGTATGATCTTCGTGAGTAACTTTACCGATAACATTGTCACGAGTGGTGCCGGCTTCTTTGGCGACAATTGCCTGACGTGATTTTACAA
>DAICYC010000004.1 GCA_027311865.1 Candidatus Saccharimonadota bacterium
CGTGGAGTAGGCGACCCTCTTCGGAGAGGCAGTCATCCTCGACCAAGTGTGCCCACTTGTTCGGATCGACTCCCTCGACCCAGTTCGAGGCTATGATAGCCAAGAACTGAGCGTTAGCGGCTGTCTCTGCGAGAAGGAAATCTCGCTGAGCATCACCCAAGACGCCGTCGGTGGCCGTGGCGGCCATGTAGCGATCAAAAAAATCGCCGATGACCCGATCCGACGTGCGATTCGGATCCTTCTGGACATACTCGGGCGAGCACGTCTCAGCTGTCGATCCGTCCTCCTCAGGCAGGTCTGCGTCCGCACTCGCAGGTGCGGAGGGCAAGCCCGTCGTCATGGCGACGACTTCGTCGCGGTCCACCTGAGGCCAGTCGACCGTCAGGACCGCAAGGGGCAGTAGCAGTACAGAGAGGACCATGATGATCCCCCCTTTGATAAGCAGGGGGTATCTCATCAGTCCCTCCTAGTGTTGAACAGCTTGTGGTGAATCCACAGAGAAATGCCGACAATGGTGGCAATGATGCCGCCTATCGACAGTAGGTAGTAGATGGCAAATGCGAGGTCGCCCTCGCCGAACGCCATCACCCAGAGTCGATGCATCCTCGGTACGAGGATGGCGACGACGATCATGCCGACGATTGCCCCGGCGAGGACGAACCAGGTCGGAGAGATCTCTTTCGAGTCTTCCGCCGGCTCCTCTTTCGCGACAGTGATGGTCTGGTCGACCACCGTTGGAGCTTCTTCGTCGGCGCTTTCAGGCAGCATGTCTGCGGCCAGTCGAGCCTGGCTCTCCGGGAGCATGGTGAGTGCTCGCTAGAGGGCGACGGATCGCTCGAGGCCATCTTCTGCCATGGCGTTCTTGAACGCCATTCGGACGGCCTTGCGGCCTTCTGGATCAACGTTGGCCTTTTTGAGGGCCTCGGTGATCTCTGTGGTTGTGATGGTCATGGTACCTCTCCTTCTCCCCGTAGGGATGGTGTCTGTAGACGGTTGTCCACAGCGCTGCATCCCAAGGGGTTAGGGAGCAGCCCACCAGCCTAATTAGTAGGCGAGAGGGCTACTCCCAGCAGGAGAAAATAACTCAATTTACTTTCAGTGTAGTCAAAAATGTTAACACATTCAGGACATGCACTGTAATGATCTGATTTGTTAACGTCCTCCTCACTCCGATGGGCCTCACACCACACCTGTGAATGATGTTATTAATGTATCACATAATGCTTAAAAAGTCAATTGTTATTACATATATATACAATAAACACAAGCAGATTGATAAAATTGGCTCGAAACACTAGTCAAAGAGGTGACATTTTGCTATAATTTGGCAGAGTTAATCGAGGCTGTGAGCCCGTTAACACCTTCGGCCTCATCGTCTAACGGTTAGGACACCAGGTTTTCATCCTGGCAATCGGAGTTCGATTCTCCGTGAGGTCACCACGTATTAACCCAATCCTAGCGATTGGGTTTTTGCGTTGAGATTCGTGATAAAATTGGATTAAACAGCAATAGGGGGCGGGGTGAGCTTTAGGAAATTATCGATTCGTGACGTACCGATTGACCGCAAGGTGATATTGGTCCGGACCGACTACAACGTACCTCTGAATAGTGATGGTACGATTCGAGACGACTTTCGGATTAAGGCTAGCCTGCCGACTCTGCGATTTGCTTTGAAGCGAGGGTGTACGGTGGTGATTATCAGCCACCTAGGTCGTCCTAAGGGTCATCAGCCTGAACTGTCGCTGGCGCCAGTTGCCGAGAGGCTTGGAGATTTGCTGAGCGTCAATGTAACTTTCGTTGATGATTGTCGTGGCGACCGTGTTAAATCAGCTGTTCGCAAATCACGTCCTGGCGAGGTTTTACTACTAGAAAACCTGCGTTTTCACGAGGGTGAAGAGGCCAATAGCCTTGATTTTGCTAAATCGATTGTCGAAGCAACCGGTGCTCGCTATTTAGTACAAGATGGTTTTGGCGCCGTTCATCGAGCGCACGCTTCAACCTCGGCCATTACAAACTATGTTCCAAGTGTGGCTGGTTTGTTGGTGAAAAAAGAGTATTTACACTTGACCAAGGCTATCGAAAAACCTAAGCGACCGCTTGTCGCTGTCATCGGTGGAGCAAAAGTAGCCGATAAAATCGGTATCCTGGAACGATTTATCGATCAGGCGGATTCGATTATCGTTGGCGGTGCATTAGCCAACACTATCTTGGCTGCTCAGGGTGTTGACGTGGGTGCCAGTCGAATTGAAGAGAATCAGGCCGACACAGTAAATTCGATACTCGAAGCCGTTCGAGCTAAAGTTGGCCCCAATTCGGTCGACAAATTTCTGGTCTTGCCGCACGATTTGGCTGTGGCTAAATCGATAAACGAAACCGCCAAGCGGCGAGTTGTGAGACTAGGTGAGATTGAAACCGATGATTTAGCTCTCGACATCGGTGACGAAACCATTACTGATATGATTCAAACAATCAAGCGAGCCGGGACGGTAGTCTGGAACGGCACGCTGGGTTATGCCGAAATCGAGGCCTTTGCCCACAGTTCGGCGCGTCTGGCGCTGGCGCTGGCAAGTCAAGAATCAACCATCTCGGTTATTGGCGGCGGTGATACGGCCGACTTCGTGATGAAGTGGAGTAATAACGACCGATCGCTATTTAGCCATGTTTCAACAGGTGGTGGGGCGAGTTTGGAGCTACTTTCTGGCAAGACTTTACCCGGGATAGAGAGTTTGCTCAATGCTCCAAAATAAGCTACACTTATCAACAACAAGCATAATCGGTATTATATGACCAGAGACAAAAAACTTATCATTGGTAACTGGAAGATGAACCTGGGTGTTCAGGAGTCCAGTTTGTATGTTCACAAATTAGCTGAAAAAGTTCAAATTCATCGTAATGTTGAAGTCGTTTTGGCGCCGACGATGTTAACTCTCCAGACTCTGAGCCTTCAAGTGAATTTTCGTCAATTCAAACTGGCAGCTCAAAATTTTTATTGGCGCGACAGTGGAGCTTTTACTGGTGAAGTGTCAGCGACACAGCTACGGGGCATTGTCCAGTATGGAATCATTGGTCATTCCGAGCGTCGCCATGTTTTTCATGAAACCGACAAGGATACTCGCGCCAAAGTACAGGCGGCAATTCGTAACGGGATTCGTCCAGTGCTTTGTATCGGCGAAACTGCTAATGAGCGAGCCATTGGTGAAACCGACGATATTCTCTACGACCAGTTAATTGGTGGTTTAGCTAATGTCACGAGTGAGGAGCTCAACGAGGTAGTGATTGCGTATGAGCCAGTCTGGGCTATCGGTAATGGTCATAGTGCCTCTCCGCTTGATGTCAAGACGGCTGTTCGGGCGATTCGTCATAATCTCAAGCATTTGTATGGCGCGAAGGCATCGGAAGCAGTTCAAATTCTCTATGGCGGTAGTGTAACCGAGCATAATGCGGCCGATTACTTGGAATTGAGTGATGTCGATGGCTTCTTGTTGGGCGGATCGAGTCTAGATGCTAAGGTATTTTCAGAAATTGTTGAAAAAGCTCACAAGAGCAAAAATTAGGGGGGTTTTATGCAGGATATTGATTTTGATGAACTAGATCGAGCGGTGAGTTCGGCTCTCGGACAGCCGGGTCCTAGCGACGATCGTTCATCAAGTCCGGTGCCGACGGCTGAACCTCGGATATCGGGGACTTCAACTCCAATCCAGAGGCCGTCTAGCAGCACGTCGCCAGCCGCCCGCCGAAGTTCCGGCCGGTTTATGGATGTTGTCCATCCTTCATCCGACATGAGATCGACTGCTACGCCGACGGTGCGGTCGACAGCTCCGTCGCCGTCCAATCCAGCTTCGGAACCAGAGCTAAAGTTTGAAACTAGCGACGCAAGTGGCGCAATCGAGACTCTCGACACAACCGCTCCGCTTGAGACGCCGTTTATTAGTGACGCCAAAGTTGAAAAACGTCCGTTAGGCGCCTTTTCACAAACCGGTGAATCGTCGCCTAAAGTTGATCTGGCAGCCGCTCTGGCCGATGAAAATGATGACTCAGACTCGTCGGTCGCCAACTTTGGCTTTACTGAAATGAGCACGTCTGAAAAGAGCCCAGAACCTTCGGTAGGCAACCAGGAAGTGTCCGATCTAGAGATCTCGGAGGAGGCGTTGATTGGGTCGACTGAGACGGCCGACACAACACCGTCATCCGAGACGCCAGTTGCCGATGAGGTAGCGTCTGTAGAATCAAACGATCAGCAGCCTAGCGCCGATACGACTGTAGCGCCTGTTGAGATTACAACTCCAGCTGAATCAACAGTCGCCGAGGCGCAGTCGGAGGATGTCGAGAAGTCTACTCCGCCACTCATGCCTATAGCTAATGCTTCGATTCCCCAGCAATATCGTGAAAAGTCCGAGGATCATCAAGCTGGTGGCACCATCTACGATACGGAGAATTACCACCAGCCAATTTCGCCAGCGCCGAAAAAGACTCACAAGAAAATTCTTAGCCTTATTCTGTGGCTGGTTGGGTTGGTTGTGCTAGGAGTCGGACTCGGAACATTGTTCTATTACGTGATTTTACCAGCGCTTTCGTAAAGTCTTGTTAAAAATCGGCTATAATAAGAGGTAATGAATATTCTAGAGGGTTTAAATCCCGCTCAAGCTGAAGCGGTGACTACTACAACTGGTCCGGTATTAATACTAGCCGGAGCTGGTAGTGGCAAGACCAAGACCCTAACCCATCGCATCGCGAATCTCATCGCCAACGAAGGCGTTTGGCCAAATCGAATTCTAGCGGTGACTTTCACGAATAAGGCCGCTCGAGAGATGCGTCATCGACTAGCCTCGCTAGTTGAAGCTGATGCGAGTCATCGGGACTTTATGCCTTGGATGGGTACATTTCATGGCATTTGTGTGCGCTTATTGAGAATTGACGGCCACACTATCGGTGTTGGTCGCAATTTTGTTATCTACGATGAGGATGATCGTCAGGCTCTGGTTAAGCAAGCCATGAAGCAGCTATCGATCAGTGACCGTGATATCAAGCCGTCGCAAATTAGTTCGGCTATTTCTAATGCTAAGAATAAGCTCCAGACTCCAGACGACCTGAAAGGCGAGGCCCGATATCCTTTTCAGCAGCATTTAGCGACTATTTATGATCGATATGAGTCGATGCGCCGTGATGCTGGCGCGCTTGATTTCGACGACTTATTGCTTGAAGCCGTTCGGATGCTTCAATCCAGTCCCGAATTAGCCAAGAAGTGGCGCGATCATTTTGAGCACATTCTGATTGATGAGTATCAAGACACTAACGCGGCGCAGTATCAACTGGTCAAGATTTTAGTCAACCAGTCCAAGAATATCTGCGTTGTCGGCGATGACTGGCAGTCAATATACAGTTGGCGGGGGGCTGACTTTACGAACATATTGAATTTCGAGCGAGACTTCCCGGGGTGTCATGTCGTCAAGTTGGAGCAGAATTATCGAAGCACCGGTAATATCTTGGAGGCGGCTCACAACGTTATTCAGAAAAATGACCAGCGGAGCGATAAGAAGCTATGGACGTCAGCTGGTGACGGATCGCCGGTAACTGTTCATGGAATTTATGACGAGAATGAAGAAGCCCGCCTTGTGGCTGAACGTATATCAAGTCAAGTCGCAATCGGAGCTCGAAAATACGATGATTTCGCAGTTTTGTACCGCACCAATGCTCAAAGTTACACGCTCGAGCGTTTATTCTTGCAATTACATATACCGTATCAACTGGTTGGTGGTGTTCGCTTCTATGACCGTAAAGAAATTAAAGATATAATCGCTTACCTCCGATTGATTTATCAGCCCAACGACCGGATGAGTTTTTCGAGAATTGCCAATGTTCCGACCCGTGGCATCGGCGCGACAAGTATGGAGAAGTTCTTCGATTGGCAGTCTAATCAGGGCCTAGATATTATTACTGCCTTGGAGCAGATAGCAATGGCTGGCATCATATCCGGCAAGGCTCGTCAATCGATGGGCTCTCTAGCTGCTATCTTGAGGCGACTCCAGTCAATGGCCGAAACGGAAGCTCCGGCCAACATTATCGAAGCCATAATTAACGACACGGGCTATCGTCACTATATCGACGATGGAACACCGCAGGCTGACGAGCGGGCGGAAAATCTCGGTTCATTGATCAACGAGGCTCAGGCCTATGCGTCGCTCGATGACTTCCTTGAAGAGGTGGCGTTAATGTCGTCGGCCGACACGACATCAGACGGACAGAAGGTTACCTTGATGACGCTTCACGCCGCCAAAGGTTTGGAGTTTCCGGTGGTTTTTATTGTCGGCATGGAAGAGGGTATTATTCCACATTCTCGAGTCTTTGACTCACCAGCCGAATTGGAGGAGGAGCGACGACTTTGTTATGTCGGGATGACGCGAGCTCGCGAGGAGCTTCATCTGAGCTACACCCATAGTCGAATGCAGTTTGGTCAGAGAAGCTACAATCCAACATCGCGTTTTATTAGTGATATGGGTGAAGGCGTTGTCAGCACTGGACCGACGCATCTCGGCGGCTTTGCGCCCCAGAATCTACCAGACGATGAACTGTTTTATAGCGATGAGCCTGGCTTCGATATCGGTGATCAAGTGCGATCGTCGATGTTCGGCGACGGCGAGATAGTCGATATTGATGGTCTGGCGGTGACGGTCAGATTTAGCTCCGGTCAATCGAAAAAGCTTAATACGCAATTTGCTCATCTACAGAAGCTGTAATTGGTTAACCGAGCGACTTTTGTTATAATGAAACATGAATGATGGTAGTCAACTATCGAGACAGCTTTTGGCGTCGTGTTATCTTGAGCTCGTTCGTATTCATCGGACTAGCGGTTCTTTTATTCGTATCTGGCAACTCAGTCAAGGCTCAAGAAGAAGCATCAGGTCGATTAGTCACAATTTACGACAGGGGTAATCAGCAGGTTTTGCTAACTGAAGCTGCTACGATAGCCGACGCCCTCACGGAAGCCGGTGTTGAGCTAGACCGACGTGATGTTGTCGAACCTCGGCTGGACGAAAAGCTAGTCGCCAATGAATATAAGGTGAATATTTACCGTGCCCGACCAGTCACGATTATCGACGGTGCTATCCGTCAGAAGGTTATGACTCCATACCAAACAGCAGTCCGCATTGCCGAAGACGCTGAGATCAAACTTTATCCAGAGGATGACGCCACGGTCGCCCAGTCAACCGATCTATTAACGAATGGTGCTGGCCTGGAGCTGGTGGTTGATCGGGCCACAGCATTTGATTTAACGCTGTTCGGTAAACGTGCTACAGCCCGTACTCAGGCAACAACGGTAGGCGAGATGCTCGATGAAAAAGATGTTCAGCTCGGTGAAAATGATCGTGTCGTACCGTCGCTCGAGACGACAATTACTCCCGATATTAAAGTTCAAGTCTGGCGCGAAGGCAAGCAGACTGTCTCAGTCGAAGAAGAAGTCGATTTTCCAGTTGAAACAATCAAGGATGCCGACCGCCCACTGGGTTATCGTGAGGTTAGGACACCTGGAGTTAAAGGGCTTCGCAACGTAACTTATGAAATTACTGTCAAAGATGGCGTCGAATCAGATCGGGTTGAAATTGCCAGTCTCGAGACCAAAGCCCCGGTCAAGCAAGTTGAAGTTATTGGCGCTAAGTTGCCAACCCCAACTAATCCTTCAGAAAATCAAGTTCTCGGCAAGGCTATGATGCTCCAGGCTGGATATGGTGAAGACCAATGGCCTTGTTTATACAATTTGTGGATGCGTGAATCTGGTTGGCGAGTTAACGCCGGTAATCCGACTTCGGGTGCGTATGGCATTCCTCAGTCATTGCCAGCCTCCAAAATGGCCAGCCACGGGGCTGACTATATGACGAGCGCCAGAACGCAAATCTCTTGGGGACTGAGTTATATAAAGGGGCGCTACGGCTCGCCTTGTGGTGCCTGGAACCACTTCTTGTCGAATAACTGGTATTAGAAATGGCCGCTACACCAAAAAAATCCCTCGGGCAGCATTGGCTTACTGATCGATTGGTTCTGGCTGAGATTGCTGATACAGCTAAACTGGATGCTAGTGATACGGTCCTCGAAATTGGACCGGGACTGGGCACGTTGACTAGCGAATTGCTTCGTCGGGCTAATCGTGTCGTTGCGGTTGAAATTGACGCGTCTCTAGCGGCCAAGCTTCCTGGACAATTTCCGGGGAAGGATTTAGAGGTGATCAACGGTGACTTTATGGACTATGACCTAGGAAAGTTGCCCAAGAACTATGTCGTAGTAGCCAATGTTCCGTATTACATTACATCACGGATTACCCAGCGACTATTGACGGCTGCTAATCGGCCTAAACGCATCGTTATGTTAATCCAAAAAGAAGTTGCCGAACGAATGGCGGCGCCGAGCGGTGAAATGAGTCTGTTGTCACTCAGTGCTCAATTATTCGCAAAAGTTAGCCTGGGTCAGACGGTCTCGGCCGAGTACTTTACGCCGCCACCCAAAGTTGACAGTCAGGTTGTAGTGCTCGATTTGTTCGCCGAACGTCCATATGACCAGGCTACCGAGCGAGAGTTTTTTCGTCTAGCGAAAGCCGGTTTTTCGGCTCGTCGCAAGAAGCTACGCAGCAGCTTGGCCGGCGGTTTGGGTCTGTCGAAGGATGACACTGAGCGTCTGTTACTTGGTTCTGGTATAGACCCCAATCTTCGCGCTGAAGCTTTATCGGTTGAACAATGGCAGGCCTTATTTGCAAACTTTCGAGGCCAGAACTAGGTCCGGTGTCGATTCCACTACATATCTGTTAAAATAGAGCCAATGGATAAAAAACTTTATATCACGACGGCGATTCCGTATGTCAATAGCACGCCTCATATCGGCAATGCTATGGACTATCTGTTAGCTGATATCTGGGCGCGCTATCAGCAGCAGCAGGGTTACGAGGTGCGATTTCAAGCTGGCGCTGACGAACACGGCAACAAAATTGCCGCCAAAGCGGCTGAAAATGGCTTATCGCCTCAGGAATATACCGACCAGCAAGTGGTTGGCTTTCGTAAACTAATCGAGGCAGTCGGTGCCGGTGTGACTGACTTTGTTCGCACTACTGATCCACGCCACGTGGCAGCCGTTCAGTATATTTGGAAGAAGCTGCAGCCTTATATTTACAAAGGCTCGTATGAAGGCTGGTACTGTGTCGGTTGTGAAGCATTTTATACCGACAAAGAGGTTCAAGAAAATGCTGGTGTTTGTCCGGATCATCAAAAACCATTTGAGCGAGTCAAAGAAGAGAATTACTATCTAAAAACTAGTGCCTTTACCGATAAAATTCGCGACGCCATTGAATCAGGCGAGATGACTATCGTGCCCGACAATCGTCGAACTGAATTTCTCGAGTTAATCAAAGACGGACTACAGGATGTCAGTATTTCGCGTCCGCGACGGAGTTTAAGTTGGGGAGTGCCCGTCCCGGATGACCCGGACCAAGTTATTTATGTCTGGATTGATGCTCTAGCAAATTACATCACTGTATTGGGGTATCCTGATATTGATGGCTGGCAACTGTATTGGCCGGCCGACGTCCAGGTCGTGGGCAAAGATATCGTCCGCTTTCACGCCGGCTATTGGCCGGCTATGTTGCTCGGGCTAGGTTTGAAGTTACCGAAGAAATTATTAGTCCACGGACACGTTATGGTTGGTGGTGCTAAGATGAGCAAATCTGTGGGTAATGTTGTTGACCCGCTAGAAGTTATCGATAATTACGGTGTCGATGCTTTTCGTTATTATTTTTCACGTCACGTACCGACGCTCGATGATGGTGATTTCACCTGGGAGCGCTTCGAGATGACATACAACAATGAACTCGGCAACGACTTGGGTAACTTGATGCAACGAGTGGCCGCGATGATTGTCAAATATCAGGCTGGTGTCATTGGTCAGTCAGAACAGGCTGAACATGATATGTCGCTTTATCACGATGCCATGGATAATTTTGAGTTTAACAAGGCCATGGATGAAGTCTGGAGCATGGTTCGCAGCTTGAACCAATATATTGATAACGTTAAGCCTTGGCAGATTGCTAAGGGTCTCGGCAGCGATCCAGAGGCTGAACCGCATCTGTCGGATGTTTTGGCCCATTGTGCAGGCGCACTTCTCCAGATCGGTGATTTGTTGGTGCCATTCATGCCTCATACGGCGGCCTCAATCCATGCCATGTTTGAAGACGGCGTTGTTCATCCACCAGCCGGTATGATGTATCCAAAAATTTATCAGCATACGGCTGATCCTCGTAACGCTTCCAACCAATGATAGTTGATACTCACTGCCACATTCACCAATCTGATTATCCCGTATCAGTCGACGCTGTTATCAGTCGCATGAAGCAGGCCGATGTCGGCTGGTATGTTGGTGTTGGCACGGATCGGCAAAGTTCGACAGAGGCGATTGACTTTTGTAGGCGTCGGAACGATTGTTACTCTGCCGTAGGTGTTCACCCGCATGAAACTAGAAATGGCTACCAGATTGACGATTTGGTGGATGCGAACTCGGTCATAGCAATTGGTGAAATTGGTCTCGATTACTTTTATGAGCATAGTCCTCGCGATGTTCAGCAAAAGGCGCTTATCGCACAGCTGAAGTTGGCAGTGAAACACGACTTGCCGGTCATATTTCATGTTCGTGACGCTTTTGATGATTTTTGGCCAATTTTTGATAGTTTTGACGGTCGACTTCGAGGTGTGCTCCATAGTTTCACCGATACCATCGAGAATCTGCAGCGTGGTCTCGAACGAGGTTTGTATATTGGTGTCAACGGAATTTCAACTTTCGTGAAAGATCCGGCCGCTCAGTCGATGTATGATCAAATTCCACTCGATCGGCTAGTGTTTGAAACTGATGCCCCATTTTTGACACCAGCCCCTTTACGTGGTAAAGTAAACGAGCCTGCAAATGTGCGCTTGGTGGCGGAGTATCACGCTGCGCGTCGAAGTTTGAGCTTCGACGATATCGCCAAGTTAACATCTGATAACGCGGCCAATTTATTTGGCCTCAACTAGGACTTATTATGACAGCCGATCAATTTCAAATTCCACAATATGAAGTGGCGCCTGAAAAGGCGCCGTTTTGGCGTCCTGAATCGCTGAATCCGACTGTCGAATTGGTTAGAGAGATTCGAACAGTCGAGCGAGACATCGAAAATTTACGAGCCACTGCTGATAGCTCGATTCTGGACAAAGGTGATGGATTTCGTAATGTCATGTCCTATCTCAACCGTTTAATCGGCGTTGAGCCGATTGACAATCGACTCAGCAATCGGCTGATTGAAGCCGAGGCGAATATCGGTGGACAAATATTCGCCTCCCGGCCAGACGGGGTGATTGAACAGCGATTTTGGTATTTTGGCGATAGCGATTGGTTCTACGAGATGAAAACCCCTACGGCTGTTCAGCATATCCGCTACCAACTAGCCGAGGACGGTCACTTATTCAAATTAATTGATGGTCGACCGCAGCATTTAAATACCGATGAATTTGATAATTTTATTGACGCGACTAGAGTCTACCGACAAAAAATAAGCGACCAGCTCTACAGGCGCGCGAGCTAACCTTGCTGTTATAATAAGTAGAGTGAATCGAGACATAATTTATTTGGATTACGCGGCCGCTACGCCGATGAGTCAGCGCGCCATTGACGCGATGCTGCCGTATTTTCGCGACAAGTTTTTTAACCCTTCGGCACCTTATCAACCCGCCGTTGAGATTCGACGCGATTATCAGTTAGCGAAATCGAGAATTGCTCAGGCAATTGGTGCCCGGGGCGATGAAATAATTATTACAGCCGGGGCGACGGAGTCGATTAATCTGGCCTTGAATTCTTTTGATGGCCATATCGTCACTACAGCCATCGAACATCACGCTGTACTATCGGTCGCTAAGGCTCGAAATCATACTCTCGTCCCGGTTGATAGTCGGGGTAGGGTGTCGGTCGAAGCCGTTGCTGCTGCGATTACCGATGAAACCACCATCGTCAGTGTCGGCCTGGCAAATAGTGAAATCGGTACAATTCAACCTCTGCGTGAAATTGCTGAAATTGTCGGTCGCGAACGAGCCCGTCGACAACAAGTCTCCAGCAAGACACCAATCTTCTTTCACACCGACGCCTCACAGGGTGCTGGACAGCTTGATTTGTCGGTGGCTCGATTGGGGGTCGATATGATGACAGTTAATGCCTCCAAAGTCTATGGCCCAAAGCAGGTTGGCCTGTTGTGGACAGCACCGCCCGTCAAGCTTCGGCCAGTTATTGTTGGTGGCGGCCAAGAGCTTGGTTTGCGTAGTGGTACTGAAAATGTTGCCGGCGTAATGGGGTTCGAGGCGGCCTTAACTGAGGCCGTGTCACATCGCAAAAGTACGGTTGAAAATTTAACCTTATTGCGTAATAAACTTGAGAGGCTGTTGATTGATGCCTTTCCGGACGCGATATTATCTGGACATCGACGTCATCGATTAGCGAGCCACCTACATATTTCATTCGCTGGACTCGACGCCGAAAGGTTGGTGTTCGCTCTCGAGACAAGGGGTGTCTACGTTGCTACAGGCAGTGCCTGCGCGGCAAATAAGGGCACTCGATCACACGTCTTGACTGCGATAGGACTGAGTGACGCAGAAGCTGATGGCAGTTTGCGCTTGAGCCTCAGTGGTGATTTGGATGAACCGGCGATTGATCGGGCGGCTGAAATAATTATCGATGAAGTGCGGCGAGAATATGAACGCCTGGAGACTTTGTGATGCGGATTTTGATAACTTTGATGGTGGTCGCTGCTCTAGTAATTTTGGGAATAAGTATTTATCTCCAGCCTCATGATCTGACGACATGTCGTCAAGGTCCAACCTCGGGCAATTGTGGCCCAGTCGATGCCATCGTGGTGGTAAGTGGCGGTGACACAGTGGCGCGGACTAAAACTGGCATAGAATTGTATAAAAAGGGCTGGTCGCAGACGTTAATATTTTCGGGGGCTGCCCTGGACAAGTCCGGCCCGAGTAACGCGGCGGCAATGCGCGAAATTGCGGTTGAGGCGGGAGTTTCACCGGAATATATATTGATTGACGAAAGCTCGGAAACGACGATCGAAAATGCCGCAAATACCGGCGACATCGTCAAGGGCCGTGGTTACGAAAAGATAATATTGGTAACGTCGGGTTATCACCAGCGACGAGCCTTTTTAGAGTTTCAGAGACGGGCGCCGGATGTGCGAATCCTTAACTTTCCAACTAACGACCGCGACTGGTCTGGCTGGTGGTGGCTAACACCTCGCGGATGGTATCTAGCGAGTGGCGAGCTGGTCAAGATTGCCGTGACGAGTCTACAGGGTGGCTTTGAACGTGGCTAAGATCCATGTTGGAATGAGCGGGGGAGTCGACTCGTCGCTGACGGCGGCTCTTTTGAAGGAACAGGGCCACGAGGTAGTGGGCGTTTACATGAAGAACTGGACGAGGGACTTACCAGGAATGCGTTGTCCGTGGGCTGATGATCTAGCCGACGCTAAACGGGTGGCCGTAAGATTAGGTATTGATTTCAAAGTGTACGATTTTGAAAATGAGTATCGACAAAAAGTCGTTGACTATATGATTGACGAATATCGACGCGGCCGTACGCCAAATCCGGACATTATGTGTAATCAGGAAGTCAAATTCAAGTTATTCCTCGAAGCTGCTTTGGCGGACGGTGCCGAAATTATCGCTACTGGGCACTATGCTCGAACAGAGAATGGCCGACTCTTAATGGCGGTTGATGACAAGAAAGACCAGACTTATTTTTTGTATCGTGTCACCAGTGATGCGCTGAGACAGACCGTCTTTCCGATCGGTGAATTTGATAAACAGACCGTCCGACAGATGGCGGCCGAGCGCGGTTTGATTACAGCCGACAAGAAAGACAGTCAGGGAATTTGTTTCGTTGGTCAAATTGGCATGAGGGAATTTCTGTCCGAATATGTCGACACCAAACCAGGTCCGATCATCGATAAACTAACCAATCAACCAATCGGAACTCATGACGGCGCTATTTTCTACACGATTGGTCAGCGACACGGATTAGACCTGGGTGGAGGCTTGCCGTACTATGTCGTTGGAAAAAACATGGACCGCAATGAGGTTTATGTCACAACTAACTTAAACGACGACCAGTTGTGGCGACCGCTGGTCGAGTTAGCTGATGTTCATTGGATAAAAGGCGTAGCGCCAATCGATGGAACCTATCGGGTTAGAGCTCGACATCGAGGGGCTCTGTTGCCAGCGCGAGTTGTTAATAGTGATGGCACAGTCCGGTTGGAGTTTGAACAACCTGAGCGCGCTATTGCGGCTGGGCAGTCGGTCGTAATTTACGATGGCGACGAGTGCCTGGGTGGCGGAATTGTTCTGGCTTGAGTAAAGCGAGTTAAACGGGTATAACTATAAGCGTATGCTTAATTACTCGAAACGGGCAGGCTTCACGATTGTCGAATTGGTCATTGCCATGGCAATAATTGCGATTCTGGCTTCGATTGTACTAGTCTCGTACAACGGAACTACTCGACGGGCTCATGATACCGAGCGCATGGGGTCAGTCACACAAATCAAGCTAGCGCTGGAACGATTTCACGCTAGTAACGGTGAATATCCGGCGGTTTGTCCTGACGAATTTAATCACTGCGCGGCCGACAATCTAAGTGATTCGTTGACCCCCTTCCTAGCTGACCTGCCAGATGGCTTGTCGGAATACAATTATTTTGTTAATCCAAATCTCCGACAGGGTTATTATATTGAGGTTCCATTGCAGGCATCGCCAACGTGTCGGACTGGTGTCAAGATGGAAGCGGCCTGGACGAGTTCAGTTCCACGCTGCGACTAGCCTGTCATCTGTTATAATAGTGAGCGATGAACGCTCAACAAATCCGCAACGCATATTTAGAATTCTTTCGTGAACGAGATCACGCGGTTATTCCCCGCGCCAAATTAATACCTTATAACGACCCGACAACCCTATTTACTGGTAGTGGTATGCAGCCGCTGCTGCCGTACCTACTTGGTGAAGCCCACCCTCAGGGTGTTCGATTAGCTGACAGCCAGACTTGTTTACGGGCTCAGGATATCGATGATGTGGGCGACAATCGGCACACGACTTTTTTTGAGATGCTTGGTAACTGGAGCATGGGCGATTACTTCAAAGAACAACAGATTCGTTGGTTCTTTGAATTTCTAGTCGATGTTGTAGGCTTGAACCCAGAAAAGCTGTACGTCACCGCTTTTATTGGCGATGAAGATCACGGTATTCCACGCGATGAAGAGGCAGCCCTGATATGGCAAAAAATATTTACCGAACGGGGAATAGCGGCTGATATCGTCGAAATTGGCAGTCAAGCCGCGGGCGATGCTCGTGGTATCAAACCAGGGGAGCGAATATTTTATTATGACGACGGTGAAAATTGGTGGTCGCGCGGCGGTGGGCTGGACAAGACTCCAGTTGGTGACCCTTGTGGTCCAGACAGTGAAGTTTTTTATGATTTTGGCGATCAGAATCATGATGCGTCATTCGGCTTGGCGCACCCGGCGAGTGACAGTGGTCGGTTTATGGAAATCGGTAACCAGGTGTTTATGCAGTATCGACGCTTGGAAGACGGTAGTTTTGAGCCGCTTGAGAAGAAAAATGTCGATTTTGGTGGTGGTTTAGAGAGAATCGCTGCCGCTCGCATTGATAGTCCGGATGTATTCAAGATATCTTTGTTGTGGCCAATTATTGAGAAAATTGAAAAATTATCAGGCAAGACTTACGAGTCCAATAAGGCTAGCATGCGGGTGATTGCTGATCACCTCCGAGCGGCTACCTTTTTGGCGGTTGACGGTGTGTCGCCATCGAATAAAGAACAAGGCTACGTTATGCGTCGCCTGATTCGTCGAGCAATCCGTTTTGCTTTTGATCTGGGGATTGAACAGAATTTCCTGGCGGAGGTTGTCCCGTCAATTACGGCTCTATACGCTGATGATTACCCAGAAGTAGCGGCGGCTGGCGAAGAAGTTGTGGCGATCATGATAAAAGAGGAGAAGGTCTTTCGTCAGACTCTGCGCAAAGGTTTGAGCGAATTATTGAAGCGCCGCGATGGGGGGCTGACCGGTGCCGAAATCTTTACCCTCTACGACACCTACGGTTTCCCAGTCGAGTTATCGGTCGAAGAGGCTTATCGTCAAGATATTCAAGTTTCGACCGATTGGCGATCAGAATTCGACCAGCGAATGGCGGAGCAGAGAGTGCGCTCGCAAACTGCAGCCAAAGGCACTTTCAAGGGTGGTCTTGGCGGCCAAACTCTTCAGCACAAGAAATATCATACGGCGACTCATTTGATGTACGCGGCCTTGAGACAAGTGTTGGGTGAACACGTGGTTCAGCACGGATCAAATATCACCGAAGAGCGACTGCGATTTGATTTTTCCCATCCCGAAAAAATGACAGCTGACCAAATTAAGCGAGTCGAAGATATGGTCAATGAAGAGATCAAGAAAGATCTAGCAATCAGCTACGCCGAGTACCCTACCGATGTTGCTCGAGACGAAATGGGAGCCCTCGGACAGTTTGGTGACCGTTATGGTGAGACGGTCAAGGTTTATAAAATGATTGCGAACGGGGCTGATCAGCCGTTTAGCTTCGAAATTTGTGGCGGTCCCCATGTTGACCACACGATGGAACTGCTGGACGGTAATCAACAGTTTAAGATCATTAAAGAAGAATCATCTAGCGCCGGTATTCGCCGGATTAAAGCTATTATCGAATAAGATTGCCAGCTCAGCCCTTTCGCAAGACTTGTATGATCGACTCGAAATCGCGGAACTGTTCAACACTCAGGTTGTCAATCGATTGATCAATCTGACCCTCGTTGATGGAATGGATGAACAAGTGGCCGTTTCCAATATCGGATTCGGGTGCGTACTGTAGCCGGACACCATTTGTCGTTCCGTTGGGATTTTTCCGTGTATGAACGACGTCGAGTCTCTCGGCGACATCGTCACCATCTTCTTCGGTAGTGCTCTGTACTAGGAAGGATTGATTGTCGCCGTCATATTCATAAATTTCGTCGATACGACTACTCATAGCGTTATGGGCAAGGGTAGCGAACATCTCTAGCCGACTGAGGTTGATTTCCTCATCATGACTCAGAAAACCGGCGATCATCTGCAGGGCGTCTTCGCCAGTTATGCGGCGACTAGATTCATTGATGTTCAGCTTAAGGCCAGCTACGTCGTTCAATATGACGGCATCGCCGTAGTCCTCCATGATTACCTGGCATTCGTCGAGACTAGCTACGCCATCGACGATTCGCGCTCGGAACGAAATAACAGCCTCGAGCTGCTTGATGTAGACAGGTGCACCCATGAAGTGTGGGGCACGAAAGTTATCCGACTCCAGTCGAGCGATCTCAAAAATATGAGTTTGGGCCTTGTCGGTAACTAAATCGCGGATGATGTCAAAGTTTCGTTCCATCCAGAGCAACAAGTATTCGCGGGAAAGTTCGGGCGACCGATTGGCCAGGTTTTCCATAATGGGTTAATTATACAACATTTATCGTATTATAGCAAAGGTAATTATTGATGGTGCTGAAATGGTATATAATGGGAACTACTTATGGTTTTAGAAAAACTCCGAAAAGCTCACAAAAAAACCCCAAGCGATGACTACATCGTCGCTCTCGATATTGGAACCGAATTTGTTAAGGCACTAATTGCCAAGCGAACCGATGAAAACCTTGAGATTGTCGGTGTTGGACGTACTCGCCAAGAAGTCAGTGATATGCACTCCGGTGCCATCGCTGATATTGCCGGCGTGGTTCGCAATTGCGAAGAAGCCCTAGCCGACGCCGAAGAGCAGGCTGGTCTTCAGGCGAAGCAGGTGGTAATTGGCATTGCCGGCGAACTCGTTAAAGGCGTCACTGATACTATTCGGTATCGTCGACCGCAGCCTGATCGAGCATTAGATGCTAGTGAGATGGAATTTATTATCGAAAAAGTTCAGGAGCGAGCTCAAATAAAAGCTCAGCGCCAGATTGCCCTCGAAACTGGTAACGAAGATGTTGAGGTAAAACTGGTCAACAGCGCTCTAGTCGGTATTCACATCGACGGCTACAAAATCAGTAACCCAATTGGTTTTCAAGGTCGTGATGTGGCGGTTCAAATTTATACAGCTTTTGCGCCGATGGTTCATATTGGTGCGCTCGAGAAGGTCGCTGACGAACTATCACTCGAACTTTTGGCTGTCGCAGCTGAGCCGTTTGCAGTTAGCCGATCAGTTCTAGGCAACGACGCCAGCAGCAATTTCACGGCTATTTTGGCTGACGTTGGTGGCGGTACAACCGATATCGCAGTTGTTAACGATGGCGGCGTTGAAGGCACGCGTATGTTCGGTATCGGCGGTCGTAGCTTTACTCAAACGATTGCTAACGATATGGATTTGTCGTATAAAGATGCCGAAAAATTGAAGGTTAATATTGGTCATTCACAACTAAAGCCGTCAGTCGCCAAAGAAGTTGGCCAGGCAGTCGACAAGACCCTCGAAGTTTGGCTGGCAGGAGTTGAGTTAGCTCTGAGCGAATTTGATTCAATTGATTACTTGCCGAATCGAATTTTGTTGTGCGGCGGTGGCGCCAGTTTGAACAAAATTGTTGAGGCGCTTGAGGGTGACGAATGGCGAAAATCGCTTCCCTTCACGAAGCGTCCAACCGTTCAGCATATTGACCCGTCGGAAGTACTGGGTGTCGTTGACACGACCGGTGACGTCAATGACCATACGTTTATCACGGCCATGGGCTTACTCAGAGTCGGCTATGATACACTTATAGGCAGTGGAGACGGTGATTCCGTAAAAGAAAAACTTAATCGATTGTTAAGAATCTAGAATGAATAAAGACGTAATCTATATTGATGTTGACGACGATGTAACGGCGATTATTGGCAAGATTAAAGCGGCTAATGAAAAGATTGTTGCCATCGTGCCGCCAAAGCGGTCGAGTGCTCTTCAGAGCGCGGTGAACTTGCGCTTGTTGGATCGAATGGCCAAATCTGATAAGAAGAAAATCGTCTTGATTACCAATAATGCAGCTCTGATTGCTCTGGCGGCCGCTATTCAGCTGCCGGTGGCTAAGAATCTTCAGTCAAAACCAGAGGTTGCCACGGCGCCGGACTCGGCAATTGACGAGAGCGACGACATTATTGACGGCTCAATGCTGCCAGTTGGCGATCACGCCTCGACGGTCCCAGTCCGTGACGGCACACGTCTATCAAAGAATGAGGCGATTGATAGTGTGGCCGCCAAAGATGCGGCAGTTGCGCCGTTGGCCGCTGCTGTGATGACCGCTGACCCAAGAGGCAAGAAGTCCAAGAAGCCCGTCAAAGTACCCGATTTTAATACTTTCCGCAAAAAGTTCGTCCTGATTGGCCTAGGTCTGGCAGCCTTTATAGCATTGTTGATATGGATGTTCGGCTTCGCTCCAGCTGCGACGGTTATTATTACCGCAAGAACATCGCCAGCGCCAATTAGCACGGCGGTCGAGCTTTCGACAACGGCGATGACGAATCCCGGAGAAGGCGTCCTCAAGGCGCTGCTGAAGGACAACCAGGTCGACGAGAAGCTCGAATTTGAAGCTACGGGTACAGCCAAGGTTGGCGATAAGGCTACGGGAACGATGACCGTCAAGCGAACATCAATCTCGAGAACGCCAATATCAATTCCGGCTGGTACGGTATTCACATCTAATGACATATCGTTTGTCAGTACACAGGCCGCTACTCTAGCTGGAACCGATATCGGCGAGGGGTCTATCATTCAGGATTCGGAGACGATCCCAGTTCAGGCCGTTGATGTCGGTTCGGAATATAACGTCAGTGCCCGCTCATATCGGGCTTCTGTCGGTGGGTTTAGTTCTCAAGGTAGCGTCATGACAGGCGGATCGAGTCGTGAAGTAAAGGTCGTATCAGAGGCCGATGTTGAGCGTGCCCGCGGTGAACTAATCGGCCGGTCATCAGACGAAGCCAAACAGCAGCTGATTGAAGAGTTTGGTGAAACTGCCAAATCAATCGAGAGCAGTTTTAATATCCAAAGGGGTGATCAAGTAGTTATACCAGCTCTCGGTCAGGAAGCACCAGAGGGAAAAGCCACCCTGACGCTACCGACGACCTACTCAATGTACGGCGTCGCCAAATCGGATTTCGAAAAGTACACAACAGCTATTCTAGAGGACCAAGCCCTGACCTCTAACCAGAAAATATATGACCAAGGGTTCGAAGATGCTCGTTTCAGTGACTTCCGACGCGACAATGAAACAATGACGGCCACTTTGGCCACCAGCGGAAAAGTTGGTCCCAAGATTGACGAACTGGCCATGAAACAACAAGTCAAGGGACAGCGTTACGGCGAGGTTAAGCAAACCCTCGAAGCAATTGAGGGGATCGGCGATGTCGACGTAAAATTCTCTTACTTCTGGGTCCGCACCGTACCTAATAATATCGATAAAATTGACATCGAGTTTAAACTACAAGATGAGTCGTAAAGCCCTCATCAGTTTGGATGTGGGGGAGAAGCGAATCGGCGTCGCCATCGCTGATACTTCGGTGAGGATAGCCATTCCGTTCGACACTATTCTTGTTGACGGCTCAGAGATACATCGTATTGCAGAGATAGTTACGACAGAAGGCGCTGAGCAGATAGTTGTTGGTTATCCACGTAACCAAAACGGCGAGCCGACCCTACAAACGGCTTATGTCGAAAACTTTGCCAAACAGTTGGCTGATATTGCCGAAATAGTCTGGCGAGACGAGTCATTAACTAGCGTTCAAGCCGAACAGCAACTTAAAGACCTGGGTTATCCCTATTCGAAAGCCGACATCGACGCCCGAGCCGCGGCTATAATCTTACAGGACTATCTGGAGGAAAACTATGGATAATATGCTACGACGACCCTCGCAACCGAATCGAGAACTTAACGAGACCCGGCCTCAGCCGATTTCAATTGATCAACCAGTCAACCCTTATCCTAACCAGCCGGCGATTCAGACAGAGAACTTGGATAATTCATCGGCGAACCAAAAGCCTTCATCGCCTAAGCGACGATGGGGTCTGATGGTGGCCGGTTTTGTTCTGATACTGACGACAATGGTGATTGGTGCCGTCTACTGGTGGTATTCGACCCAGCTATCGGCAGTTGATTCGGCCGACGACAGTAAAAAAGTGGTTCGAATCGTTAGTGGTTCAACGCCGCCGCAAATTGGCAATCAGTTAGAAGAGGCAGGCTTGATAAAAGACGGCGAGGCTTTCGATATCTATACACGCATCAAGGGTGTACAAGGTCGTCTCCAGGCTGGGACTTATCGCTTGTCGCCATCTGAATCAACGCCTGAAATAGTCGAACATCTGATTAATGGTCGAGTCGACACCTTCTCGATTACCTTCATACCTGGATTAACTCTGAAGCAGATTCGGGAAGTCATAAAAGACGCCGGCTATACCGATGCCGAAATCGATAAAGCTATGACGTCTGACTATGACTCACCAATCTTTGACGGCAAGCCGGCCGGTCAAGATTTGGAAGGTTATATCTATCCAGAAACCTACCAAGTTAGTTCGAGTGCGACTGTTGAGCAAATTTTGAAACAGGCTTTTGCCGAATTCGAAAAAGTGATTAAAGCTAATGACCTAGCTGCAAAATATAAAGAGCAGGGGTTAACGCTCTATGAGGGCATTATCATGGCCTCGATCATTCAAAAAGAGGCCGTTGGAGGAGACGAAGCTCAGATTGCACAGGTCTTTCTCAAGCGTTACGCAGAAGGTATGGCTCTAGGTTCAGATCCAACCTATCAATACATTGCCGACAAGTTGGGTGTGGAGCGTGATTTGAATCTCGATTCACCGTACAACACGCGACGCTTCACAGGTCTGCCACCGGGTCCAATCGCCAATTCGAGCGAAACCGTACTGGTGGCTGTCGCTGAACCGGCTGAAGGTGATTATCTGTATTTCTTGAGCGGTGATGACGATGTTACTTATTTTTCACGAACCTTGGCCGAGCACGAGGCAAACATCCGCGACTACTGTAAAGTAAAGTGCTCATATCTCTAGTTAACAGGGGTGATGCCGTTACAAAAGGGCTCTAATAAGTTGACATATGCTATAGCATCTTGATACAATCATAAAAGCACATTTTGTGACTGTGACTACTGGTTACGAAACGCTTCTCTCGAGAAACGTGACGTTATCTGCGAGTGGGAGCACTAGACACAGATGGGCCTACCACAATTGTCGTACGGGTATCGAAATTATTAAACTAAAATCGGTCGAATCATACCCCTTTCTCTGCGAGAAGTAAGACTTAGTATGGTAGTCGCCTCTGTAGTAATACAGACGGCAGGAGAACGATAATTCGTAATCAGATCACTAGCGGTATTGTAACCCAAAGATCGGTTGCTGGAACCCAGCAACGCACCGCTCCTCGACGTCAATCAAAGACTCGAGTTAAAACATCATCTATAGCTATCTACGCCAGTATGTTTACGTTACTGGTAGTGATGATCGGAATCGGTTACCGCGCCCCTCAGGACGTCTCTCAGGTAGCCACAACGGCATCTGCGCTATCTGCCACCCAGCAGATTGACGAGGCCGAATCGGAAACAACTGTTAACGAAGTTGTTGCTTCGACTATTGCCGCGAATGTAGCCACTACAACGAATCTGTCGGTTGCGCCGTCGGTTAACAGCTTGGCAATCTCGGCTCAAATCGAGAGTCAATTGCCGACAACTGATGAGTCAACCTCACGTCCAGCGATCGTTGAAGTCACCTCACCAAACCGTGAGATTGTTGAATATACCGTCGAACCAGGCGACACTGTCGCCAGTTTAGCGGACGAATTTGGCCTGTCTAAAGAAACCATTATGTGGGCGAATGATTTGACCAGCGAGAATCTGACAGCTGGCTCGACCCTAGATATATTGCCTCGTAACGGTGTTGTATACACCGTCAAGTCTGGTGATACTATCGAAAGTATCGCTGACAAGTATTCAGGTGATGCGGCCGCAATTACTACTTACAATGACTTAGAGATTTCGGGAGTCACCGAGGGATTGAAGATTATCATTCCAGACGGACAGCTTCCTGAGACTGAACGTCCTGGATACGTGGCGCCGGTTGTTCGGACGACTGTTAGCAGTACTACGACCACTACTAACCGCACATCGTCATACTCATCGTATTATCGATCTGGCTCATCAGGCAACCGATACGCTTTCGGTAACTGTACCTACTGGGTATACGACCGTCGGGCTGAGATGGGTCGTCCGGTTGGAAGCTTCTGGGGTAACGCCAACACCTGGGATGACGCTGCTCGAGCTCAGGGCTACGTTGTTAACAACGTTCCAGCCGTCGGAGCCGTTCTGGTTGATAACGCCGGTTATTACGGTCACGTGGCTGTAGTTGAGAGCAAGTTAGCTGATGGATCAATCGTTATTAGTGAGATGAATAACTCCGTTTACGGTGGATTCAACATCGTCAACAGTCGAACGATTTCAGCCGGTCAAGCAGCGCTTTATAGCTACATTCACTAAAAATAGTTATCCACATTTAGCACCTCTGTCAATACAGGGGTGCTTTTGGTATAATGGTCTATATGTTTGTTGATACCGCCAAAGTACTCGTGCAGGCTGGAAGAGGCGGTGATGGTGCCGTCAGTTTCCGCCATGAAATTTATGTTGATAAGGGTGGCCCTGATGGTGGTGACGGTGGCCGCGGCGGTGACGTGATTTTCGTCGCAACCGATAATCTCAATACCCTCCTAGATTTTCGCTATAAACCCGAATTAAAGGCCAAACCTGGTCAATCGGGAGCCAAGCGCAATCGGCATGGCAAGTCAGGCGAGACGCTCTTCGTCAAGGTGCCGGCAGGTACAGTGGTCAAACGGGATGGCGAGATAATCGCTGATTTAACCGAAGATGGTCAAGAAGTCGTTATCGCCAAAGGCGGTGACGGTGGATTTGGCAACGCTCATTTCAAGTCGTCAGTACGTCAAACCCCAAGGATCGCCGAAAAGGGTGAGCCTGGTGACGAATTTGAGGCTGAACTTGAACTCAAGCTTCTAGCTGATGTCGGTCTGGTCGGTTTTCCTAATGCTGGCAAGTCAACTTTTTTGAGTGTCGTGAGCAATGCTCGTCCGGAAATTGCTGATTATGCGTTTACGACCCTGACGCCGAATCTGGGCGTGGCTGATATCGATGACGGTAGCATCCTGATAGCTGACATTCCTGGGTTAATAGAAGGTGCGAGTGAAGGTAAGGGGCTGGGCGATGCCTTTTTGCGTCACGTGGAGCGTACCGCTGTGCTGCTTCACTTAATCGACGCTTATTCCGACGATGCGGCTGAAGCTTATCGCACCATTAGGCAGGAGTTGGAAGCCTATAGCCCCGAGTTAATTGACCGGCCGGAGGTGATAGCGCTGACGAAAATCGAGGGGCTCGACGACGAGATCATCAAGATGCAGCGAGACGCCCTCAAAGAAGTTGCGCCCGATCGAGATATATTTGCACTCTCGGCTATCGCCCACAAAGGTACGACGGAAGTTTTGCGCCGATTGCGCCAAATTGTTCAAGAGGTTCGAAGCAAGCCAGATGTGACTGCCGACGAAGATGACGGTGATATGACGGTGATTAGCTTGTCTAACGAACAAATCAAGCAAGCTTGGGCGATTGAGGAAATATCGGCACTTGATTCTGGCCAACGACGATTTAGGGTATCGGGTCACAAGATCGAGAAATTTGCTCGACGAACCCGTTTTGATACTTTCGAGGGTGTTAATCGGCTGCGTGACATCATGAAAAAAATGGGCATTACGCATGCTTTGAACCGAGCTGGAGCGGAAGGCAGCAGCTTGATTCTAATCAATGACGATGAATTTACACTTGTCGAAACTTAGTTTTATGAAATAGTATTGACAAAAAAGCACTATTGTGCTATTATTCATTTATCATCGTTCACAACGTTGTGGTCGGTGGACCTTCACAATTCGGGATACCAGCAGGAGGCCTTATGCTGTAGCGTTGCCTTCCTGCCTGGGTGTTAGGCAGGTCGTCGGGGTGATAGTCATACCGTATCGAAAAATGAACGGTACTATGTCCGACGAAAATCAGTCGACAAACGATCGAGAAATCGAAAGGAGAGCAGCGAATGCTCTAGCTTTGCCCAGATGCCGGGAGAAGGCATCCAGTTACCCACCCGCCGGGTTCGGCGGATTTTACTGGGAATCGGGCGATCATGAGCTTATGTCTGCACTGATGCGACTAGCCAACACGCCAAACCATCCCGTAGCCCCGTGCGGCAACCTACTTACTAGGTTGTCCGCACGGGGCATTTTCATTTGTCGTTAAATATTAACGATAACCTAATATCAAGGTGACGGAAGTAAGCTACAATAATACTAATGACCGAATCATTTTTCTTTTACGATCTCGAAACATCTGGCCTCGATCCGAGGTGGGACCGAATCATGCAATTCGCGGGCCAGCGAACTGACTCGGACTTGAATCCGATTGGCGATCCATACAACATCCTAGTGAAGTTAAACGATGATACCCTGCCGAGTCCTGATGCTCTGATGGTGACCGGTATCACGCCTCAAGAAACACAAGCTGACGGCTACACTGAGGCTGAATTTGCCAAACTCTTGATGTCGGAGATTTTTACGCCGGGAACGACTGTGGTCGGCTACAATAATGTTCGATTTGATGATGAGTTTATTCGACATTTGTTTTGGCGAAATTTCTATGATCCGTACGAGTGGACCTGGCGTGATGGGCGGAGCCGTTGGGACTTGCTCGATGTCGTCAGAATGACGCGAGCCTTACGCCCAGAGGGCATCGAGTGGCCGCTGGTTGATGGCATAGCTATCAATAAACTTGAGAATATCGCAGCGGCTAACGGACTCAATCACACAAAAGCCCACGACGCTCTGAGTGATGTTGAGGCGCTGATTGACATTACACGCCTGATTCACAACAAGCAGCCCGCCCTGTTTGAGCATCTGCTGAAATTTCGGGATAAGAATCAGGTCAAACAACTGATTAACCTCGATAACAAACAGCCATTTGTTTACGTAAATGGCCAATATGATTCCGCATACCATTCGGCAACGGTGGCTTTTCCGCTAACTTCTGGTCGAAACAACAGTGTCGTAGTTTACGACTTACGCTATGACCCGACTCCACTGCTTAATTTGTCGATTGAACAACTGGAAAAGATCCGCTTTGCCAAACGGGACGAGAGACAGTCGGAAGGCTTTATTAACTTGCCTGTTAAGCAACTTCAATACAACCGCGTGCCGGCGGTGGCTCCGCTTGGTGTATTAGAGCGCGGTGACGGTTGGCGGCGCTTAGGTTTGACGCCGGAACTAATTGATCGTCATCGGAAGGTGTTGTTGTCGTCTCCAGCTTTTGCTGAGAACGTCCGATCGGTATTTGAAAAAGAACCCGATTTTGAGCCAGCGACTGAGCCGGAAGCCCAGCTGTATGATGGCTTCCTACCGCAGGGTGATGCTTTATCAATTTCAAAGGTTAGACAGGCCGACGTTAGCCAGTTGGCCGATCTACACCCAAATTTTATCGATGAAAGACTTGACGACCTTCTGCTACACTACAAGGCTCGTAATTACCCGCAATCGCTAGCTGAGGATGAGGTTGTAAGTTGGGAAAAGTGGCGATCAGATCGCATCAAGCGACAATTACCCGACTTTATTAGCCGACTTCAGTCATTAGCTCAAAGCGAAACTGCTGATGACAAACAATTCATCCTTCAAGAACTACAGTTGTGGGCCGAAAGTATTGTTCCAGTCGAGGATTAAGCTCGAGCTAGTTTCTTGTCGGGAGTATTGGGCATAGACAAGACACGGCGAATAATTGGTCGTGATGATAGGCGACCGATAATCACCCCTAGAGCTGCCGTACAGGCTAAATGCATAGCAGTTGCGCTGATACCGATATCAGTGCCAGGAATTCGACCAGCAATTAAGAAAAAAGCCACCGCTTCCATCACATCGAGGGAATCGACTATGAGAATGCCGGAGCCGAGTAGGCAAATAGTTGTAATACCTTTTTTCATAATAATGTCAAGTTAGTGAAAGAATATTATCACCGTAGTCCGCCGAAGGCAAGCATGAGCGGAACTGCTTACTATGAACTAGCTCACATAGGGGGGTGGAAAAAGTCGTCAGAAAAGCGTATAATTACACAGATATGTCAGAGGTGATTAAGGTAACTGGTGCTCGTGAGCACAATCTAAAGAACGTTAACGTTGAAATCCCCCGGGATAAATTGGTTGTGCTAACTGGCTTGAGTGGATCGGGAAAATCTAGCCTCGCCTTTGATACAATTTATGCCGAAGGTCAACGGCGTTACGTGGAAAGCCTTTCTAGCTACGCCCGTCAATTCTTGGGTTTGATGGAAAAACCGGACGTCGATCAGATCGAAGGACTCAGCCCGGCCATTAGCATTGATCAAAAGTCGACCAGTCGAAATCCACGCAGTACGGTGGCTACAGTCACTGAAATTTACGATTATCTACGACTGTTGTTCGCTCGAATCGGTGTCCCGCACTGTCCAGTTTGTCATCAACCTGTTTCCCGTCGTACGCCGGAAGATATTGTTAATGAAATCATGAAGCTTCCAGAAGGTGGTCGCTTAATGCTGTTGGCGCCAATCGCCAAAGCCAAAAAGGGTGAGTTTGCTCATGTCCCAGAGCAATTTCGTCGTCTCGGCTTCGCTCGCGCTCGCGTTGATGGCGTCGTTTATTCACTCGACGAATTTCCCGAATTAGACAAGAAATACAAACATGACATTGAGATCGTTGTTGACCGTATCGTCATGGCCGATTCAATTCGTTCCCGGGTGGCTCAGTCGGTCGAACAATCGCTCGACTTGGCTGAGGGTGTCGTTGAGGTGCTCGATGTCGATGCTGATACCAGTCACTTGTACAGCCAGCGATACGCTTGTCTCGATCATCCGAACGAAGAGATTCCTGAGCTGGAGCCACGCCTGTTTAGTTTCAATGCACCGCAGGGCGCCTGTCCAGTCTGTACCGGCCTAGGTAGTCGTCTAGAGATTGATCCAGAGTTGGTTTTTAATCCAAATCTAACTATCTCCGAGGGCGCGATCAGGCCATACAATCGAATGAATAGCGACGCTTGGTATATGAAGCGGCTTCAGGCGGTTTCACAGCGTCACGGATTTAGTCTCAAGGTACCAGTCAAGGAATTATCAGACGAGGCGCTTCAGAAGGTTCTTTATGGCACTGGCGATGAGACTTATTCAGTTTCGCTGGGCGATGGACGATCATATGACGCCAAGTACGAAGGTGTTATTCCGAACCTGGAGCGTCGCTACAAGGAAACTGATAGTGACTTTATGCGCCGCGATATCGAACGATTTATGCGGGAGCGTGAATGTCACGCTTGTCATGGGGCGCGCTTAAAGCCTGTCGTCTTGGCAGTTACTGTCCACGACTTGAATATCATGGATATTGCCAATCTAGGCGTCGATGCGGCGTTGGATTTGTTTGTTAATCAACTCAAATTAACCGATGAAGAGCAGTTTATTGCCCAGCAAATCTTCAAAGAAATAACAGCTCGACTCGGTTTTATGAGTAACGTTGGTTTGAATTACCTAGAGTTATCCCGCGCCGCCAATACGCTGTCGGGTGGTGAGGCTCAGCGAATTCGACTTGCGACTCAAATCGGTTCTGGACTCCAGGGTGTGCTCTACGTTCTCGACGAGCCATCGATTGGTCTTCATCAACGTGATAACGACCGCCTGATTGATACGTTGAAACATCTGCGAGATCTCGGCAACACCGTCCTAGTTGTCGAACACGACGAAGACACGATCCGTCAAGCCGACTACCTGCTCGATATTGGCCCTGGTGCTGGTGTCAAAGGTGGTCACATCGTCGCCCAGGGCACCCCAGATCAAGTCAGTCGGATGCCGGATAGTATAACTGGTCGTTTTTTGTCAGGCGCGGAGTCAATTCCAGTGCCAAAGAAGCGTCGTTCACTCGAGAAAGATCGCCAGCTGGTGATAAGAGGTGCTCGAGAGAATAATCTCAAAAATATCGATGTCGCAATTCCGCTAGGTGTACTGACGGTAGTCAGTGGGGTTAGTGGATCAGGTAAGTCTACCTTGGTTAACGATATCTTAGCTAAAGAACTTTCGGCGCGACTTCATCGAGCTCACGACGTACCAGGCTCGCACGAGACAATCGAAGGCATCAATTTACTCGATAAAGTTATTGTGATTGATCAGTCGGCCATCGGTCGGACGCCTCGCTCCAACCCGGCGACCTATACGGGTGTCTTTACCCAGATTCGAGAGCTGTTTGCCAGCACCCCTGAAGCCAATATTCGCGGCTACAAAGCTGGCCGGTTCAGCTTCAACGTTAAGGGTGGTCGTTGTGAAAACTGTCAGGGTGATGGTGTTATCAAGATTGAGATGCACTTCTTGCCGGATGTTTATGTGACTTGTGATGTTTGTAAAGGCAAGCGCTACAATCGCGAAGCTCTCGAGATTAAATACAAAGACGCTACAATCAGCGATGTCTTGGAGATGACAATCGAGCAGGCGGCAAGTTTCTTCGAAAATATTCCGGCCATCGAACGAAAATTGTCGACGTTGGTTGATGTCGGCTTGGGCTATATCAAACTAGGCCAGCCAGCCACAACCTTTAGCGGCGGTGAAGCCCAGCGCATCAAGCTTGCCTCGGAATTGTCACGTCGATCGACTGGTAAAACGTTGTACATCCTAGACGAACCAACTACCGGCCTCCATTCAGCCGATGTCAAGAAGTTGATGAACATTCTTCAGCAATTAGTCGAAGGTGGCAATAGCATGGTGATTATTGAGCATAATTTAGACGTTATCAAGTCAGCTGATTACATCATCGATATGGGTCCAGAGGGCGGCTTGGGCGGTGGAACAGTAATTGCTACCGGCACGCCGGAGTCGGTCGCCAATTCACAAGAATCCTTTACCGGATCGTATCTCAAACCACTCCTAAAATCGTCTAAATAAGAGCTTATTTAGAGCGTTTTGAGAATACTGAAGCCAATTCGCGTTTGGTGCCTTCCCAGAGAGCGACACGATTCTTCTTGTCCTTGAGAATGTGAATGGCTGGTGGCGCGATTGAAGCCAGGATAATCAACGCAATAATCGGCAATAGAACTGTATCGATTTCGACACCCATCGATTCGAACAGTTGACCGAGCAAGTATCCGGCGTATGTGACCCCAGCTGTCCAGAGTAGCCCGCCGACCAAGTTGAAAGATAAGAATCGTCGGTATTCCATCTTGCCAACCCCAGCAACGATTGGCGCAAAGGTTCGGATGATTGGAATAAACCGGGCGATGATAATCGTCTTGCCGCCGTGTTTATCGTAAAAATCTTGGGCTCGTCGAACGTGGGCCTGTTTGAAGATCCGGGCATCGGGCTTTTTGAAAATGTGTGGGCCAGTTCGTCGACCGAAGGTGTAGCCGACACTATCGCCGAGCACGGCGGCCAGGAAGAGTAGAAAGACAAAGAGGTGGATATTGATGTCGAAGACTCCAGCATGAACTAGAACGCCTGCTGTAAACAGGAGGCTGTCACCCGGCAAGAAGAAGCCGATTAAGAGACCCGATTCGGCGAAAATGACGAACAGTACCGCTAGAATGCCGAGTCCAGTAATAAATCCCACTAAGTCAAATCCGGGCAAAGCGGCAAATTGCCCCAAAAAGTCGTATATCATATGTTCATATTTTACCACGTGGCGTGTTGGATGTGTCTATCATTTCACATCCTACAGCTAACTCTCAGGTAGAGGGTGCTATACTTAGAGCACTAATATTTCCGTAAAGGTATCCGCCGAGGAGGAGGAGAGACATGGGAGATAAACTAACGTTAAAACTTGAGGCGCGTGAGCTTCATGGTAAAAAGAATCGTGTATTACGCAAGTCTGGTATTGTTCCAGCTATCGTCTATGGTCCAGCGACTGAACCAATCAGTGTTCAAGCGCCCTACAACGAGATTGAGCGAATTTGGCGATTAGCTGGCAAACATACACCGGTCCACTTGAATATTGGCAGCAAGAAGAAGATCGCCCTAATTAAAGATGTCGATGTCGAACCGGCCAAGGGACGCTTGCGCCACGTTTCATTCCACGCCGTCAAGGCCAGTGATCCAGTCGTGGCTGAAGTGCCAATTCGCTTAGTTGGTGAAGGCGAGAGTCAAGCCGAACGAGCCGGACTGGTTGTTCTCCAGTCGCTCGATATCATTGAAGTTCGAGCCTTGCCGATGGATTTACCAGAGGCACTCGAGGTGTCGATTGTCGACCTCGCAGAAGCTGGTGAGAAATTGACTCTGGCTGACATCAAGCTGCCAGAGGGTGTTGAATTTGTTGATCACGCCACCGGACACGGTGAAGTCGAAGAGGACGCACCGAAGTTGACTGATTTGGTTATCGCTTCGGTTTACGAACCGTCGGCTCTTCAGGCCGCCAATGAGGCCGCCGGTGGTGATGCTGAAGAAGCTTCCGCCGACGAGGTTGAGTCTGACAACGGCGGTGATACCGACCAGGATTCGCAGGCCGAAGAAACTCGCCCGGGTGGTAAGGACCAGGCTGAGCCAAAGCAATCGAACGTTGACGCTAACAAATAATAGCTACCAAGATGAAATAACCTCCCCGGTTTACGGGGAGGTTATTTTTAATCTTCGATAAAGCCACCCGATTGGTGACGCCAGAGGCGGGAATACATGCCCCCGGCCTCAATTAAATCGGCGTGGGTACCGTCTTCGACGATTCGGCCATGATCCAGAACAATTATGCGGTCCAATTTGGCGATAGTCGACAGTCGATGAGCGACGACAATACTTGTTCGCCCCGTCATCAGGTTGTCGAGTGAGGCTTGAATGAGTTTCTCGCTTTCGCTATCGAGAGCTGAAGTGGCCTCGTCCAGGACAAGTATGGGGGCGTCTTTCAAGATAGCTCGGGCTATGGCGATACGCTGTCGTTGACCGCCAGATAGCTTGACACCTCTTTCGCCCACGACCGTGTCTAGTCCATCCGGTAGTTCCTTTATAAAATCGAGCGCGTTGGCGCGTTCGGCCGCCAATAGAATGTCGTCGTCGGAGGCTTCGCTTGATCCGTAGCCAATGTTTTCGCGCAGTGATCGGTGAAATAGAAGCGGCTCTTGAGGTACGTAAGCAATGCTTTCACGCAGGCTACGCTGTGTAACTTGGTCGATGGCCTGCTTGTCAATCTGAATCTCACCAGTCTGAACATCGGCAAAGCGAAGCAGGAGTTTGGTTAAGGTAGTCTTGCCGCTACCAGATGGCCCGACGAGACCAACTTTTTGACCAGGTGTGATGTGCAGACTGAAATCCTCGAAAAGCAAGTCATCAGCTTCGTGACCGAAGTTGATGCGGTCGATATCGATGCGGCCGTGCTTGACAGATAATTTAGCGCTCGTCTTGTCGCGAACAACTGGTTCCTGACTGAGTATTTCAGTCATATCATGAGCATCACCGACGATTCGATTGTAGTTACGTAGGATATTGCTGACCTCCCACAGCTGGCGAGCGACCGTGAAGGTATAGGTAACGGCCAGATAAACGACGCTAATCGAAGCAAAGCCGTTGCTGGCCGCCCAAATCGCCGCTATCAAGGCGCCGATATTTATCGTCGCCAGAATACTAGAATAAACTGCCGTCACACCCAAGAAGCCACGCATCACGCTAAGGCTCTTTTGCTGCCAGAAGGCCGTTTTGGCATTCATTGTGTCAAGCTCGGCTGTCTCGCGGCCATATGACTTGATAGTCATAACGTTAGTAACAGTGTCCGCCACGTGAGCATTGGAAGCTGTACTGGCTTGGGCCTCCTGCTTGTTCCGTTCAGCCATAAATCGACTACCGAAAAAGGCGGCAATTGAAAATACAACCGACAGTCCGAGCAAGAATAAAGCATATTGCCATACCATGAAGCTAAGAATGATAGTGGCGGCCGAGATGGTGACGATTGTTGGTATGATTTGAAAGAAAATCATATCCCAAAATCGTTCGTAGGCACCAATCATTTTGGTGGTTTGCGACACTAGGGCGCCACCAAATCGGTCGGAGTGGAAGGAGAGACTCTGTTGAGTCAATTGCGTAAAGATGCGTTGGTAGAGATCGCGCTGTGCCGCTACCTGCATGGTCCAGATGAGATAAAGATTAATCCGCCAACCAATGATTTCCGACCAAATCTGCGTTAGGATGTAGGCAGTGATTAGTCCACCAGCGTTAGTCAGACTAATTGCGCCGGACTGCATGGAGTCGAGCACCTGGGCGATGATGAATGGTCCGACGAAGGCACCCAAGACGGTCGACACGATAATACTGACAATGGCTAAAATGGTTCGCCAACGATATTTCATGGCAGTCTGAATGAATAATTTGATGATATCTTTTTGGCGGCTCACAAAAACTCCTTATTGAATATTTTGACTCTGTTCGTGGGGCGATAGGACGCTTGTTGGTGCGACACAAAGAGAGGACCAGAGGTAGTATTTGTAGTATACTATATCTGATGCAGAAGATTCTACTCTATTATAAATTTGCTCCAATTTCTGATCCGGAAGCCGTTAAGCTCTGGCAAAAGACTTTGACCGACAGCCTCAATTTGCGGGGCCGCATTATCGTATCCAGGCACGGTCTCAACGGAACGGTCGGTGGTGAGATGGATGATTTGAAGGCTTATATAAAGGCGACTAAGCAATATCCGGCATTCAAAGATACGGTCTTTAAGTGGAGTGATGGATCGCGAGAGGACTTTCCGCGCATGAGCGTCAAGGCTCGTCGCGAATTGGTGGGATTCAAGAATAGTGATGATGAGTTTGAGGTGGACGAAAACGGCGTGATTGGCGGTGGCCAGCACCTAAAGCCCGCTGAGCTACAGGCTATGCTGGAGGAGTCGGGTGATGATGCGGTTTTCTTTGATGGTCGCAATGCTAACGAGGCCGCGATTGGACATTTCAAAGGGGCGGTTGTGCCAGATACGCGCACCTCACGTGACTTTATCCGTGAACTAGAGAGCGACAAGTACGACGATATCAAAGACAAGAAGGTTGTGACTTATTGTACTGGCGGCATTCGTTGTGAGGTTATCTCGGCCATGATGAAGAAACGCGGCTTTAAGGACGTTTATCAAATCGATGGCGGCATCGTCAAATATGGTGAAGCTTACGGTGACGATGGAGCCTGGGAGGGTCATCTGCGCGTCTTTGACGGACGAAAGACAATGGCCTTTTCCGATAAAGTCGAGACTATCAGTCATTGCCTTCATTGTCAGGCGCCAACTCATAATCTCGAAAATTGCGCTGAAGTGTCCTGTAACGAGCTAGTAATAATTTGTCCAGATTGTGCTAGCGATGAGTCGAAACGTTTTCACACGACGGCTTGTCGGACCAAAGCCAGCGCGAAGGTTTAAGATGTCGGAATTAATCGATCGCAAGCTAAAGGATTTGCCGCGCAGTCCAGGTGTTTATTTTCATAAAGACAAGTCCGGACAGATCATTTATGTCGGCAAGGCGGCGGTTTTGCGCCATCGGGTTCGACAATATTTTCAAAAATCTCGCGATATGGACATCAAGACGCGAGCCTTGGTCGATGAAATTGCTGACGTCGATTGGGTTGAGACAGAGAGCGAGCTAGACGCCTTGTTTCTGGAATCGGAAATGGTCAAACGTTACATGCCACGGTTTAATATTCTGCTGCGGGATGACAAGTCGCAGACCTATATCCGGATTGACCTAAAGAGTCAGTGGCCGACCGTGACCTTTACGCGTAACCCGCTCGATGACGGTGCGTCGTACTTTGGTCCTTATTACAGTGCCTTGGCTATAAAAAAGGGCTTGCGTTATCTGAGGCGGATTTTTCCATATTATACCAAGCCGCGTCGGGATGGTCAGCGGCCTGATCTCGATGCTCATATTGGCCTGAGCCCAGACCCTGACACGACATCGGCGCAGTACAAGACGAATCTTAAACAGTTAATCCGTTACATTAAAGGTGATGGCAAGGGGATAGTCCGCGAACTCGAAAGCCAAATGAAGCAAGCGGCTCGAGCCCAGGACTTCGAGACGGCCGCGCAGATTCGCAATAAATTGCTCTGGCTGAAGTCGCTGTCGCAAAAAATTATGTTTGGCGATCGTGAATTTCTCGATATCAGTAAAGATAAAGCTTTGACCGATTTGAAATATCTGTTGTCGCTCGAACAAATACCGAAGCGAATTGAAGGTTTTGATATCAGTCATATGAGTGGCACTAATGTGGTCGCCAGTATGGTGGTTTTCAGCAACGGCGTAAGTGATCGAACTGAATATCGCAAATTCAAGACCCGTCAAGATCGCAATGATGACTATGCCAATATGTATGAAGTGGTTCATCGTCGGTTGTCGCCTAAGAACATTCAAGCCTGGGGCAAGCCGGATCTGATTATTGTCGATGGCGGCAAAGGGCAGCTTGAGGCAGCTCTTAAAGCTTCCGAGGAACAAAACTGTCAGCTGGCCATCATCAGCATCGCCAAGCGTGACGAGGAAATTATCATTCATCCTCAACGGTCGAACGTTAGCGTCGGGCATCTGTTCGATGAATCGACTGTTAGTGGGTCGGATCTATTCATTTCCAGAAGTGGCGGCTATATCATTTTGAACCTCCACCCCGGCCAGATGAACGCTTCGTCGCATTCCAAGAACCTTCGAGGTGGTGGCTTCTCAAAGTATGATCACGTCACTAAATTAATTCAGAGAATCAGGGACGAATCGCATCGATTTGCGGTTAGTTATCATACGGTACTCAAACGAGCCAATCAATCGAAAAGTCAGCTCGACGATATTGCTGGGATTGGTCCGGCGACTCGTCGTCAGCTGATTAAAAAGTTTGGTAGTGTACGGGCATTAAAAGCCGCCTCACTGACAGAGATAACCGAAGTTGTTGGGCGGCATCGAGCGCAGTTGATTGTCAATGGGTTGGTTGACCGATGACGCTTGTGCTATAGTGACGATAATGAATCGTCGATTAGGTTTTACGGTTGTCGAAATGGTAGTCGTCATTGCGACTCTGGTGATAATCGCCGCGATAACGGTTGTCAGTTACGGTAGCTGGGAGACGCGCATGATTGAGACTCAGCTGAAAAATGATCTCACTCAAGCCTCATCGGCCATGGAAGACGCCAGGACCAAAGACGGAACCTATCCAGGCGCTTTGCCGACCGGCTTTGCTACTAGTGATGGTGTGACTGTGACTGTCGTGCGGGCAACGGGCGATCATTTCTGTCTCGAGGCCGAGTCGGCTAATCAACCGGGCAATAAGTGGACCGCCGAAAATGACACCGATGCTAAAGCCGGTGGTTGTCCTTCACTTCGATTTACGGCGGTTGATGCTGGCAATGCTCACACCTGCGCTATCGCTGACAGCAAAGCCTTTTGCTGGGGTTACGAGAACTATGGCCAAACTGGACGTGGCGTGACATCCACCGGTGGTAGCGGTTACGCTCGACCGGTGACGGCCACACTGCTTGGCAGTAATGTTACCGATATTTCGGCTGGCGGTTCGTTTAGCTGTGCCGTAGGTTCAAATAAAGCCTATTGTTGGGGCTTGAACAGTGAAGGTAGATTAGGCAACAATACAACGACTACCTCTAATGTTCCAGTTGCGGTGAGTCAAGCCGTGATGACAGGTGCGGTTGATAAGATTTCAGCTGGCAACAGCACCACCTGTGCCCTATCGGGCGGCAGACCTTATTGTTGGGGTGAAAATTTCTATTCTGCATTAGGTTTGGGCCACAATACAACTCCGATTCTGGCGCCAACGGCGGTCGTCTTGTCGTCTATGAGTTTGCCTGTCAGTGCGATTAGTAATGGTCAGTATAGCAGTTGCGCCTTGTCTCTCGGTCGAGCGCATTGCTGGGGAGTATATCTGAGATTTTCTGGTACAGGTACGTGGAGTGCGACTACGCCTACACGAGTGTATCCGACAGCGGTAGATAACTCAGAAATGAACGGCACGGTAAGTGCAATTGCAACAAATAGCGAGAGTAATAGCAGTGACAATACGACAAGCTGTGCGGCAAGTGGCGAAGAAGTGTACTGCTGGGGAAAGCTGGATAGCTTTCCTTATACATACAACACCCCTTCAGATCTCGATGTTTACTTCAAGCCTCGGCTTTTGCCGAAAGGTGAGATGTCGGGTAATATTTCTAAGATTACACTTGGCTCCACGTATGGCTGTGCTATTGCCGATGGTAAGGCTTACTGTTGGGGAAGCGGTCTGGGCCTCGGTACAGGCAGTACAGCCAGCAAGCAATTGCCTACAGCGGTAAATACTGATCTTATGAAGGGAAAGGTTACCGACATATCAGCTGGTACCTCACACACCTGCGCAATTGCCGATGGTGAGGCCTACTGCTGGGGTACTGGGGCGAATTACCGATTAGGCGCGGGCGATACAACATCTAACGCAACGGTGCCAGTGAAGGTAGTTCCTCAGCCGGGCCTCTAATTGTGCTATACTTGTAACTACTGTTTATGAAAGACCAGTTTCTTGTTTTTTTAATTCGTTGGGGGTTGAATGCCTTCGGATTGTGGCTGGCGGTCAAATTGCTTGGCACTGGCTACGAGGACGAGATCGTCACGGCTGGTTTTTGGGGATTTATTTTGGCGGGTTTGATTTTTTCGCTGGTCAATAGCGTGTTCAAACCTCTGGCAATTGTCTTGTCACTACCAGCAATCCTCTTGACGCTCGGGCTATTCGTTTTGATAGTGAACGGATTCATGGTTTATGTTTCGCTGTTGCTAGCACCGGGAATATCAATGTCGTTAGTTAACTCGATTGTCGCCGGAATCATCCTCAGTCTGGTAAACTATATAGTAAGTGCTGTTGTCGAAATACATCGCAGTAAAACAGGAGTTTATACATCATGACCATCGATTCAATTCTACAGATTATTACCATCGGCTCGGCCATTTTAATGGTTATTGCCATCTTGCTCCAGCAGCGTGGTGCCACGCTCGGCGCTGGCTTTGGTAGCTCGGGTGAGCTCTATACCAGCCGACGCGGTGTCGACAAAAATCTTTTTGAAGTGACAATCATTTTTGCGGTTGTCTTTGTGCTGTCGATTCTCGTCAGCCTATTACTACCGACATTTAGCTAATAAGGAGTGAGGCGTGGCCCAGAAGCAACAATCGAAGTGGCGTTTTGCACCAAAGAAAAGTTTCAGCTCCAAGGCTCTCTCTCGACGAATGAAGAAAGTCGAGGGCGCAACCGTCAAGCATGCTCGACGGTTTGTGATTTCCCGTTGGAAAAATGTCCGTGAAGTTCGTCGGCACGTTGGCTTGTGGGCCTTGGCCGTCGGACTGCTGATTGGCGCCGCTGGCCTGCAGATTTTTTGGTATCAGCAGAGCTACCGGGTGATGGCTGGGGCCGAGAACGGCACCTATGTCGAGGGTGTGATGGGCCCGGTTAACACATTGAATCCGATCTTTGCTAGCACCAGCGCCGAAGAATCAGCCAGTTCACTAATATTCTCGAGATTATTACGTCATGATACATCGGGAAAGCTCAACTACGATTTAGCGGAATCGATGCGACTGAGCGAAGACAGTCGAACCTATACCATCGATTTGCGTGATGATGCCAAGTGGCACGATGGGGTGTCGGTCCGAGCTCGTGACGTAGCTTTTACGGTTAATTTATTAAAAGACGCCTCCACTCGTTCGACGGTCAGTGGCTGGGGTGATATCGTTGTCAAAGCTGAGGATGAGAATACGGTCAGTTTTCGCTTACCGTCTGTCTATGCGGCCTTTCCACACGCTTTGAACTACCTGCCGATTTTACCAGAACATTTACTCCGTGATGTAGAGCCGGCCGAACTGCGCGAGCACCGATTTAGTCAGCAGCCAGTCGGCAGTGGGCCGTTTAGGTTCCGCTTCAAACAAGATTTGGACATCGATTCGGGTCGCAAGATTATTTACTTAGCCAGAAATGATTCATATTACAAGGGAAGGGCTAAACTCGACCGCTTCCAGCTACACGTCTACGATACAGCCGATGCGATCGTTCGAGGTTTGAATACCTCTGAGGTTAATGCGGCGACTGATTTAGCATTGTCTGATCTAGAGCGCATCAATACCAATCGTTATCAGGTGTCATCAGAGCCGATCAACAATGGTGTTTATGCTATTTTCAATACGACGAAAGGTGTATTGGAAGACGAGAAAATTCGTCGAGCTCTCCAGGTTGGAACGGACACCAGCTCAGTTCGAAGTTCAGTTGGTGACGATTTGGTGGCGCTTGACCTGCCATTCTTACGTGATCAAGTCGATGCGGAGTTGCCAACAGCGCCCGAATATAATGTTAAACGAGCCGCTGAACTACTGGATGAAGCCGGCTGGAAAGTGGATGGTGGAGTCAGGAAGAAGGATGGTGAGCCACTGAAGTTGAACTTTGTCACCTCCAAAAATAGCGACCTCGAAAAAGCTCTCCGTTCGCTGACTGACCAGTGGCAAAAGCTCGGTATCGTGGTGACGACAAGTATCGTCGATCCATCCGATCCGTCGCAGAATGTTGTTCAGAATATTCTTCAACCAAGAAATTATGACGTGTTATTGTACCGCTTGGCGATTGGTGGTGACCCAGACGTCTATGCTTATTGGCATTCTAGCCAAGCCACGCGTGGGCTAAATTTCGCAACCTACAGCAACCAAGCGGCTGACGACGCCTTGGCAAGCGCTCGAACAGTGACTGATAAAAAATTGCGCGATGCTAAATATGCGACTTTCGCCAAGCAGTGGATGAGTGATGCGCCAGCTATCGGTCTATTCCAGACGACGACCCAGTATGTTTACTCGCCAGCCGTCCATTCGACCGACGCCGACAAGACTTATGTCACCCCGACTGACCGCTACGCCGATGTAATCTACTGGACGGTCGGTGATGCAATTGTTCATCGCACACCGTAAGTTATTGCCTGTCGCGATTAACTACTGTATAATTGCCTCTTGTTAGGGCGCTTAGCTCAGTTGGCTAGAGCATCTCGTTTACACCGAGAGGGTCGGGGGTTCGAATCCCTCAGCGCCCACCACGTACCTTTGATTTATGCGCGAGTGGCGGAATTGGTAGACGCGTCAGCTTGAGGGGCTGGTGAGTATTGCACTCGTGGAGGTTCAAGTCCTCTCTCGCGCACCAATTCGCTTTAGGCTCCCGGTTGGGAGTTTTTTGTTGGTTGCACTTGCCGGAATCATCGAAAAATGCTTTAATAAAGGTGAAGGAAGCCCGTAAGGGCGTATTTTTATGACTGAACCAAACAAAATTCGCAACGTTGCCATCATCGCTCATGTCGACCACGGAAAAACTACCCTGGTTGACGGTCTACTCAAGCAGAGTAACACTTTTCAATCGCATCAAGCCGAGATGGAGCAATCGCTCATCATGGATAGTGGCGATCAAGAGCATGAACGAGGCATTACAATTACCGCTAAGCAAACTTCGGTCTATTACAACGACCACAAGATTAACATCATTGACACGCCCGGTCACGCTGACTTTTCAGGTGAAGTTGAGCGAACTCTCAATATGGCCGATGGTGTTTTATTGGTTGTCGACGCCCAAGAAGGCCCTATGCCGCAGACGAAATTTGTTTTATCAAAAGCTTTGTCGCTTCATCTTAAGCCAGTCGTCGTCATCAATAAAATTGACAAGCCAGCTAGTCGCATCGCTGAAGTTGAAGATGAAATTGCGAATCTCTTTCTCGAATTAGCCGTTGATGACGCTCAGTTACACTACCCGGTTTACTACGCCATTGCCCGTGACGGAAAAGCCTGGCGTGAAATGCCGGTCGATCCCACCGAGTCGACAGACTTGTCAACAATTTTTGAAGCCATCCTGAATGACATTCCGGCACCGGATGTCGATGTTAACGGCTCTTTACAGATGTTGGTGACGTCACTCCAGTACGATTCGTTTATCGGCAAGTATGCTATCGGTCGTATATCACGCGGCCAAGCAAAGCGCGGTCAGTCGATCGTTCTAATGAAACGCGACGGCACGTCGGTATCAGCTCGTATTGAAAAACTATTTGGCTACCGGGGCTTGATTCGCGAAGAGGTCGACCAAGCGTCAGCCGGTGACATCGTGGCCATTTCGGGTGTCGCCGCCGCTCATATTGGTGAAACGATTGCCGACGCCGATAATCCCGAGCAGTTGCCAGTCTTGGAGGTGGAAGCACCAACTTTGCGCATGTATCTCGGACCGAATACCAGTCCGATGAAGGGTCGAGAGGGTGACTTTAGTACTGGCCGTCAGATTGGTGATCGATTGAAGAAAGAACTCGAAACCAACGTGGCGCTGCGAGTTGAAGAATCGGGGATTGGGTTTGTGATTTCCGGCCGAGGTGAACTTCACCTGTCGGTCTTGATTGAATCACTGCGACGTGAGGGATATGAATTCGAAGTTGGTCGTCCGCAGGTTGTGACGATTGAAGAAGATGGTATTACAAAAGAACCAGTCGAAGAATTGACGATTGAAATCGCCAGTGAACATGTTGGCACAGTTAGCCAGGAGCTAGGTGTTCGACGAGCCGAGCTGATTCACCAAGACACCACCAGTAGTGGAGCAACCCGCCAGACGTATCGGATTCCGACCCGCGGGATGATTGGCCTGCGCAATACCTTGCTGACGGCCACAAAGGGTACGGTCATTATGAATAGTCTACCTGATGGCTATCAACCGTTGGGGGCTAAAATTCAAACTACCCGCAACGGTGCATTAATCGCTTTTGAAGCCGGCACGACAACACCTTATGCTCTTCAGAATGCCGAATCTCGAGGGACTTTGTTTATCGGTCCTGGTGTTGAAGTTTACGCCGGTATGGTCGTTGGTTTACACAACCGATCTGAGGATTTAGAGATCAACGTTTGTCGAGCCAAGCAACTGACAAATATGCGTTCCAAATCGTCTGATGGCGCGGTTCAGTTGACTCCGTATACTGAACTTAGTCTGGAGCAGTCGATTGATTTTATCGCAGATGACGAGCTTCTCGAAGTGACACCGAAAAACTTGCGCCTCAGGAAGCGTCATCTTGACGCCAATCAACGCAAACGTGCCGCCAAAGCTTAATTCGAGGTTGGTTCAAATACTGGTTGTGGCTATACTAGCTTATAGATGGTTAGTATTCCCGATCCGGCCGATAAATTAAAACGCAGCCTCGCGCTATCGGCTGCTCGTCTAAAGCGTAGTCGTCGCAGTCCAGATGAGATGTTGGGCGATTTATTCGCCGACGTTCAGCGCCAGAAGATTTTTGCTGACGGTAAGACGTTTGTGGACCTAAAGCCCGTAGTCGATTAAGCGCTATTCGACAGGAATATCGTCTGCTGCGAAACGACCCTGATTTTGATTTGAAAGATTTTGTCCATCGACATTTTGACGATTTAGCCCAAGCGATGCCGGGGACAAATTCGGCACCACCGACTGTCAATTCGATTGCAGAATACATCGAGCAGATGTGGCGGAATCTGTCACGGCATCATCCCCACGACGACGGATCGCTGATTGGCTTGCCGCATAAGTATATTGTGCCGGGCGGGAGGTTTGACGAGCAATTTTATTGGGATAGTTATTTTATAATGCTCGGACTAGCCGCTGATGAAGACTGGGATACAGTACGCGGCATGATTGATAACATTGCTTATCAGATTAAAGTTTACGGTTTTGTGCCGACTGCCAATCGCAGTTACTTCCTGTCACGATCACAACCGCCGGTGTTTGCACTAATGGTTCGGCTACTGGCCGGTCATGATGGCCCTAGGACTTTGACAAAGTATTTGCCAGAAATGTTGGCTGAATATCGTTTTTGGATGAAGGGCATGAGCCACTTATCGCAGACGGAGCATTTTGCTTATCGTCGAGTGGTCCAGATGCCGGACGGGTCGATGCTTAATCGATATTATGATAATAAGCAGACCGCCCGTCCGGAATCGCATCGCGAGGACAATGAAACGGTCGCCATGTCCAACGGACGCGCCAGCGACAAATTGTTCCTACATCTCCGAGCGGCGGCCGAATCGGGTTGGGATTTTAGCTCGCGTTGGTTAAAAGACCCTCTCGATCTGAGTTCGATCCACACAGCCGATATTGTTCCAGTTGATTTGAATGTCTTACTTTTAGTTCTCGAAGAGACCATTGCCGAAGCCCACAATCGACGCTGGCATCCTCTAGCAAAGCGACGTTATCGAAAATTGGCCCTCAGTCGAAAACGAGCGATTAATCATTATCTCTGGAGTTCAAAAGAGAACTGGTTTATGGATTATAACTTCCATGATGATGAGTTGACCGGTGTGATGTCACTGGCCGGTATCTTGCCATTGTATGCTGGAGTGGTCCGACGGCCACGGGCCCAGAAAGCAATTCGGCGGCTAGAAACTGATTTTCTCAAAGCTGGTGGCTTGGTAACGACACTCCAGGTGACCGGGCAGCAATGGGATGCGCCGAACGGTTGGGCGCCACTTCACTGGTTCGCCAGTCAAGCACTACGTCGTTATGGCGAAGATGAGTTGGCCAACAAAGTTGAGGATCGATGGTTGCGGACGGTTGAAGCAGTCTATGAGCAAACTGGTGCTTTAGTTGAAAAGTATAACGTCGTCGATGGACCAATTGCGGGCGGGGGAGGTGAATACTCGGTTCAAGAAGGTTTCGGCTGGACAAATGGTGTTTATCAAGCGCTAAAGCGACGGTTTAAAACATCTATATAAGCCGGGTCGGTCGGTAAGATATTATCAATTGGTGGTAATGATAGCTGACGCAGTCGGACCGATTCGCCTGGATCGGCGTGATGATAGTGCGTAAAATCGTTGACAGTACCATATTCAACTGTACTGAAATCAGGCAGAGCGCTGAATACCAACGTGCTGTCATTCAGCACCAAGGGGTCATCATCAAGGGCATTACGGCATAGTCCACAGGGGTGTAAAGTTAGCATTTCGCGACCGCTCTGCTGGTCGAGCTGAGTGTCACCAACGATAGTGACGAGACTGACGGCGTCGATTTTTTCAGCATGAGCTGCTTGGAGGGCTAATTCTTCAGCATGAATGTTGATATGGCTGTCAGCGGCGGGTTTGATGTTATAGCCAGTAAAAAGGGACAGTTCTCTGCTGAGGAAAGTCAGACCGACGATGGCGGCGCCAACCTTAAAGTTGCGGTAGGACCTTGCTTGTTCACGAGCCAGTCTAGCTTCCTGAAGGGCGCTGACGACGTTACCAGTGGACTGGCTTTGATAAAATTGATGCCGCTCATGAGGTTGTGGAGAGTTCAACACAGCCATTATCTAACAAGAAAAATCCAGATTAAGCAAGCTTAGACGGATTAGAAGATTCGCTCATTGGCGATATCGTCAGGTAGAAAGCCCTTTTGGTGTTTAAAATCGGCTTGCCACTGATAATCTTTGCTGTAGCCGAGCTCTTTCATGAGCTGGGTCGGCGCATTACGAATATGGAGCGGAACCGGCAGATCGCTGGTCCGCTTAGCTAAATCGAGTGCCCGATTCATAGCTTCGGTGGATTGTCGCGATTTTTCGCTCTTTGCTAGAGCTGCGGCGACATGAAAGAGAATGTAGCTCGATTCGGGCATACCGATGCGTTCGACGGCTTGAAAAGCATTGAGAGCCAGACCGAGAGCGCCGTTGCCAGCCAGACCGATGTCTTCCGAGGCAAAGATGACCATTCGCCGGGCAATGAATTTCGGATCTTCGCCAGCGTCAATCATCCGGGCCAGATAGTACAAACTGGCATCAACGTCACTGCCGCGAAGACTCTTTATGAAAGCGCTGATGACATTGTAGTGCATGTCGCCCTTTTTGTCGTAACCGGGTAGGCGTTTTTGAGCCGCCGTTTTTACGGTGTCGACAGTGACTTTTTTCGATAGACTGAGGGCCAGTTCGAGATTACCTAGTGCTACGCGGGCGTCGCCGCCGGAGAGTTCGGCGATGTACTTGATGGAGGCTTGATCGATGCGCTTGGTGGCATTTTCTGCCGCCACGGCTCGTTTAAGGATGGTTACAATATCGTCACGGCTATGTGGTTGAAGAACCAGCACCCGCGTGCGACTGAGTAGCGGGGTGATAATCTCAAAACTTGGATTTTCGGTGGTGGCGCCGATGAGGGTGATTAAGCCTGACTCGACATGGGGTAAAAAGGCGTCCTGTTGGGCTTTGTTGAAGCGGTGAATTTCGTCGACAAACAGGATCGTCCGGAGTTGTAGATTCCAGTTCTGGCGAGCGTGTTCAACGATGCGCTCAACATCTTTTTTGCCGCTCGTAACGGCTGAGATCTCGATAAATTCGGCCTTAACCTCGTTGGCGATGATACGAGCCAGAGTAGTTTTGCCGCTACCGGGCGGTCCCCATAGAATCAAGCTGACCGGTTCGCCGCCTTTAACAATTTGGCGCAAAATCTCTTTGTCGCCCAACAAGTGAAGCTGGCCAATAACTTCATCGAGAGTTTGTGGTCGCATTCGTTCGGCAAGCGGGATTTTCGGCATATTCCTATTATACGCTGGATTGACTAGTGGTATGATATAGACAGTTAAAGAGGGGAGAGAAATGGAATTTATATTATTAGCGGTCTTGATTTTTGTGCTGAGTGGCCTGCGAGTGGTTAATCAGTACGAGCGGGGTGTAGTTCTGACGTTGGGAAAGTTCACTGGTATTCGCCAGCCAGGCTTGAGATTGGTTATTCCAATTTTTCAAAAGTTAACGCGCGTTGATGTACGGTCGACACCAATCGATGTTCCCAAGCAGGAGATTATCACCAAAGATAACGTGACCGCCAATGTTGATGCTATTGTCTATTTTCGCGTTCTCGATGCCCAGAAGGCGGTTCTCGAGACTGTCAACTATATGTACGCCACTAGTCAGTTCGCGCAGGCAGCGCTACGTGATGTAACCGGTAACTTTGAGCTCGACGAGTTGCTATCGAAACGTGAAGACATCAGCATGCGCATCAAAGAAATCGTTGATGCTCAGACCGACCAGTGGGGCATCGACGTCGAAAACGTTAAGATTCAGAACATTGAGTTGCCGTCGGATATGAAGCGAGCCATGGCTAAACAAGCCGAAGCTGAACGTGAGCGTCGCAGTAATATCATCAATGCCGAAGGTGAATTAGCGGCGGCCGAGAAGTTGGCGCAGGCTGCCGGCATCATCGCTTCAACACCGGGTGCCCTGAATCTTCGAACTCTCAATACGATTGAGCGAATCAGTACCGAGCCGAGCCAAAAAACCACAATGCTCTTTCCGATCGAGCTAGTGGACGCCATGCGCGATATCGGTACCGGCCTGAAGCACAAGTAACGGCTTGCCAGAACCGTCGACCTCTAGTAAAATACAGAGGTCGACCGCGCGGCTCTTTAGCTCAGTTGGTAGAGCAGAGGCCTGAAGAGCCTTGTGTCCCCAGTTCGAGTCTGGGAGGAGCCACCAAAATGACCCATGCGGATGTAGATCAGCGGTCAAATCATGAGAGCGCTGAAGCGCAACAATCATATATGCGGGTGTAGCTCAGCTGTTAGAGCGCTTCCTTGCCAAGGAAGAGGTCCAGGGTTAGAGTCCCTGTACCCGCACCACGAAATAACTCGGTCCTTGTGGTCGAGTTTTTTCGTGGTGTCTGCTAATCTCGATACTGATATTATGATTCCTATGAATAGAGCTCATCAGACTTATGCCAGTGGACAGGTCATGCGTAGCCAGACCGGTACCGTTTTAACGTATTATTTCAACGATGGAATGATTAAGGCGCAAGGCGATTACATTGATGGTCGAATGCAAGGAAGATGGATTTTTAACAAGAAGTCTGGCTTTTTGTGGCAAGTCGGATATTTTGACGAAGACGGCAAGCAGCATGGCGATTGGACAGTCTACAAGCCAGACGGAACGATTCAGGATCATAAATATTTTGTCCACGGCAAGCGAAGTTGCAGGCAGCGCACCTAGTGTCATATTGACAAATAATCATAAATAATATATAATATAAAAGTACGCCCACTCGTCACAAAGGAGTTTAAGTGAAGCGTAACCTCAAGGCACTTCAGCACGAGAAGCGCAAGCAGTTGAAAATCGATCAAGTCGGCCGCGCCCACTACAGCGCTGTCCGCATGCACCGAGTGGAGCCGTTCCACGAGAACGCCAAGCTCCTCTACACTCGCCCGACACGTCGCCGTGTCAACAGCTTGCTCAAGCAGGCCACGATGTTCGACGACGTCGAGGACATTGACATCTTCGACGAGCGCGAAGCGGTGGGTCCGATTGCCTACCTGCACATGAACTTCTGCTAGCCTTGTCGCCCCGACTTACATAGTCGGGGCGCTTAACTTTTACGTGCGAGACGTGATAAGCTAAGCCTATTGTTAAGCGGGGTGAGTGATGACAAAGACTAAATTTTCAACGAAACAAAGAAGCAAACTTAGTTGGCGACACGGTCTCGGTATCATTGGATTGGTGGTCGCTGCGATTCTGCTTACTATGTTTATTGGTTACATCCAGAGTCAACAATTCATGAACCGGCAAGCCGCCGAAGCTGAATTTCGCGACATCATGAGAGGGGTCAGCTACAACGACAGTCGACCGCTCTCTTATGACAAGGCTAGTGACAGCTATCTGATCCCGGAGTTGAGGCTATCGATTCCGAGTGATCCGTCATTACACAAGGCTCAATATGTTTATTATGAACTCGATGACGGTGAGGCTAGTGTTTACTTGAGAGGCGATAGTTCACTTGATCGTGACCGCTTGATTGGGATTGGCGAAACGGAACCGGGGGTAGCTTGTTATCATGATTTCGTGCTAACGACTATACCTGAAGATGAT
>DAICYC010000005.1:0-11165 GCA_027311865.1 Candidatus Saccharimonadota bacterium
ACGATAACGCGGTCTATTTCTGTGCTAGCGGTTGCGCTGACAAATATGCTGACGAACTCAATTACAGTGAGGTAGTGGCGACGAGCGCATGAACCGAATCCTTGTAGTTGTCGTAGTGCTGTTTGTGGCTGTGATTGGTTTGGCGTGGTGGTGGCAGTCGAATTTGATTAGTAACAGCCAATTGTCGAATAGTTCATCTGCCGAAACGTTATCGACGGAAGACATGTTTGCAAGTTTGTCAGGCGAGGAGTTTGATAAAGCTTATTTGATGGATATGCTGGCGCTTCACCAAGGTGCCTTAAATATGGCCAGTCAGGCTAGTTCCAAAACTACTCATCCAGAAATTATCGAGCTGTCCGACGAAATTATTGCTACTCAAACCGATGAGATACGACAAATGCTGGAATGGCAGAAACAATGGGGACATATCGGTTCCGACCCGCACGCGGGCCATGCGATGGAGGGAGGCGGTATGGCTGAAGCTATGGCCGAGATGACTGCGAAACTCTACGACCTGGAGGGTTCAAGGTTTGACGAAGAATTTTTACGTCAGATGATTGCTCATCACAAACAGGCAATTGAAATGTCCAGACATGCCGAGAATAATGCTTATCAAAAAGAAATCCAGCAACTTGCTGAATCTATTATTGATACGCGGCAGTCAGAAATCATTACTATGGAACAATTGCTGAAGTCGGATTAGGGGTATTTGAGATATCCTATCCTCACTCGGCGTATAATTAGATTAGACATGCCTTTATCTAAATTAAGCGACGAAGAGTTGGTCGCTCGGTCCATCGCCAGTGATTTGCGAGCGTTTGAAGAGCTAATCGGTCGGTATGAGTCAAAACTCCTTCGATACGTGAGATATATGGTCGGTGACAGTGGGCTGGCCCAAGACGCCGTTCAGGAGACGTTCATCAAAATATACCAGAACCTCCAATCATATAATCCACAGTACAAATTTAGCTCTAGGCATTACGGCCACTGAATTAGAGGGTTTATTGTCATCAAAAACCATGCCACAAATTCTAGCTGAAAAGGAGCAGCGTCACGCGGCTAATAGTAATTAACTAGCGTTGTTCCTCGTTAGGCTTAATGCTGACGAGGAGCTGTTCTTTTTTGAGCGATAACGATTAACCTAATTATGAGTGCCTATTGTTATTGCTTTGTGTTAGTATCAGCACAAGATCATGGTTTGAATTGAAAGTAGTTTTACTATACAATGTATACCAAGATAAAATAAGCGAGGGTCTGGCTTATATGTCATCTAAGATGTTAATCCTATTAGTTGTTATCGGGGCGATTGTGGCGGCAGTGCTTGTTTGGCCGAAAGCAGACTGTGAGGCATCGGCAGGCTCGTGTTCAGCTTCTCCCCAGACGACTAGAGCGGAGACAATTTTGAATGAAATAAAAACTGGTGAAGCAGCCCTGATTGATGTCCGTGAACCTGATGAGTACGCGGTCGGTCACGCGCCATCGTCAATTCTCTTTCCGCTGGGTGATATTGAGGCCGGGAAATTTGAACTTATGGATAAAGATAAGAAGCTATATTTGTATTGCCGCAGCGGTAATCGCGCTGGCATAGCCGAAGATGCTCTTCGACGACAAGGCTATACCAATGTCGAGAATCTCGGTGGGCTGAGTGATTGGCGGTCGCTAGGTGGCGAACTGGTTACGGATTGATCAAAATAGCAACAGCTCCACTGCGAAACTAACTTCTTGGTTATTGTCCTCATATTCTGGATTCATTTTCTGAGGCTATCGTGTTGTAAAAAAGTCACAAGCATATTAAAACCTAGCGGACGGGTATATACTCAAAATCAGTGAACCTTAACAGTTCTGATCATCGTTGTTTTCGCCCGGTCTACAGAAATGAGTTTGCGATGAGTCTTGATAGCCGTGTATTTTTCGAGGACGAGCTCGATGAATACGAATCTCACCAGCCCAACGGCGGTGTACATGTTCCTCGACGACAGCTGAACCCGCTTCAGTGTTCCCTCGAAGAGCAGATTGATGTCTACGTCGACCATTTTGGTCGTCCTGCTCGAATTCCCGAGCCGCCGGTTCTGTATGAACAAGATCTTGGTCCGTCGGACTACCTTGTTCTACACAGCGACGTGCCTCTCGCTGAAATGCTGGAGTATGCCGGCGAATCAATCGGTCGGCCGATTGATTTGACCTTCTTGTCGTCGGTCGATTTGACGACCGTCAAGAAAATCAAGTCGTCGATCTGGGACTACCGTCCGAGGTGGGAGATTGTCAATCTCACCGCCAACGTCGGGGAACCACCTCTTGTCGTGAGCTTGACACAACGACTGGCGGCGACCGAGCTGCTGTTTGTGCTGATGTACTCACCTGAGTACGCTGAGCTCATCGGTACCCAGCAGTACCCTCAGCCGGTGCTTGGTGATTATCGTGCCCCGATTGTGGTCCGCGGAGGAAAGATCGATGAGAACAACTCCCTGGCACTGCGGCGTAATAAGCTCGATGGTCAGCTTATCATGGAGCTCGCTCTCGGTGACGTTGGACTGTCCAATCGTTGTGTGCCGACAGTGCGATCACCGTGAGGGATCACTTGGCTCGACGAAAAGGGCCGACTGTTTACCAGTTACCCTTTTCGTCGAGCCTTTTCTCTTTTTTGGCGTGGTATACTTATAAACGTTTATGCTAATGGAAAATTTAACTGGTATCGGGCTACTGACGCTAGCGATTGCGCTCGGCTATGCGATTGCCCGCTTGCCTCTGATAAGGCGACTATTTATCCCGACCTCCCTAGCTGCCGGTATCCTATTATTGATTCTAGGACCTCAGATTGCTGGCCAGTATTTTCCGGCTATTCAAATCCCAACTCACTATTACGACAGTTGGAGCATTCTACCCAAATACATGATCACACTGGTTTTTGCCGGTCTGTTTTTGGGCAAGCCTGTACTGTCACCACGTAAAATGTGGCGGCTGGCCGGTCCGCAAGTGGCCTTTGGCCAAACGATTGCCTGGGGGCAATATGTCGTTGCTGGGTTACTGGCATTGTTTGTGTTAACACCGTTCTTCGGTATGCCACAATACGTTGCTGCTTTGCTTGAGATTAGTTTCGAAGGTGGACACGGTACGGTTGCTGGAATGACGCCGGTGTTCAAGGATCTAGATTTTGAAATCGGTCGTCAAATCGCCACCGGTTTGGCGACGGCTAGTTTAATCTCGGCTCTGATCATCGGACTTATCTTGATTCACTGGGGTAATCGTCGGGGTTTGATGAAGGGTGGCGGCTTGGTTCAAGTTGCGCGAAACAAAGTCTATCACCACCAGCTGATTCAAGAGATTCGCAGCAAAGGCGTTAGTTTCCGCAAAGTGGTTACTCCCCAAATTCTATTTACGCATGTTGTCCTATTGTTATTGGGTGTGGCGGCCGGTTGGGCCATCCACCAAGGTCTGCTGCAACTCGAAGCGGCCACTTGGGGGCGTGACGGCTATCAATTCTTTGGTTATGTGCCGCTATTTACATTTGCGATGTTCGGTGGAATGATTGCTCAGATCCTTTGGCGTAAGGCGGGTTTGACGATTGTTCGTGAAGTTATCGAGTTGATTACGTCCTTCACTTTGACTCTGTTGATTGTGACTGCCGTCGGGACGATGTCGCTAGAGTTTCTGGTTAGTGATGCCTGGGTGTTTGTTCTACTTTATTTAGCCGGAGTTTTGTGGATTTTATTTGCCTTTTTCTTCCTGGCGAAGCGTATATTTCGTCGCTACTGGTTCCATAACGCAATCATTAGTTTTGGCCAAGGTATGGGCATGACAGCAACCGGGTTATTGTTCGCTCAAATGGTGGATCCAAAGAACAAGACAAATGCCGTCGAAGCGTTCGGATATAAGCAGTTGATGTTTGAGCCCTTAATGGGCGGTGGCTTGGTCACCGCTCTGTCGATGCCGATTATGTTGATGATTGGTGTACCGCTATTTACCGCAATTTGCGCAATCATCATGATATTTTGGCTGTCTATGGGCTTGATTTATTTCGGCAAACGAAAATAGCGCCCCTCCCAGAGCGCTATTTTAGGGTTTCGAAGTATATACTAGACTTCGGTGATTGGCTCGACTTCTCGACGAGCTGTTAGCATATGCAGCAGCTCATAGAGTGCGGCCAGGCCAACAAGGACGTAGACAATTCGGCTCAATACTGACATATCGCCGAATAGTGCTGCGACTAGGTCATATTCGAATAGTCCGACTAGACCCCAGTTCAACCCCCCGATTACAAGTAATACTAGTGCGACAATGTTCACTGCTCTCATGACATTTCTCCGCTTAGTTGTAAGTTCATCATACTCCCGCCTCCTCAAATTGTAAATAAACGCCTATACTAGACAGATGACCAATAGAACAGAGGTAATATATTCAGGCTCTACCGCCTTTGGCAGCTACCGAATCGTCGACACCGTCTACAATGACCGACCAGCTCGTGTACTATATGGCGACAATGACTCACCACAGTCGGGACGAGCGAATGATGACAATCCCGAACTGCTGTTCGATTACAATCAACGATTTTTGGAGATTATCGAAAGTATCCGTCCCAAGAAGGTGTTAGTCATTGGTGGCTCAGCTTGTATGCTGCCAATTGCCGCTTTTAACCGGCTGCCGGATATCACCATCGATATCGTTGAGCTCGACCCTCTGCTAGGCGATTTAGCCTATCAGTATTTTGATGCGCCACGCGATGATGCCTTTAAGATACATTTTGGCGACGGACTCAAATTCTTGCGTAAAAAACCTCGCCAGTACGACATGATAATAATCGATGCCTTTTTGGGATTCACTATTCCACCCCATCTTTATGATGAAGCCGCTATGCGAACTTACAGTCAGAACTTGAGTAAAACCGGTGTCGTCGCGATGAACTTTATCGGCGAGTTAACGGGCAGTCAGTCTGGTTTGACACGAGAAGTCGTGGCTAGTTTTAGAGATAGTTTCTCCCACGTTGAGCTTTATCAAGCCGATCCTTTTTTTGATAAGGCAGCCGAACAAAATTTTGTTGTGACGGCGAGTAAATCTCAGATAGAATTCGATTACTTACAGTCGACCGACATAAGTCATTTTGTTGTAATGAAAATTTAATAGGGCCCTCCGAAGAGGGCCCTTGTCCTGATGTCAGGACCATCATCTCACCGAGGTGAGGACGCCGGTTTGGCGAATTGTGTCAGATACTGTCTGACAGCAGTTCAGCTGACCAGGCGGCCGAGTCGCGCCACCCGAAGGATGACGCTTCCCAAGCCGGCAACGGCCAGCAATACCCAGGCCCCGAGGGACGGATTGGTCGGATCATTCGGCAGGTTGTTGACGCCGGCCGAGGGCAGACCAATCTTGTTCTGGTCGTCAGACTTGGATGAATCCTTGCCCTTCGACTGATCGTCGGACTCGGAAACACCCTTGTCGTCAGACTTGGATGAATTGTCGTCGGACGAGTCGCCCTTGACGGGGTCCTTGTCCGAACCGTCGTCATCGCCGCCGACGCCTGAGCCTGGTACGACCGGCTTGGGGCCGGGATCGACCGGGTCGACTGGGTCTACCGGATCAACCGGATCGACAGGATCTACCGGATCAACCGGATCGACTGGGTCGACTGGGTCTACCGGATCGATTGGGTCTGCCGGATCGACTGGATCTACCGGATCAACCGGATCGACTGGGTCGACAGGATCAACGTTGCAGTCTGATCCAAAGACCCATACGGCCAGGCCGAACGTGTTGATGGTGTACGAGTCGTTCGGTCCGGGATCGGCGACGATTGCGCCGTCACCGTAGGGTCCGTACTCAACGTACGCTCCACGGCCACCTTCGTCATCAGTGTAGATCTCGACGTTGTAATAGGCGGAGTTGTCGTCCGTGTCCCACGTCGCCTTGATGATGTCACCAACGACACTACGTGTAACCTCGGTCGCTCCTTCAATTTCGATGACGGGATTCCCATCGCAGTCATCGATCATGACGGGTGCAGCTGGACGCAGAGTGATCGGGTCCACCGGATCGATTGGGTCAACCGGATCAGTGTCGTTGCAGTAGACGTGTCCCCAGATTGCCTGGCCGTCTGGGAGCAGTGCGTACGTGTCACCAGCGGATGGTTCGGCTACTTGCCAAATCCCATCCGGAGTGAAGACGACCGTTGCGCTCTGGCTGTCACCTTGATCAACGATGTTGACATCGTAGACGCCTTCGGCCACACCAAGTCGACGGTAGGTGTACGAACCATACTCATCCTGACTGATGTTTTCATCAAGCAACACTCCAGGAACCTGAACTTCAGGTTCTGAGGTGCAGCCCCCGAGCCACACTGGACCTGTGGGTCGCACAGCAGCAAGGGCGTCACCGATCTCGGCAATTCGAGAACTGACTTCCTCCTCGACGACTTCCGGTTCGGTGGTCTCGACGACGGGCGCCGGCTCGGGGTCAACGACCTCGGGTACCGGTGCCGGTTCGGGAGCAGGCTCGGTTTCGACCACTTCGACTTCAGTCTCGACGACTTCCGGCTCGGTGGTCTCGACGACGGGCGCCGGCTCGGGGTCAACGACCTCGGGTACCGGTGCCGGTTCGGGAGCGATCTCTGCGACGGCAGTGGTCGGCTCCTCGAGAGGGGCAGAATCGTCTGCCCATGATGAGGTGATGCTGAACATGTTCAGCATCAGGATTGCGGCCAGAGCGAGTCCCGCCTGTCCGCGACGCTTTCGCGTCGACTTGGCGTCCATGTGTCTCCTTTGTCGGTGGACGATGGTGGGTGTTGGGTATTTTTGAAGAACTCGCGAGACTCTTCAAAAAGACTCACGCCATCGTACAATACTATAAAAATGCTAATTTGTAAAGGGTGTGTGTCGATATGTTTGACTATAAATCAAGACTTGAAATCAAAAATATAAGACTTAAACAGAATTATCGATGAAATCAAGATTGACGTCGATTCTATGCGATAGCTTATACTAAGTGTAGTCATGTGAGTACTGCGATCAATCGTTTTCCACTCACAGGCTTATCGAAAAGCCACCAACGATGTGATGCAGGCCAGTTTGAAGACATGAGAACCGGGCGCCCCTCACAATCGATCACATTTCATCGTGATATTTGGTAAACAGTTTGACGACAGAACGGTTCGTCGGACCTCTCCAAATCACTCCTCCAAAAACCGTTTGCTGACGTCACTTGATTGTTCAGCCTTTTTGAAATTACAAAGAGATGGAGAACAGAAATGAATCGGATAAATGTTAATGAAACAGTCGCAATCACTGAGCTAGGTTTTAACAAGAAGTTGGTTGCCTACCCTCGCCGAATGGAATTTCGAGGGCGTGTGTATGAATTCGTTGATGCCGGACTGCGCTGCTTGGTTCAGTCAGGTGGTCGAATGGCCCAGATACTCACGCTGTCTGATGGACACTCCCTGTATCGCCTAAAGAGTGACGCTTCGGGCGGCATCTGGACATTAGTTTCGATAACGAATGACTAGGCCGTGTAAGATAACTAAAGCCTCGCTAGACGAGGCTTTTTATTTGTCGTCGGGTGTAGATTTTATGAACTTCGACTACAAGTACGATGACGAATATCGATAATGCCGACACAATCGTCAAATCTATCCACGCGACGGGCGTGACATGGAGCAAACCTTGGAGTGGGCCGACCAGAGCTAACAATTGAAGTGCGATCGAGATAAGTAGGCCAATATAGAATGATTTGTTCATAACTCGGAGTCGGCTAAAGACCGATTCATGACTGCTGCGAGCATTAAAGGCGTTCGCCCATTGCATGGCGACTAACGACATGAAGGCGATGGTTCGGCCGTATTCTGGGCTGTACATGGCCGAGAATATTGCGTATAGACCGAGTGCCAGGGCCGCCATAGCTAGCGCTACCAGTATAATACGGATAATTAAGTGCTTATCGAGTAGTGGCGCATTCGGATCAACTGGGCGGCGCTTCATGACGTCCTTCTCGCCGGGTTCGAGGCCCAATGGAATCACCATCGAGGTGTCGGTGACGAGATTGACCCACAGAATCTGAACTGGCATGAGTGGCATGGGCATTCCGATAGCGATGGCTGTCACCATCGTGATGGCTTCACCGGCGTTGGTGGATAACAAATAGAAAAGCATGCGTCGAATATTGGCGAAAATAATCCGACCTTCCTTCATGGCACGGATGATGCTAGCGAAATTGTCGTCGAGAAGTATGATGGCGCCGGCATCTTTGGCGATTTGGGAGCCGGAGCCCATCGCCACTCCGACATTGGCGTTTGACAGCGCTGGGACATCGTTGACACCATCGCCCGTCATAGCGGCGACTTCGGTTAATTTTAAGCTCCTAAGGATCCGATATTTGTTCTCTGGTGTGACGCGGGAAAAGACTCGCGACAGCGCTACGCGTTTGGCTAGTTGCGCATCGGTCATTTCGTCCATCGTTCGGCTGTCAAATACTTGATCACGATTGTCGACCAAGCCAAGTTGTCGACCAATATGATAAGCGGTCTCAAAATGATCACCGGTAATCATGCGGATCGTCACACCTGCGTTCTGAGCGACGCGGATTGCCCGACGAGCCGATGGGCGCAGAGTGTCAGCAATTCCGACGAAACCGGCAAAGTTCATTTTATCGGCTTCTCTAAATTCTTCGAATTCGCCAAAAACTCGTTTGAGAGGCATCTTAGCAAAAGCGATCACCCGATAGCCGTGAGCCGTCAGCGCGGCTAACGCTTCTTCGGCAGTTCGACGCTCTGAAGCTGTCATTCGACTGCGCTCGAGTATTTTTTCGGGCGCTCCTTTGACGACTAAGGTGCTGTCGTGACCATTCTTCCAGATATTTCCGCTCATGGCGAAAGCCTGGTTAAACGGTAAGGTATCGATCGATTTTCCGGTAATCTTTAATTTTTTGGCCGAGCCGGTATAGTCCAATAAGGCGACATCGAGTGGGTCGCGAGTGCGTTTAATCTCGGTGAGAGTTGATTGGTGGATAATCTTTAACAAGTCATCAGACGCGCCATTCGGCTGCCAAATTTCCTGAACCGACAATTTGTTTTCTGTCAGAGTGCCAGTCTTATCTGTGGCAATGGTGGTGATAACGCCGATGGTCTCAATGGCGCGCATACTGCGAACCAGAGCCTTTTTAGCGGCCATCCGTCGCATCCCGAGGACTAATATCACCGAGATAGCGATCGGCAAACTCTCGGGTACGGCTGAAACGGCTAGGGCCAAGACAAACATGATCGCTTCCGATAGCTCTATCCCCCTCATCAAGGCAAGAACGAAAGCCACGATCGCCATACCGCTCACCACTATAATGATTTGTTTAATCAACTTATCAATCTTCTTCTGGACGGGGCTTTGCGACGCATCGGCTGTGGTCCGGCTGAGAGCGGCGATTCGTCCGAACTCTGTGTTGTTGCCAGTGGCTGTTATAACACCGTGAGCAGTGCCGGAAACGACGAAGGCACCTTGATAGAGCATACTGCTTCGTTCGTAAATTTTACTCTCCTTCCCGACGGGTGTGGTCTGTTTGTTAACTGGTTCCGATTCGCCCGTCAACACGGATTCATCGGCCCGCAAGGAGTCGGCTTCAATTATTCGAATGTCGGCCGGTATTTTGTCGCCTTCACTTAGTCGAACTATGTCGCCGGGTACGATATTGTCGCTGTCGACGAGTGTCGATCGGCCGTCGCGAATAACTTCGACACGTTGAGTGGAGTGCTTTTGAAGACTTCGCAGAATTCGATCCGTCGAGAAGCGTTGGACATAATATATAACAGCGCTCACCAGCATGATAATGATTATGATGACACCGTCAAATACGGCGTTATGCAAAAAGCTTATGATGGCAGCAATAAACAGAACAAGCATGAAGACATCACGAAACGGTTCACTAATGATTTTCCAGATTGAGTCAGATTTTATTTGCAGTGAATTTGGGCCGAAATGGTCTAGCCGTCGCTTGGCCTCACGGGCGGTCAAACCGTTTTCGCTGGATTTGAGACTCTCAAGGGTTTCAGTCGTCGATAGGTTGTGGTAAAGCATTAGCACTATTGTAGCAAAATAAAGCCTCGAACGATTGGCTCGAGGCTTTTATTTATATTAGTCGATATTAGCTAATATTGACGAGTTGAAGTCGCGTGCTGCGGCCCTGGCGGCCCCATTCAACGATGTCTTTTACAGTCTTGCCGACGAGTTGGCTACCTAGCGGGCTACGGTCAGATATTCTTCCGTCGCTAGGGTCGGCCTCAATCGTGTCGACGATGGTGTATCGAAACAATCGTCCCTGCTGATCAATTAAATCAACAACTGAACCTAGGGCTACCTTCATGCGCGCTCGTTTTGAAGGCAGGATTCGAGCGTTGGCGAGAATATGCTTTTTTTCGACTAGCTCACTCTCGACACTCTCTAGTTGAGCTAATTTCTCAGAGCGCTCTAGCCTCTCATCGCGACCAAGCGATTTGTCGGATTCGCGCAGACTCTGAATCAGATTAGCTCGGTCGTGTTCGAGTTGCGTGATTGATTTCTTGAGTTCCTTAATACCCTTCTTGCTTAGTAGGATTGGGTTGGTTTCGTGGTGGGTTGACATGCTAATTGTGGTCATAATGCTCCTCCTGTGTTTGTTCGAACGATCAAATCGATCGTATGTTTTGAGTATGATACAAGATACTGAAAGTGAACTTAAAAGCTAATGTTTGGGCGATTGTTTTAGCTTCGGGTTGGTCGTCTTAGATGTCGGCAAAGAGATACTGAAGCAAGTCCCCTTTTTTCGGCTGCTGTCTACTTTTATAGATCCGTGATGGATATCAACAATTCGTTTGGCAATCGCCAAGCCAAGTCCGTAGCCGCGACTATCACTAGCTGTCCGTGAATTGTCGCCCCGATAAAATCGTTCGAACAACCTGGCTTGTTGTTCGGGTGGAATTGGTTCGCCTTGATTACGGACTTGAATTTCGGCGTGAAGGCGTTTCTCGCGAACCTTGATTTCGACCGGACTCTCTGGCGGACTGTATTTAAGAGCGTTGTCGATAAAAATTACTAGCAGCTCTTCAAGTGAGGTTTCGTTACCATACATCAGGCTCTTTTTGGTGGTGGCTTTTAATCTCGAGCGAGTCTCAGTGTCATAACTGGCGATCACTTTTTTGGTTACGCTCGCCAAGTTGACAT
>DAICYC010000005.1:11175-45157 GCA_027311865.1 Candidatus Saccharimonadota bacterium
GTCATAGTCGAGCCGGGCCAATTTCAGAAAGGTTTCGGATAATTTGATTAGCTTATTGGCTTCCTCGAGGTTGCTTTCGAGCAGCTCACGAGCATCTTCGGTCGATAGGCTGTCGTCGCGCAGGGCAACTTCCAATTCAGTTTTCATGGCGGCCAACGGCGTTCGTAGCTCGTGGCTGGCGTCACTAGTGAATCGACTCATGGCTTCGTGTGATCGTTGGATTGGATCAAGAGTTCGCCGAGCCAGCAAATAACTACCGATACCGCCACCAACAAATACAATCAGGTTGACGTAAAATAGTGACGAAATTAGTTGTTCGCTGGCTTGGCGGGATTGATTGAGACGGTACTGATCAGTTCTAGCATGGTCTGGTGTGATAACGATAAAATCATTACCAGTCAAGCCGCGCTGTAAATTTTCGAGGCGGTTGTTTAGCTCTGTAAATGCGATAGCATAAATCGCAACACTAAAAATCAGACTCAACGTCACTAGAATAGCTAGATACCACACCGTCAGCTTGAAGGTGGCCGACTGAAAGAGCTTCATGTTTTACACCTAAGCTTCAATCTTGTAGCCGAAGCCACGGACCGTTCGAATCAACGGCTGGACGAAGCCTTTATCGATTTTATTACGTAAATACTTGATGTAGACTTCGACCGTATTTGGTAATATATCGGCGTCATAGTCCCATACGTGACTGATAATAACGTCTTTGCTGAGCGGACGGCCTTGGTTGCGCATCAAATACTCGAGCAAGGCAAATTCTTTACTAGTGAGATTAATTCGTCGACCATCTCGTTCGACTGAATAAGTCAGAGTATTTAGCTTGAGATCACCGACTTCTAGAACGGTTGACTGTTGTTCGGTCGGACGTCGTAACAGTGCGCGAACTCGAGCCAAAAGCTCTTCCAGCGCGAAGGGTTTGACGAGATAATCGTCGGCTCCGGCATCTAGGCCGCTGGTTCGATCGTTGACACCACCCAGGGCGCTAAGAATTAATACTGGAGTGTGGATTTTTTTATCACGCATCGCGCGGATGATGGCGATGCCATCGTATTCACCTGGCACCATGCGGTCGATAATTGCTACGTCATAAGGTTCGGTTGTGGCCATGGCGTAACCTTCATCACCGTCGTAAGCGACGTCAACGGCGAAAGTCTCCTGTTCGAGCACACGTTTGAGGGCTCTCGCTATTTTGTGCTCGTCTTCGATTATAAGCACTCTCATGCTGTAAATTGTATCACAGTTTTACTGAGAGCTTGCTGAAGCGAAGTTTTGGCTCCAATTGTCCATGTCTCGAAGAATTGGCATTAAAGCCGAACCTTTTTCGGTGAGACTGTATCGGCATCGCCGCCGTGACGTGGTCGGAATCTTTTTGATAACTTCACAATTTTCGAGTGAGGATAGTCGGGCCGATAATGTCCGCGGGTTTATGCCGTCGAGCTGTTCCTCGAATTGGCAAAATCGAACATCACCTTCATTGGCTAAGAGCCTAATGATGTGCGGTGTCCATTTGTCACCGAGAATAGTCGTGGCAGCTTTGACGCAGCCGATTTTAGCTTGGGTCATACTATTACTATACAATATCTAGTATTATGGGTCAAAAATCTACTTTATCAGGGCCTGGTCGGAGCCTTGTCGGATATGCTCCATGCTGTAGTCCCACGAGGCGTCGGTTTTCTTGTGTGGATTGAAGATATTTTGCGGATCGAAAATCGTTTTTACTTGCTTGAAAATAGCGTACATTTCATCGCCAAAGACTGCTGGCAGCCACGGTCCACGAATCATGCCGTCGTTATGTTCGCCGGCCATTGTGCCTTTATATTTGAGGACAATCGGGATTAACTCGCGCATTACTGGTTCCAGTTTGGCTTGTTCTTTGGGGTTGTCGATATCCATAAGTGGGATAATGTGAAAGTTTCCGTCGCCGAAATGTCCAGCTAGTGTGGCCGGCAATTTATGTTTGCGAATAATTCGCCGGACTTGAGGTAAAAATTCCGGCAAGTAGCGCGGCTGGACTGTCATGTCATCGATGAATGGTGATGCGTATTTGTCTTTGACTTTATTGCGAAGTAGCGACAAGGAGGCGCGCCTAATTTGCCAAAATGGGGCACTACCCTCTTCGTCGCTTTCGATGTCGAGGCGCAGTTTATATTTTTTCAAGTCGTCGGCCAACTTGGCTATTTTGTGATAGACTTCAGCTTCGCTGTCGCCTTCCATTTCAATCATCAAGACGATGTTGGGCAGGTGGCCCTTAAATTTGGCGACCGATTTGAGGAGACGAGCCTGTTGTTTAAGCAGTTCACGGGTGCCGAGTTGTTTACGAAAGCCCGAAAAATATTTGACACCCAGGTTGAAGGTTATATCATCAAAACCCTCGAAAGTAGCTGGTCGGTGCTTCATGACGGTGGGGATTATTTCGTCAAGTTGTTTGGGTGAGGTTAGGTATGCCAATAGCAAGCCAGTGTGCTGTGGCTTTGGCACCGTTTCAAAAATCATGTCGGTGATGATACCTAAGGTGCCCTGACTACCAGTCAATAGCTTCGTCATGTCAAAGATGCCAGTTTGTTTATCCCAGACATCCCATATGTTGTAGCCCATGGAGTTCTTGTTAACCTTTGGTCGAGCATTTTTGATCGTGTCGTAGTTGTCGTCGATCAATTTATAAACCTGGCGATATAAATCACCCTCGAAATTGTCTAGTTTTAATTTTTGATTAAGTTCTCGACGATTTAGCGGTTGAAATCGGTAGGTATTTCCATCTGACAACACGACATCTAAGACCCGCACCCAGCGATCGGTATTGCCATAACGCAGCGATTGTTCGCCCCCGGCGTTGTTGCCGACCATGCCCCCAATCGTACAGATGGCCCGGCTGGCCGGAGCACACCCTAACATCAGTTGATGTTGGGCTAGTAAAGAATCGATATCGCGCACAAAGACGCCGGGCTGGAGCGCCAAAAGCGAACCGTTTAATTTATGGATTTTCGAGAAGTTCGTTGTCATGTCGAGCACTAGCGAGCTGCCAATTGCCGCACCGGACATGTCTGTGCCAGCACTACGTGGTGTGATGGCAAGTGACGGGTAGTCGGATTTGTTCTTGGCGACGAATCTAACTATTTTTTCGACGTCGCGTCCATTGTGTGGATGAACAATGGCCTGAGGTGTCAATTCGTAGATGCTGGCATCGAAACGATAGTTCGCCCGGACGGCTTCGGTGGTGTCGACGCTGCCCTTAATAATTTTCTGGAGATCTTTATAGATAGGATTCATTTACCTTAACTATACCCGAAGCATAAGGATTATCTCAAGTCTGGTGTCGAATCATGAAATTAACACTAGTTTGTCCCCTATTGTGTATAATGAGTCACATGAGAACCAGAATTGATATCGAGACCCAGACATTTGTTCGTTTTTGGCTAGTTGTAATTGGTTTTGCGTTAGCGTTCTTCGCTATCCGAATGGCGAGCACGGCTTTGTTGATTATCGGTATAGCGCTTTTCTTGGCGTTAGCCTTAAATGGTCCAGTGAATCGAATTTATCGCGAACTTCCTGGTCGCAGTCGCGTTGGTGCGACAGCTTTAGCATATATAGCAGTGTTGGCAGTTTTAGGGGCGGTTCTATTTCTGGTTGTTCCGCCTATCGTCCAGCAGACGGCCGTTTTTCTACAAAAAGCACCTGCAGTTGTCGAGAGTGCTCTCGATCAGTCAAGTGGCCTCAAGGCTTTAGTCGACGAGTATGGTCTCCAGCCGCAAGTTGATTCAGCGCTAGACTCAGTTCAGTCGAGCGCTGCCGGCTGGGCCGGCAATGTCGGCGAGAATATCATCTCGGGCATTGGCTCGGTCTTCAGCTTTTTCGCTGCTTTAATTTTGGTCTTGGTCCTCACCTTCCTGATGCTGGTTGAAGGCCCGGGTTGGATGCGACGTGTGTGGGGTCTTTATCGCGACAAGGATCAAATGATTCAGCACAAACGGGTTGTCGGCAAAATTTATTCGGTCTTCTCGGGTTATGTCACTGGTCAACTGCTTGTATCGGCCATTGGTGCGCTGTTCGCTGGTCTGGCTGTATTTGTCATCTCCCTCATTTTCCCTAACGTGGCTGGATCGTTGGCTTTTCCAACGGCGGCCGTAACCTTTGTTCTGTCTTTGGTGCCGATGTTTGGCGCTACAATTGCCGGAACGATCATCACTTTGCTGATTGCTTTAAATAATATTCCCGCCGCCATCACTTACGCCATCTTCTTCATTATTTATCAGCAGGTCGAGAATAATTTCATCTCGCCACATATCCAATCGAAGAAGCTGGAATTATCCGCATTAGCTGTGCTGGTAGCGGCAACTATTGGAATCTACATGTTCGGTATCGTCGGCGGTATTATTGCTATTCCGATTGCCGGATCGCTGCGCGTCTTGTTCGATGAGTACAATCAGTCTCGAAGCCGAGCAGAGCGGGCCAGCCGTCGTTTGGCAGCCGGTAAATAATAGTTGCCTTATTTATTAGTTCAAAAATTGCCAGACAGTGCCTGAAGTAGTGTCGAGCAATGTGATTTTGGAAGTGTGCTCAATTTCGAGCCGCAGTTTGTCGGATTCTGCCCAATCTCGATTATCCCGGGCGCGATTACGCTCTACAATCAATCGTTTGGTTCGTTCGTCGATATCAGGCGTTGTCTCTAGCAAACGCAAACCAAGTAATTCGTCAATGGTCTGCAGTAGAGCGACTAGGCCTGACCTAGGTAGTTTCTGAGGCTTTGTGACCAGTAGCTCGCTAAAGGCATCTTCGATTACACGCAGAGCCGTCGGTGTATCGAGGTCATCGGCCAGGGCTCGCTGCAAGTCGACAATAGCCTTGTCGAAGATCTTGGAGTCGTTGCTACTGTCGTCTGATAGCCGATCGTGAATCTGATGACGAAGTGCCGCCATTGATCGCCATCGAGTTAGGCGGCTATGAGCTGATTCGAGCTGGTCGGTAGTGTAATTTAGGGGCGAACGGTAATGCGACTGAAGAATTAGTAACCGCAGTGCCATCGGTGAATAGCCTGCTTTAATAATGTCTCGAATAGTTATAAAGTTGCCGGTACTTTTCGACATCTTGTCATTATTAATTGTTAAGAAACCGGTATGTAGCCAGTACTTGACCAGTGGCTTTTGGCCAGAAGCTGCCTCCATTTGAGTTATTTCTGCTTCATGGTGCGGGAAGATTAAGTCGATGGCTCCACCATGGATGTCGTACTGTGGGCCGAAAACAGTTTCAGTAATGGCAGTGTCCTCAATGTGCCAGCCTGGACGACCATCACCAAAGGGTGCTGGCCATGACGGTTCATCGCGGCGTGAAAATTTCCATAAAGCAAAGTCGTTCCAGCCACGCTTGGCCTCGCTGTGGTCGATTCGGCTCTGGGCATCGTGCTCTTCTATTTCGGTGCGACGCGATAGCTTGCCATACTCAGGGAAGGTGGCAATTTCAAAATAAATACCATCGTTGTCGATGACGTAAGCGTGACCCTTGTCGATGAGTGTTTGAACTTGATTGATGATGGCTTCGATAAAGTCAGTTGCCCGGGCGTACTTATCAACACTCGTGTTGTTGAGAGCGTGCATGTCTTCGAGATACTCTTCCTCGAACCGTTGGCTCAACTCACGCCAGTCGATTTTATTATCGTTCGCACGCTGGATAATCTTATCGTCGATGTCGGTTATATTTTGGAGATAATTGACATGATAACCAGATTGACGCAGGGTTCGAGCCAAGATATCGAATTGAATGTAAGTCTTGGCGTGGCCAATATGAGCGTAGTCGTAGACAGTTGGGCCACAGACAAATAGGTCAACTTTGTTGTCCCGGCGGGGCTTGAAGGCCTCTTTTTTGCGCGTTAAAGTGTTATACAGCTTGATTGTCATAGTCATCTAAGGCCTTGGTGACACTATCAATTAATTCTCGATAAATGGTATCGTAATCTTCATATATTTTAAAGCCGGCCGAATATTGATGCCCGCCACCACCGAAGTAGCCAGCGACTAGTTGAGATATTGGGATATTCGACCGCAGCTTGCCGGTTATCTTGCCGTCAGGATAGGTTTTTATTGCTACCGCTATGTCGACTCCTTCCACCAACCGCATTTCATCAATAATTAGAGCGCCTGGATTATAGCGATCCGAGTATTCTTCAATCTCATCCCAAGTTATATGAACGGTTGCTAGTCGACCGTCGAGTTCATAGTTAATTTTCTCGATTAATTTGGCTTTGTATGACAAAATATCGGCCGGCTTTTTCATGTACTCACGTCGTCGATTTTCTATGTCTGACGGGTTGGCACCGAGTGCCACCAGGTCGGCGGCAATGCGATAGCTCTCGGCGGTTGTATTCGGAGTGGTCAGTCCAAGACTGTCGGATTGAATGGCTAAGAATAAACTTTCGGCAGCCGATGAGTTGATGATCCATTTTCGACTGCTGGCTAACTTGTAGATTAATTCTCCTGTCGCAACACACGAGCTGTCAATTAGTGTACTGTGATCAAAACCCAGTTGCTGACCTTCGGTCTCGACGTGATGATCGATAACTAATATCGGCGTGACTTCAAAGTGGTGACGAATACCTGGCTGTGAGAACGTTTTGGTCAGTAAGGTTTCACTTGCTGTGTCGACCAAAATAATTAAATCGACTGACTTTGGCCAATCCTTCTCGACTCTGTCCCAGCCCTGTATATAGTGGAGGTATTTGGGGATATCGATGGCGCAGAACAGACTAACCTGACGGTCGTCGTTACTGAGAATTTCCTCGATAGCCAGGGCGCTACCGAGGCTGTCGGCATCAGGATTCTCGGCCTGGACAACAACGATATGTCGACTGTTGTCGATCAATTGACTGGCGGTATCAAACATTGTATCCATTGTATCAGACGGGCTAAATTTGTTCACAGTGTTCGCCTTCCCTCGAGAGCATGGCTGAGGGTTATTTGATCGGCATACTCGAGGTCAACGCCTACAGGTATGCCTCGAGCCAGGCGACTCATCGTTATCTCAATACCAGCATCTTTGATGTATTTTTGGAGAAATAAAGCCGTCGACTCGCCTTCGACACTGGCGTTAGTAGCGATAATTAGCTCTTTGACTTCATCACGCTTAATACGATCTATCAACTCAGGGATGTGCAATTGTTCGGGGCCAATGCCGTCGATCGGGCTAATTGCTCCGCCGAGAACGTGATAGGTGCCCTTGAACTGCCCGGTGCGCTCGAGGGAGATAATGTCGAGAGGCTCTTCGACAACGGCGACCAGAGTCTTGTCGCGGTCAGATTCGGCGTACAGTGGCGATAGTTCCTGATCCGCATCAATTAGAGCAAAGGTTACTGGGCAAGTTTTGACTCGGCTGTGGACTTCGCTAATAGCCGAGGCCATCGAGTCGTTGATCCGCTGTTCGCTGCGTAATAAATAGTACGCATAGCGCTCTGCCGTGCGTGAACCAACCCCTGGTAGGCGGCCCAATTCATCAATCAGCTTTTCGAGAGCTGTCGGCAGGAGACGAGACACTTTGGTTTAGAGTCCTAGGTTGCCTAGCCCACCCATTAGAGGCTTCATTTTTTCGGCGGCCACTTCCTGGGCTTTGGCTAGTCCATCGCGAACGGCAATTTCTACCCAGTGTTCGAGTTGTTGGATGTCATCGAGGTCAACGAAATCCGGGTCAATACTGACCTTCTTAATTTTAAGTTCACCAGTGATCTGGACGACGACTGCACCATCACCGGCCTCAACTTCAATAATTTCTTTTTTAAGTTCATTCTGGGCTTTGCGGAGTTGGTTCAGCATTTTCATTTGGTCTAAGGCCATAAAGTTCTCCCTCGGTTAATAATTCTTACTTATTATATCAGATAGAGGGTGGATACTAGTTCTTGTCGTTCGGGGTGGCGACGATGTAAAAGCGATTGGCGTTGTTGGCCGATTCATTGGTAATAATCTGCGAGATTTCGGTTGGATCGACGGTTGACTTCTGATAGGCGGCTGCGGTCATCGCATACGTCCCGTTGTCCGGGATAGTCGTGAGTACAGACAGCTTGTCGCGATAATCGGCAATCGCCTTGTAGAAATCAACCTCCTCGCCAGTGACTACCAGGATATTGGTGTCAGTTGGCAGTAGCGCCAGATCGCGACTAAAGTTGCTCGCCAAGCCGGGTGCATAGTGATAACCGTACATGTATCGATCGATCCCAGACCCTAGCATGACGCTGATTAGGACGACGATTGGAATTAAGCCGGCGATTCGAGCGTAAGGATTTAGTGGAAATAGTCGATACCAATATTTAATCAAGCTGGTTAGACCCGCTGCTAATAATAACACCGCCGGTAGTGTCAATATGGCCGTCGACTCCGGATGTAAAACGGCGATTGGAGCTAGAAGAAGCAGCCAAATCATAATCAGGTAACTCCTGGTTGTCTGACTGGTCCGAATGAGACGATAGACACCCAGGCCAATCAATAAGGTTGTCGCCAGCCCAAAGACTGGAGTTAGTATTTCACCGGCGTCAGGCTGCCAAAACAACAGGTATTGGCTGGCTAATTGCTTCAAGTTCGATACGACGTCGATTGGCAGTTGACTCAAGCCTAGTAGCTCTAGACCGGCCGCTGAATTGCTAATTGACAGCCAAATCAACGGTGCGGTCAAGATAATGGCTATGGCTACGCAAGTGCTGATCCGTACGACTGACATCCGTTTGATGGTTAGTCGCAAGTGAGGGTGTAAAGCGATGGTGGCTACAACCGCCAGTAAAACGTAGATGCTTAGTGGCGTGTAGAGGCTCAGAGCAGCCGCAATTGTGAAGACGATCTTCCAGGCGAATCGATGGCTCTTGGTTCTCGTTACTTGGGTACCGAGCAGCAAGATGAGCACCGGCCAGAAAATATGCATAATTAGTGGCGCGCCACTCTGAGCAATGAACAAAAATTGACCAGTTACTATCGCGATGGTTGAGGCAAGCACGGCAATGCTGGCCGGAAACCAGCGTCGTAATAGAAACAGTAAGCCAATACCGGTTAATAGTCCGATGATCAAGGACGGCAGCTTAATCGTAAACTCGCTAGCCCCGAATAAACTCAAGATACCCGCTTGAAGCAAGTGGTAAGGCGCGTCGATCATCAGCCAGGTGCGTGGGTCGCGCCAAGTCATTGCGGCACTGTCGATAACCGATAGTTTTTCGTTAGCGCTCAGGCCACCCGGAATGTAAATACCGGCTAGAATTAGCAGCGTCGCAAACAGCACTGCCAAGAGTAGATAGCCAATGATGTATCGATATTTATAGAGTGAAAAAGATGTGATTTTTGGTCGTGCCATACGTCTAATTGATTATAACACGCGATCAGTCGTGCTTGCGATCGAGCGACATGAAACGTAGACGTTCAGGGTGGAAGTATAATTCGATTTTGCCAGTCGGCCCATTACGGTGCTTAGCGATAATTAAATCAGTGACATTTTCGCGCTCGGTCTCGGGATTATAGTAGGCTTCCCGATAAATAAACATAACGATATCGGCGTCCTGTTCGATCGATCCTGATTCACGCAGGTCGGCTAGCTGGGGAATTTGCGGGCTACGGCTTTCTACCGAACGGGACAACTGCGACAGAGCGATAACTGGTACATTCAGTTCGCGAGCAATGAGTTTGAGACCTCGTGAAATTTCACTTACCTCTTGGACGCGGTTGCCGTCGCTGCGTCCCGAGCCTTGCATTAGTTGTAGGTAGTCGACGATGATTAAACCAAGTGGTTGTTCGTGGGCGATTCGACGGGCCTTGGTGCGCATTTCTAGGACACTGACACCAGGTGTGTCATCGATGAAGATTGGCGCTTCGGCCATCTCCCCCATCGCTTCAGACAGTTTACTAAAGTCTTCGTCAGACAGATTACCGGTTCGAATGTTCCAAGCGTCGACCCCCGAAGCATCGGCGAGCATACGGTCAACCAACTGCTCCTTGCTCATCTCAAGGCTAAAGAACAGAACTGGTAGTTTGTTTATCGTCGCCACGTTATAAGCTAGATTGGTGACAAGGGTCGTTTTTCCCATTGCCGGCCGCGCCGCCAGAATGATCAGGTCGGATCGCTGAAGCCCAGCTGTCATGTTGTCCATATCTCGATAGCCAGTTCTGATTCCCCGTAGACTGCCTTTATTGCGATGGAGCTCCTCCATGCGATCGAAGCTTTCGGTCAAAATCGACTCCATACTGACTAGATCTTGCTTGAGCGACTGATCGCTAACTGAGAATAATTCGGCTTCGGCCTTTTCGAGTAGTTCCTGGGTGGTGTATTCTTCGTCAAAGCTCAGCTCTGAGATATCAGCACTAGCCTTGATTAAGCGGCGCCGGACAGCCTTTTGAGATACTAGCTCAGCGTAAGCTTCGGCATGGGCGGCAGTCGGAACGTAATTAGTTAGGTCGGTGAGATAAGCCGATCCGCCGATTTCGTCTAATTCGTTTTTGCGCTTGATTTCGTCGGTCAAGGTTAACAGGTCAACCGGTTTGTGCTTTTCGTACAGACGCATCATGGCTGAATAAATGATGCCATGGCGTTTGTCGTAAAAATCCTCCGACCGGACGTGATCCGATATGTCGGCCATCACCTCTTCGTCGATTAGAACCGCACCAAGTAAGCTCATCTCTGCGTCGAGATTCTGGGGTGGTATTTTACCGGCGGGAATTGTTTTTGTCGCCATAATTATCAAGCAGTGGCGGGTTTAGTTGCCTCGGCCTCCAAGTTAACTTCTTCTCCTCCGCCCATAATAGCAACAACCGATGCGGCCTGGCTACTCTTTGGCGGGGCGACACGAGGAATTGTCTCTATTGCCAGGTCGGCACAGCCGATTTGTTGAAGTGATTGATACAGTAATGGGCTGTACTTGCTGTCGTCGAGTTTCTTTTTGTAGAACGCGTTGCCGGTATAAAGCTTCAGGATGGCGCCATCGAGTTCGGGCTTGCACTTGTTCAGGACGCTATAAAGAGCGACGAAATTTTCCTTAACATAATCTAATAGTTTATCCCAGTCGAAGTCAGCCGGTTCGACGGCCGGTAGTTCTTTGATACCAATCGGAACTTCGTCCGGTGGATCAACCGGTTTTTTGCGTGTCGCCTGTTTGGCTAGAGACGCTATAGTAGCGCTCACCTCTTTGACCGGAGACGACAGGGCGACATTTTTTGACGGCTTTGGATTGTGTGACGCTCGACCAAGTACCGACAATAATTTAAGGTGCGGTTGAGATGACCGGTTTACATCTAGGAGTTGGTCGATGACATCAAAAAATTCTGGATGTTCAGTCGACAATTCGGTAAGCGACTGAGCTAGCTGACTGGCTAGCGTTAGTGGACTCAAGCCTTGGCTCCGAGCATTAGTCAGTGAGTTAACGATAGCCTCGGTGTCGAGGTTTTTGAGGTACGTGATAATATCCGAAATGAGCGACTTTGGAGCCAGGCCAAGTGCCAACTCGACGTCGCTAGCCGAAATTGACTTCTTTCCGTCGGCGAGGCCGGCAACCTGGTCAAGCAGACTGATGCCATCTCGAAAACTGCCGTCAGCCCGATCCGCAATCAGAGCTAGCGCTTCATCGTCAATTTTTATCTTTTCGGATTTTGCAATCTTCTTGAGGTGGACCACCGCATCGCTCGGTTCAATAGCCCGGAAGCCATACCGCTGGGTTCGGCTGACGATGGTAGCTGGCAGTTTATCGAGGTCGGTGGTGGCTAGGATAAACACAACGTGAGCTGGGGGCTCTTCTAGCGTTTTGAGCAAGGCGTTGAAGGCTGGTTTAGATAGCATGTGGACTTCATCAATGATGTAGATTTTTTTGCTAGCAGAAACCGGGGCAATTTGAACTTTTTCGCGTAGATTGCGAACGTCTTCGACGCCGTTATTACTGGCGGCGTCAATTTCAATAATGTCGAGGTTGGTTGCAGCCTCGTCGTAAGGTAGCTGGGTGATGGCATGCGCTAAAATCCGCGCGACCGATGTCTTGCCGACACCACGAGGACCGGTGAATAAATAGGCGTGAGAAATTCGCCCAGACTCTAGGGCCTTAGTTAGCACGTCAGTAATATGTCGCTGTCCAACAACTTCATCAAGCGATTTACTACGATACTTACGATATAAGGCACGCGACATAGCAGTCCCTGCTCCTCCCTCTCTTAGTTATCATTATAACGGGAAGCGGGCGAAAAAATGCCGTGATTTTTACAGTTTCAACTACAGAGCCGCTTCAACAGCTGCCCAGGTGGCGTCGGGATTGTCAGTTGGAACGATAATCGTAACTTGATCACCGACATTGATGCGGAAGTAAGTCACGCTGGCTAGTAAGATTCGGTATTCACGACCACTAGCTTCGACGTAGTAAGCACCATCATGTTGGGTTAGTGTACCGATAACTTGCGTTCGATCGACTGGACCAATCTGTTTGTAGATGAAGCTGCCGTCATCGGCAATGGTCAGTTTCAGAATGTCGCCCTCAACCAACTTTGATTTGCTGGCATAGTTAGCAGGGACTGGATATTCTTTACCGTCCGGTCCAATCATTTTTTGACCATCAAAGACGCCCTCAACAACTTTGCCGCCTACCTCTTCGGCGTGCGAGGTTTTCGGAGTGATGACCGAACCGTCATCGCCGACGATACTCATTAGCAACTCTTTGGCGGCCGCCAAGTTAGTCTCGGCTTCTTGAATAAGCATGTAGAGACGTTTGATTTGTTTTTCTGGTAGGTCAGACATATCGGTACTCGCAATTCCTTTGTCTATTTTTGGACTTGTATCACCTCACTTATACCAATTGGTTGTCATAAAGTCAATAAAAAGAAGAATCCCGCCACAGGTGTGACGGGATAACTTCACTAGGCCGAGAGATTCCGTTTCCGTTGGACGAATGGTTCGCGCAGGTAGATGACAGACGTCAGGTCCTTGTCGCAGACAATGTGTCCGTGGCCGTCTCCATCCGGTTCACCTACGCCACCATAGTAGACGTGATGCGTTTCGTCATGCTCCTTGAAGCGGTAAATCGCGTGACGTGCGAGCTCCATCGGCAGGTTGACCAGCTCGATCATGCGATCGATCATTCGCTGATTTTGACGACTGATATCGTGGATCTGCTTGTCCAGAGATTGACTACGCGCTTGATGGTGTTCATGTTGTTGCTTATAGCCAATAAATGAGGCGTGTAGTTGTCGATGCTCCTGCTGAAGTTTCAGGAAAGTTTCACGCAGCGACTGGTGCCTCTGTTCGGCCTTGAGAACAAATTTGAGTGCGGTTTGTTCGGCTGTTTCCAGCGACGACCGATCATTGATCAACTTGCCGTGCCGACGATTTGCCAACTTGAGCTCATGGTGAACGATGGCTAGTCGTTTCGTCAGGTCGCTGAGGTACTGGGAGCCGGATTCGTCTTGACTAACGAGTCGGATGGTTGTCGTCAAGTCATCAGCCCGCTCGGTTAGCTCAGTAATCTTGCGGGCCAGGTCGTTGATTTCAGCGGCGTGCCGCCCCACGTAGCCTTTCAGGTCGGCTTTGCGCCTGCGTAGGTTATCACGCTTGTCGACCAGAATCTCGTAGGACTTGTCCATGGCTGCTCGCGCACAGGCCATGTCACCCCATTTGTCGTCCATATCGGCATGGACGAGTTGCTTGATGTCGTAAGCTTCTTGCGCTTCGGCACGAGCTTGGAGTAGCTCGTCAATTAGAGTCATAACTTCTCTCTCTAGTGAAGGTACACGTACGCTTGTACGATAAACATACCGTATGACAAAACCAAGTTTCTGGCAAGCATAATCGGTATTGACTTTATCCACACTATTAACAGATACCAGTCCATTTTCGTTGTAAAAATCGTCCAACAAAAAGTCGCCCCAATGTGGAGCGACGTATTGTGATCATAATTAGGCCGTAATTTAGCTTGTGGCTAACTGATTACTGAAGTTCAACAGCTGCGCCAGCTTCTTCGAGAGTCTTCTTGGCGGCTTCAGCTTCTTCCTTAGGAACGTTTTCTTTGACGTTACCTGGAGCACCATCGACGATGGCTTTGGCTTCACCAAGTCCGAGACCGGTGATGTCTTTAACGGCCTTAATGACGGCCACTTTTTGAGCACCGGCGTCCTTTAGGACGATGGTGTATTCGCTCTTGGCTTCTTCCGCAGGAGCGGCGTCACCACCGGCAGCTGGGCCGGCTACAGCAACAGCTGCCGCAGCAGGCTCGATGCCGTATTCATCTTTCAAAATAGTCTTGAGTTCGTTGACCTCAAGGACGGTAAGACCGGTAAGAGTCTCCGCCAATTTCTTTAAATCAGCCATAATAGCCTCCTATGTAGTAATTAATTAACTGGTTGCTTTTGCTTCGATACCATCAAGCAAGCCGTGAAGGTTGCCAGATAGGGCATTTGTAACATCGTGGACTGGTGATAACAGTTGGGCGACGACTTCGGCAATGAGTTGACTCTTGCTTGGAAGAGCCGCTAGCGCCTTGACGTCGTCGGCAGCCATTAGGACACCGTCGCTCGATAGACCACCAGCAATGACGAGATTATCGTTGTGCTTGGCAAAGTCGTTAAGGACCTTGGCTGGCATAACTTCATCGTCCTGACTGATAGCGTAAAGTAGCTGTCCATTCAATGATGACAAGTCGAGATCCTTGTAGGTGTCTAGACCCTTAAGAGCGACTCGAACCAAACGGTTCTTGACAACCTTAATGGTGACGCCGGCTTCACGAGCCTGGCGACGTAGGTCTTGAACATCGGCAACGCTTAAGCCTTGATAGGCAGCGTAGGTTGTTGTTTTCGCTGACGAAAGCAACTCGGTGAGCTCAGCAACCAATTCGTTCTTTTTATCGCGACTAATTGCCATAAAAATCTCCTTGGTTAGTTGTTGTGGTTCAGTAGTTGGCCTAATTTTTAATGATCAGGACAGGCAGTTGAAAAACAAAAAGTCTTTGGTTCTCGCACTGCCAAAGACTAATAAGAATGTGTTGAAGCACTTTCCTCGGTGGCGGATTAAGTCTTGCGACGGCCACTGTCTTTGGTCTGTCTCTAGGGATTATACTTAATGTTGTGTTTTTGGTCAACCCCTTTAGGGCGATACCGAAACAGCCTAAATTATAGACTAATTCACCGAAAAGTGATATAATAAATATATTATGTTCGCCGAACGGCTTTTTTATGATGAGAAAACGGAGAAATTTAGTCTCTGTACGCCTGAGATGATTGAAATCGCTAGGTCAGTCCCCCGCGGCCGACCTGATACCTATGGGGCAACCCCACTCAACCACCAGCTCGTTAGTCAGCAGCAGCTAGAGTTATTAAAAGGCTTTGCTGAATTGGTTGAGACTGATATTCCACCCTCAACTCCTGAGCATATCGCTAATTACATGAAACTGATCGTTCCGTCTCGATTTGTTAATCGAGGCGTTGCTAACCATGAAAATTACGCGACAGCTCCCGTCAGACCAGAGGCCTACGCGAACAATGATTCGATGCTAGAGATCATGACCCGAGCAGAAACTGGTCACGCTTCGCCGGCTGAACTGCTGATTACTCGTCAGGCCCTCGGTATTAGAAGCGTGGAGCTAGCCTGCGTTACTCACCCGTACGGTAAACATCTAGATATACGAGATGAAATGAAGCGATCGGTTAAAGAATCAATCGAGTCGATGGGCGGAGAGTACTATCGTCACCCCGAGTCGAAATTCTTCGTCAAGGGTTTTGTTGATCTACGCCATCCAATGGTTGATGACGACTTGACGCCAGCGTCGAAAAAGACGATCTCTCCTGAAGAGCATATTGCGGCCCACTTTGCCAAAGTTATTGACAAGCCACTAGAGATTGCCGAACCCGACTATAGCCAAGGTTTGCTAATTACTCGTCAATCAACTATCGGTGAGATGGTCGACGGCACTACGGTTCGTGAGCGAACATCATTCATTTTGCGAACAGATGATGACTCGATTGTTCCACCCGAGTCGCTTGAAGCAATTTGTCAGCTCGATCGACATAGTCCGACATGGAAGCAGGACGCTGTCACGGCTGGTCGTCTCGATGAGTACGCCAAGCGCCTGTGGGAAGTAAAGGAATATTCACTATTAATTCCTATCTCAACCACAGTCTATGCTTTTAATATGGATTCAACAAAGTATATCCAAGCCAAACAGGCTAATGACGAGTATCAGCAACGCCTAAGCGAAGCCAAAGCTATTCGCGACAACTTCCCCAACCTATTTAGTCGCTTAGTGGAGGATCCTAATCACTGGCTGTCGACATTAGACGACGAGCTTAGTGAACGTTAGGCTGATCGAGCATGGCGTCGAGTAGTGGTTTAACATGTTGACGAATATCGGCCTGAATTGATTCGACGCTTCGCATCCAGCCGGTTTCACTATCAATCCCATCAATAATTCTAAATTCGTCCGGATAGGTTTCAGCCAGCAAATTGTATGTGTCATAAGTTCGGCGTAGGTGTTCGGTGTCGGCCTCGTGAATATCGCGTTGCTGATTGGTATATTCGCGAGCCGCTTTTTTGTCGACATTACGCTGGGCTGTCTCCGGATCGATCATGATAATGAGGTTCAAATCAGGTTTGGGCACGCCCATTACTTCGTGCTCGAAATGACGCTGAAATTCAAAGAAATCTAGTCGCTCAGCCTGACTGTCGAGTTTCGATCCGTTGTGCCCCAGGTTGGAAGCCGTAAAACGATCAGCTAAAACGACACCTGATTCAAGTTTGAGTGTGTTTCGAATGGCCGTCGAGGCCATCATACGATCAAAGGAATAAGCCAGTGAAATGAGTTCAGGGTGAACATCGGTGCCATACTCACCTCTCAAGAAGCGTTGAATGTGGTGACTGGTTTCATGATCGTACCTCGGAAAGCGCTCCGCCAAAACAGTGTAGCCCTCGTCGGTCAGATATTTCTCCGTGATTGTAGCAATCCCTAAATAAAATAGCCACCTGTTACTCGTAAACTAACGAGTAACAGGTGGCTGGTGGATGAGAGGCTTAGCGTACGACGACGGTGCCAGTCTGGCGCTCAATGTGACGTCGCTGGGACACCCAACCGCGGTAGTTGGCTGACTTTTCGAGAGACTGCTGGATGTCACTGATGATGTCATCATCGATGGTGAACAGCATGTCTCGAGCGGTGGCGTCGAGAATCAAGTTCTGACGAGCTTGCCATTCGGCCAAACTCATTGGTTTGGCCTGATGCTCAAAGGGCGACCAGTGCCCCGATTGACGCAGCTTGTCGTAGCGACGACGATCCTTTTCAGGATCCTTTCGATCCTGACGAAGATAGCTCACGGCAGCACAGCGCGAAGTCGAAGCCATCAACCGTTCTTCGATGGTCGGAAACTCGTCATCTTCGACATACGGTGTGTGCCAATCGTTCGCCGTACGGTACCTTGGTGTTGATTCGGCATACACCTGACGCATCATTCGAGCGATGGTGGCAATTTCGCCTTGTGCGTCGGCATGATCGCGCAATTTGAAGAAGTTGGTCAGCTCGGTTGCCGTGATGATGACCGTCTGCCAGGAGTACGTCTCCAGGTGGCGACCAGCCAACTGTTTGTGAACATTCAGCCGTGTGTCGGTCGGATCGATTGATTCGGTCGATTTGGGTATGGTTTGCTTGAGTTCATCGAGCTTACCGAGAATAGTTGAATGATCGACGTATTCCCGACTAGGGTTGTAGCCAAACAGCTTGGCGGATTCCTTAGTGCCGATCAGCAATTCGATGACGGTCGTTGCAGCTCGTCCGAGTCCGGCCAGCCAACGCTCAACCGCTTCGTCGTGTCGGAGTCCAGCCAGATGGCTGAAAGCCTGCATGCCGGGCTGGTTTACGCCGAACTTCTCCGGTATAAATGGCTCCCGAAGAACGTTTTCGAGCAGGGTTGTCGTCATGATTGCTCGAGTGCTAGCCGAATTTCGTGAGAAATCACGGTGAGTATTGAGCTCCGCCAGAATGATCCGTGGCATAGTCGCTTCGAAGGTGGTGATTCGAAAGTCTTCCATGCTGATTGAATCGGCGATGATCTGGGCCTTGAAAGCCATCGCTGGCTCCTCTCTTTGAAGGTGCTTCCACTTCGACCTACTCTACAATATTTATCGGTTATTGACAATAAAATATAGCACCATCAGGGTGCTATATTTTATAAATTTTATGCGTCGGACGAACTAGCTGATGAAGTTCTCAACTTTGATGCCAGGACCCATGGTGGTGCTGACGGCAATCGTCTTGACGTAGCCGCCCTTGAGGCTGGTTGGCTTTTGGTTAGTCAGGCTGTCGAAGAAGGCGCGAGCGTTTTCGATTAGTTTGTCGGCGCCGAAGCTGACTTTGCCGATACTTAAGTGTACGATCGCTTGTTTATCAACCCGATATTCAACTTTACCGGCCTTGGCTTCGGTAACCGCCTTGGCGACATCAGTGGCGACGGTACCGCTCTTTGGATTAGGCATCAGGCCACGAGGACCGAGAAGTCGAGCGTATTTACCGAGTCGAGGCATGTATTGAGGTGTGGCAATCAAGACGTCAAAGTCGACAGTTTCCTTGTCGAGCTGAGCCAGAATCGCCTCGTCACCGATGACGTCGGCGCCAGCTTTTTTAGCGGCAGCGTGGTCAGCCTCGGGGGCAAAGACGGCTACCCGGATAGTCTTGCCGGTACCGTTTGGTAGGCTGACGGTCGAACGAATATTCTGATCAGCTTGACGAGGGTCGACGTTCAAGCGGACGTGGACTTCGACACTAGCATCAAACTTCGATGGGTTAGTTTCGACAGCAAGCTTAATGGCTTCGTCGAGGCTGTAGCTTTGTTGACTGTTAACTTTTTCAGCAACTTGGCGGTAGTTCTTGCCGCGACGTTCGATTAATGGTCGAGTGACTGGCTTTGGGCCTTTCTTGACGGTTGAGTCAGAACCGTCGGCTGGAGTGGTGTCACCTGCTTCTTTGCGAGCGGCTTTTTCGGCTGCTTCTTCGGCTTCACGCAAGGCTTTGGCGCTTCTTTTGCCGGCTTTGGTGGTAGTTTCGGCCACTACTTGTGCTGGAGCAGCCTCGGTCTCCGCTGGAGCGGTCTCCGATCGGCTGATGGCCGCTTCGATTTCGGCAATTGTATTCTTTTCGTTCAATTCCAAGCCCATGTCATGAGCCTTGGCTAGCAAGTCGGCTTTTTTAGCCATATAGGTTAAATCCTTTCTGTGGTCATAACGGCGTTTTTAGCGCCTCCCAGCATTGATATTGTCTCTATATTATAGCATATTGACTACTGATTAACAATGACTTGAACGTCCTTGAGGATATTGTCGGACGTATAAGCTGACGAGTATAGCGTAAATCGAATGTAGTGGACATTAGGTCCGGTTGAGTAGGTGCCGGTATACTCCCACCAAGTATTGAGCGGCGACGAACCGGCGGCGTTGCCGTTTCCAGTGTAGCCGCCAGTATTCTGGACTAGTGTCGAGCGGTCAGCTCCGAAGTATGACGATCCGGTGTGTATGCCAGACTCCGGTGTTCGATTGACGCTGGCAAGCGTTGGATAGCTTTTCATTTTTATGGTGGCCGATGACGACCCGGTGACCTTGTAGAGTGGTGAATACCATGTTCCGGCTACGTTGGGGGTCAATAGCATTTGCTTGGTAGTCGCGTCATAGTTGATGCCGGTGCCACTGATGCGTCGCCAGTCAGCAAAACTGCCGCCGATATTGACTCCAAAGATAGTCTCTCCGACGGTGCCTCCGATTGGTGAGCCGATTGGATCACCTGGGCATACACCGGTTCGATAGCCGTCACCGGGTCGATACGACATTGTCTCTAGCGGTTCAGAGCTGTAAGCATTGACACAGTATGGATCGTCGATGCCGCTGGCATCAGTCAGGGTCATTTTGAAGCCTGGGCGTAACTTGATAGTTGTTGGTAGTGTTGAGATTGTTTCGTCAGGACTGCTTAAGATTTCTAATTCAATGGCATCAACCGCTTTGTTGAGTTCTGTTAACAAGGCCGTACTCTTCGATCGATTCTGAAGGATGTTATATCCGACAGCCGTGACGGTAATCAGTAGCCCGATGACAATAATCACGACAACCAGTTCAATAACGGTGAAACCAGGTCGATGCCTGTGCGATAAATTAATCAAGGACAAGCCCCTGCTTTCGGATTAAGATTCAAGTTGGTGACATGATAGTCAGGAATGCTGAGACGGGTCGTTGAGGCACGGACGCAAAAACCTTCTGGGGCTGTCGAGCGAGTATAGGTATAACTGACGCGAGGATTATTGTTATTAAAGCCCGCCGCCTCGAGAGACGCAGGATAGGTGTTGGTGGTCGATTCGGCGCGGGCCGTCTGTAGGCGGCTAGCGGCTGCCCGGAGATCAGACGACATGGCGGCTTCAGTCGCTTGATCAAGTGAACGTCGATAGCCCACCGCAATGACAGTTACCAAGAGGGCAATAACTCCAATTACTACTAATAGTTCAACAATAGTAAATGCCCGATTGTTTGAAGAAGTGCGTAACATACTTATGGTTATTGTATACGGACGGCGTCTAATCGGCAACAAAATACCCTCACGCGTTGTGAGGGTACAGATGTTTCGTGAATTCGGACTAGTCGGTAACTTCGACGCCCATTGAACGAGCAGAGCCGGCAACAACCTTCACGGCGCCTTCGAGGTCGATAGCGTTGAGCTGAGCCATTTTGGTTTCGGCGATTTCTTCGAGCTGAGCGCGGCTGATTTTGCCGACCTTGTCGGTGTGAGGCTTGGCGCTACCCTTCTTGATGCCGACCTTTTCACGAATCATGTCATCGACTGGTTGGCCGAGTGATTTCCAAGTGAAAGTTCGGTCTTCGTAGACCTGGATGTGGACGATAACGTCTTTACCCATCATGTCTTTGGTGGCTTCGTTGAAGGGGTTAATGAACTCCATCATGTTGAGGCCCCATTGACCGAGGGTTGAACCGACTGGAGGTCCAGCGGTTGCGCGGCCAGCAGGAATACGAAGCTTTAGGTTGCCGATAATTTTCTTTGCCATTGAATTTTTCCTTGTACTAAATAAATAATTGCGAAGCAATTTCAGCTTTTTGAAGAAGCTTATTTAGTGCGTAACTTACTTATTATACCTTTTTTACCTGTAGTGCGTCAAGTTCGACCGAAGTGTCACGACCAAACATGCTGACCATAACTTTGACTTTTCCTTTTTGATTGTCAATTTCGGCAATTGCTCCGTCAAAGCCTTTAAATGGACCGTCGGTAATGCTAACAACTTCACCTTCTGAGAAGTTGATATTGTGCTTTGGATCCTCGACACCCATTCGCTTCTTGATTTTGGCAATTTCGTGATCAGACACCGGCGTCGGTTGAGTGCTAGTACCGACAAAGCCAGTCACGCCTGGTGTGTTGCGGACGATGTACCATGTTTCGTCAGTCAATTTCATTTCAACGAGGGCGTAGCCTTGAAAAATTTTCTTTTCCACGACTTTGCGCTTGCCGTTCTTGATTTCAATTTGTTTCTCTTTTGGTACCATGACGTCGAAAATTTTGTCGGCCATATCAACAGCATTAATTCGCTGCCGAATGCTATCGGCAACTTTTTCTTCGTAACCGCTATAGGTGTGGATGGCGTACCATTGTCGTGAGGAGTCGTATCGGTTGTTTGACATGTGGATTATATCCTTATTATTTAATAATTAATTCGAACAAGTTTTGAAAGCCAAGATCGAGCAGTATAACTAGCGCGACAAAGAAAGCGCTGAACAACAAGACGGCAAAGGTTAGGCTCCAGGTGGCGCGACGAGTTGGCCAGTGAACCTGCTTGAGTTCGTACCAGGCACCTTTGAAATAGCCGCCGATTTTGCCGAGTATATTTGATCGCTTTTGACGTTTCGGTTTGGCTCCGACGCTCGATTTCGCTACCTTCGCAGCTGGTTTAGAGTCGGCCGCTTTGATGCGAGTGACTTTGGTTTTTTCTGCCACGCTCGTGTCTTCCTTCTTTCTCTTGACAATTAAAATAGTCTGCTCTGGCAGACTGTCAAGATTATCATAGCAAAACAGTGGTGATTCGTCAATGAGATGGTATGATTGAGAGTAGATGTTCGTCGGTTTATTGTATTGTCTGTACGGAGTGGTAGGTGCAACCCTGCTTAGTGGTTTGTGGCGACTCAATCTGATGATCAAGCGCTTCTCAGCCAATGACTTGCCTGAACTGAAGCCACTCACCAACCAGGACGAGATGGCTAGTGTCAGTGTTTGTATTCCGGCCCGAAATGAGAGTCACGCGATGACTGAATGCCTTCAAAGCGTACTCCTGAGTAAGTATCCGAAACTAGAGATTCTGGTTCTTGATGATCAGTCGGCCGATAAAACCCCCTCACTGATTAAGGCGTTTGCTCACGACGGTGTTCGTTTCATCGAAGGTACTCCGTCGCCAGCCGGTTGGCTAGGCAAGAACCATGCTCTTAACCAGCTACTCGGTGAAGCCAGTGGCCGCCTGGTGCTATTTATGGACGTTGATACTCGAATCAAGCCGGATACAATCGGTCGATTAGTCTCTTATATGAACGCTCGACAAGCCAATATGATATCGGTTATACCTCGTCGCGATGATGGCCCAAGAGCTAGTGTCGTTTTTGCGCCACTACGATATCTGTGGGAAATCCTATTTGATCGACATCAAGCGCCGGCTGTCTCGAGCGCTGTCTGGATGCTCGATCGACATCAGTTTGAACAAGATTTCGCAGATTTCAGCAAACTCCGGCACGTTATCCAGCCCGAGGCTCATATAGCCGCCACTTATCGCGATGATCATACTTATCGTCTACTGATGTCATCGGAGAAACTGGGTGTCAGCCAGCAAAAGAAATGGCGCTCTCAAATCGACACCAGTATTCGTCTACTCTACCCGCTCATCGGGTCGCGACTGAATCGGAGTCTGGTAGTGGTGTTAGATTTGTTAGTTTTATCCTTACCGCCACTCGTCACGATTATCGCCGGACTCGTCGGGATCTCTCATCAGCCCATCTTTGTCGGTGTAGCCGTCTACCTGCTGGGAGTTGTTCTGTATGGCTATTTCTTGAAACATATCTGGAGCCGGGGCTGGTTGATAGCGGCTCTGCTCTGGCCGGCCATCGTTCTCCAAGAGGCTGTTCTAGTCGTTGTTAGTACGATTCAATATCGACGAGGTCGCGTTATGTGGAAGGGTCGACCAGTTGAGTTACCGGCGGCTGCCGTCGAAGCCAACTAATCAATGAGCGGTAATTCGAAGCTGAAAGTTGAGCCGTGATTCAGTCGGCTGGTGACTTCAATTTTCGTGCCAAGTTTGCGAGCTAGCTTTGACGAAACGTACAAGCCGAGGCCGGTGCCGCCAGTTTCGCGAATACGATAGTCTTCGCTGCGATAGAATTTATTGAAGATCTTTTCTTGGTCGGATCGACTGATGCCGATACCGGTATCGGTGACATCGAAACGGACTTTTCCATCGTGGCGCCTGGCGACGACTCTGATTGAACCCTCATTAGTGTACTTGATCGCATTAGTAATAAAGTTTTGAAGTAATTCTTCTAGATACAGTCGACTGGCGTGGACTTGGCCGGGTTTTGTCGGCATGTCGAGGTCGAGTTTGAGGTTTTTAGCGGCCGCTTCGGATTGGTACTGTCGGTGGAGATGGTGAATCATTTCGGAGACGTCGATATCCTCCTGGGTGTCGGCTACGCCTCGTTCGGCCCGAGATAACGTTGATAGGTCGTTGACCATTTTGGCTAGATAGACTATCTGATCATGAGCAGTTTTAATGGTTGAAGCCGCGACTTTCTTGTCCATTTTGTCGGAACGTTCGACAATCAATTGGAGGTTCGACAAAGTCCCTTCGGCAATCGTAATCGGCGTTCGTAATTCGTGACTGACGACTGAGATAAATTCATCGCGCTCTTCTTCGAGGCTTTTCATTTTTGTAATATCACGTGCTATGACGACATAACCGTTTTCAGTGGTGCGGCCCTTGGTGCCGTAGGTACTTTTTATCGGCGCGTAGGTTATTTCTAGTCGAATGATTTCACCATCAGGATAGGTGTGCCGCAAATCGTCTCGATAGGTTGTGCGGTGGGCTTTTTTGAGTAGGCTGTTCAAGCGGATTTTCTTACCGTCTCCGTTGGTTAGTTCGAATAGTTCACTTATGGTGACGCCTTTGAGGTCGCGGTTGGTGTCAAGCAAATTTAAACACGCCGCGTTGTAGAGCTGGATCGTGCCTTTACTGTCGGTGCTAAACGTGGCATCGGTCATATTGTTCATAATGGTTGAAATACGGTCGTATTGTAGTCGCTCCTGACGTCGACTGTGAGCTAGCGCCGAACGACGCGTTTTTTGACTGTCGAGGATTGACTGGAGGATGATAGCTAGCGTCAGTACAGCCACGGTTGCCATCAAATTCTGTTGAATAATTTCTGGTTGGCTCGGTGCTCGAACGATGGTGTCGAGTCCGGCCGCGATTACGACGCCTAGCACACTAGCGATGAAGCCACGATCGCCAAAATAGTGCTCGGCGGCTACAAACAGCAGCAGTAAAGCCGCTATAAACGGTTGAAAGAAACCAGTCACGATCATGATGGTGACCAGTGCTAAGGCTTCAAATGCGATAAATCTACCTAAGATGTCACGACTCGACTTTAACGGTCGAAAGTAATGATAAGCCGATAAGACGATCCAGGTGCCAATTAATACGACGGCAATTTCAGGTTGGCTATAATTTGGACTACGAAGTTCGCCGTACATTACCAGTAGGATTTGAATAACAAAGACTGGCATGACAACCACGACCAAGCCACGAATGATTCGATCCGAATCCGCCGATACAGTTTTTGCCACCCTCATGATGTTTATGATTATACAGTATTTTCTAGTAACAGTGCTCAAATAGTCGGGTTTTCACGCTTTAGGGCTCTTCGATGCCGCACGTAGTTTGGGTCGCCTCGCTCGACCTCAGCCCAAAAAGCTGGACTATGATTCAAGTGTTTGGTGTGGGCTAACTCGTGAATCAAGACGTAATCAATCAGTTCGAACGGCAGTTTCATCAGGGCAATATTCAGACTGATGGTGCCCTGGCTGCTACAACTCCCCCATCGGCCGCTGGCGTGTGAGAAGCGTATCGTCGAGTAGTTGTGGTTAAGATTTTCAGCCAAATATTTCAGTCGTTTAGGTAAATAGCTCTTAGCCTCGAGCCGAAGTGCGGCTTGAGCGACTTTGCGAATTTCGCGTTGAATAATCGGGTCATAGATATCATTATTGGCCGGGAGTTTGACGATAATTTTCTGCCCCTGACGCTTAACCTCAAGTTGTGAACCGGCGACGACATACAGTGAATGGCTCTTGCCAATGCGCATGCCGGGCTCATAGGTGGTGTCGGGTAGAGAGTCTGACAGTAACTCGCGCAGCTCGGCGCGCGAATTTGCCAACAAACGCTTGACTAGAAAAATCGGCGCATATACTGGCAGCGATGCTCTCAGTGTGCCGTCAGGTGCGACTCGAAGTTTGACCTGCGTGGCTTTAGCGCTTCGTCTAATGGTGATCTTGCCGAATTCCTTATCGTGAATTATCGGCATAGATTTACCGGATTATCAGTCGCCTAGCGTTGGCTGGTGAGCTGGGTCGATCTGGTTTTGGTGAGTTCGTCTCATCAGTTCGCGAATTGCCAGCTAGGCGCTTGAGAACAATCTTTACCTGAGAGGCGTAAGTATGCTTGCCACTAATAACAACCGGGCGCTCGGTCTGATGAGGCCGACTGAATTGCTTGAGGAAATTATCGTATTCAACTGGATCGACTTTCCACTTTTTAATCGTCCGCTGTTTGGCTTGAACAGGATCAGTCTGAACCCAAACCAGCATGGGGCTATAGCCGGCGGCACGGGCTTTTTTAGCCAAGTCCATTCGAAAAGTCCGACGATGGGTCGGGCCTTCGAATACGATGGTGCGACCGGTTTTAAGCATTTCGTCTAAAATCAAAGTCGACAGTTCAGTGGCGCGGCTCTCGTCGATGCCGGCCATGGTCTGTATGGCGGTTTGATTAACGTAAGGCGCCGCAAACATCTTTGAGAAATGTTCCGCAAAGTGTGTTTTTCCAGCTCCGGGTATACCCACCATCACAATTAAGTGAGGGGTTGATGGCGTCAATGGCTTCATATATGACAGTATAGCAAATCTATGTCGAAATTACTGACCGTTCGTCATATCTTTCGATGTCGATTTAGCTTGCTTCACTAATGTTTTTTCGTAAATTTCTTTAAATTGATCCTGGATGACATCGAGTTCGCCGTCCGATAGGTCTTCGAGATCAACAAATTCCATTCGAGCACCACGAGTCGTATTGATGAGCTCATTCAACTTTAGCTGCATCGCTCGAGCATCTCGGTTCTGACTGTTCTGAATCGCGAACACCATCAGGAAAGTTACAATCGTCGTTGCTGTATTGATAACTAGCTGCCAGGTGTCCGAGTAGTTAAAAAAGGGACCAGTTACAACCCAAATGATAATCAATAGAAGGGCCAAGCCAAAGGCTGTCGGCGAGCCTAGTTTGTTTGTGACAATTTGTGAAGCTCGTCGAAAACGTTCCTGTGGGCCAACCGTCGGTGTCATTGGCGTCGCGGCTTGGTCGGGAATTATATGTCGTATGATGCGCAAGCGATGATGCGGCTTTTCGGTCGGTGGAGTGTCTTTATGATTCATCATATTGACAGTATACCATCAACCGAAAGCATTTTAGTGACCGGTTGACTCAATCGCTTTGTCCCAGCGCCAGTCTCGAATTTCAGGCATATCTTGGCCGTTAGCTTCAATGTAATGCTTGTGTTCGATGAGCTTCTTTTGCATGTCTTGGTACAGCTGCTGAGCTTCGGGGCTGGTCAACTGAGCTCGCTCGATAACGTCCATGACCAGATGGAAGCGATCCAGGTCATTCTTAACGGTCATGTCGAAGGCTGTCGTAATCGTCCCCTCTTCCTTGTAGCCACGAACATGGAGGCGTTGATTTTTACGCTTGTAGACCATCCGATGGATTAACCATGGGTAGCCGTGGAAGGCGAAGATGATAGGCTTGTCGGTCGTAAATAAGCGGTTGTAATCCATGTCGCTCAGGCCGTGAGGATGCTCCGTATCTGGTTGAAGGCGCATGAGGTCAACAACGTTAACGACTCGGATTTTCAACTCCGGCAAGCGCTGACGCAAAATCGAAGTCGCGGCCATGATTTCGAGCGTTGGTATATCACCAGCTGCGGCCATAACCACATCGGGCTCGCCGTCGTTATCGTTCGAGGCCCAGTCCCAAACACCGATACCTTTCGTACAGTGCTCAATCGCTTGATCCATGTTGAGCCACTGAGGGGCTAGGTGTTTACCGGTAATAGTTAAGTTGATGTAGCCTCGGCTGCTTAAGCAGTGGTCCATCACGCTGAGCAGAGTATTAGCATCTGGCGGTAGGTAGATTCGGGCAACGTCAGCTTTCTTGTTAACGATGTGGTCGATAAAGCCCGGATCTTGGTGGGTGAAGCCGTTATGGTCTTGACGCCAAACATGAGACGTCAGCAGATAATTGAGTGACGGGATCTGCTCACGCCATGCCAGCTCGTTTGACATCTTGAGCCACTTGGCGTGCTGGCTGACCATCGAGTCGACGATGCGAATAAAGGCCTCGTAGCTGTGCATAATACCATGGCGACCAGTCAGCAAGTAACCTTCGAGCCAGCCCTGGGCTTGGTGTTCACTGAGTTGGGCGTCAAGCACTAGACCGTCCGGCGCCATAAAGTCGTCGTGCTCGTCGGTGCGAGCGTTCCATTGTCGATCGGTGACTTCGAAAACCGCCTCAAGTCGGTTAGAGACCGTTTCATCAGGACCAAAAATACGGAAATTACGCTTGGTCTGATTTAGTTTAATAACATCACGTAGCCACGGCCCGAGTGAATGAGTGTTGCCGGCATTTTGAATGCTCGGATATTCCACATCGACAGCGTAATCACGGAAATTCGGCAAGTTCAGTTCGCGCATCAATTTACCGCCGTTAGCGTAAGGAGTCGCCCCCATTCGCTTGTCGCCGGACGGAGCAAGTTCAGCCAATTCTGGTATCAGCTGACCGTCATCGGTGAACAGCTCGTCTGGTCGATAGCTGCGCAGCCAGTTTTCAAGAAGTTCGAGGTTCTCGGTGTGATTTTCATCGACGATGATAGGCACTTGGTGCGATCTAAATGAACCTTCGTTAGGTTTGCCATTAACAACTTTTGGCCCAGTCCAGCCTTTGGGCGACCGCAGGATAATCATTGGCCAGCGTGGTCGCATGGTGCTGCCGTGATCGTTAGCATACGACTTGATTCGCTTGATTTCGGCGACAGCTTCGTCCATGACATGAGCCATCTGAGCGTGCATTGTCATTGGGTCGTCGCCTTCGACATAATAAGGTGTCCAGCCATAACCACGGAAGAGTTGGTCGAGCTCGTCGGGTTCGATGCGTGCCAAAATTGTCGGGTTGCTGATTTTGTAGCCATTGAGATGAAGAATCGGCAGAACGACCCCGTCGGTTGCAGGGTTCAAGAACTTATTGGAATGCCAGGCCGTAGCTAGGGGACCTGTTTCAGCCTCACCGTCGCCGACGACGCAGGCCGCAATCAAATCAGGATTATCGAAGACTGCTCCAAAGGCGTGAGTTAATGAGTAGCCAAGTTCGCCGCCCTCGTGAATTGACCCTGGTACTTGAGGTGATACGTGACTCGACAAACCCCCTGGCCATGAAAATTGCTGGAAGAAGCGACGCATGCCATCAACATTTTGTGGCATGTCGGGATAAATTTCGCTCCATGATCCCTCTAGGTAGGTATTACTCATTAACGCCGGACCACCATGACCTGGGCCAGACAGGTAAATCATGTTCAAGTCGTGCTGCTTGATGATGCGATTTAGGTGAACGTAAATAAAATTCTGTCCAGGTGTAGTACCCCAGTGGCCTAGAAGCATATTTTTGACATCGGTTAATTCGAGAGGTCGCTTTAGTAGTGGATTGTCGCGCAGATAGATTTGACCGACACTTAGATAATTACTGGCTCGCCAGTACGCATCCATTTTATGTAGCAAGTCCGGATTGATGGTATTGTGTGGTTGCATGCTATTTTTCTTCCTTTATGGTACTTAGAGTCTGTTTGGCAATTATTCGATCTTCGTGAGTATGGATGACGTGAACACCGACATCCGAGTCGACGCTCGAAATGAGTCGCTCGCCTCCTTCGTTCCGCTTGGGGTCAAGTTTGATACCCAAATACTCAAGTGGTTCACAAACCCGGCGCCGGATTTCAGCAGATCGTTCACCGATGCCGGCTGAAAATATGATGCTATCAACACCGCCCAATACGGCGCTGAAGGCGCCAATGGTTTTACGGATATGGTAGGCGTAGACATCAATCGCCAATTTGGCCCGTGGGTCAGTGGCTTCGCTTTGGAGTAGCGTATACATGTCGGTGGTCATCTCCGAGAGGCCGAGTAGGCCCGACTCCTTGTAAAGAATTCGCTGGATGTCGGCTCGGTCGTGACCGCTAGAGAGTAAAAAGTCGATGACGCCGGGATCAATATCGCCGCTCCGACTAGACATCACTAATCCAGAGGCGGGCGTAAAGCCCATAGTCATATCAAGTGGTTTGCCGTTCAAGCAAGCCGACATGCTCGAACCGCTGCCGAGATGAGCGATAATTACTCGACCGTTAGCGGCTGTCTCGCCCTCGTGTTCGGCGAAATTATCCAGGATGTATTGATATGACAAGCCATGAAAGCCGTATCGTCGAATACCTTGATCACGAAGTCGTTTGGGTAAGGCTAACGTACGAGCAACTTCTGGTATCTGGTGGAAGAAACTTGTATCGAAACAGGCGACTTGTGGGACGGCTGGATATTCATTCATCAATTCGTTGACGCAATCGAGTGACGGCTGCATGTGATTTGGGGCCAGTTGTTTTAACTGATCGATAGCATCTATGACGGAATCGTCGAGAATAGTTGGCTGGAAATATTTGTCAGCACCATGGACAATCCGATGGCCGATTCCATCGATCGTTGCGATGTTAGTCTGATCGTAGATCCATTTTACGGCTTGTTTGACAGCTTCAGCATGATTGACCGCCTCGACAGGAGCGGTTCCCGAGGATCCATACTTTCCTTCTGGGATTAAGCTGGCATCCGTCGAGCCGATATTCTCAATCGACACCGAAGTAGTCGGCTCCAAAGAACCTTGAAAAAGGGCGACTTTAACGCTCGAAGAACCGGCATTGACGGTCAGTATGTTCATGCCTCCCCTTTCATCTATTAGTATTATACATAAGCACTACTAGTCCGTCCACGCAGCGATAGCCAATATTAAAGGTTTGTGAAGAAGTTCACTTTTGTTTGCGATCAACTTGGCGCGTGAGATGCCAGTGATTACAGACATGACAGTGATACACTGTTAGGTCGATCGTCATATTTTCGAGCATTCGAAATTCTGCCGCCTCCAAGGCTTCGGCTTCATTTTTGAATTGGCGTTTCGTCGCGCAAACATCTCGGTAGCGATAAAAGTTGACATCAAGTTTGGGTCGATAGCGTGGCATATTAGTCTCGGATCGTCTCGTAGGTGTTGTCGGATCTGATCTTTATGATTCGTGATGGTATGACATCAGTTGGAACTTCGCCTCCATCGAGATAGACGTTCACTTTATCGCCAAAATATGATTTGGCCTGGTTAATGTTAATCGCTGGCGGTAATCCTTCGGGATTAGCACTGGGTGCAATTAGTGGGCCGGTTTCATCAATGATGTCACACAGAATGTGACCAGGCGGCAATATCCGATAGGCTAAAGTATCGCCGCCTCGGGTTAACCAGCCAGGAGCACCGGAAACCGGCACGATGATAGATGTTGGCCGATTCGATTCTGACAGAATAGCGGCGATAACGTCTTGATTGAACGGAATGTCCGCTGGGTCTTTGACTAAGATGATACAAGCTTTGTTTTCGGTGCGACCCTTTGTGTCATAAACACGCTCGACGGCGGCTTCGTCGCTAGCTTTAGCCAACAAACCATAAATGGTGTCGGTACGGGCGACAACGATACCGCTATTTTGAAGGGCGTGCGTAGCCGCTGCAATCGCATGATCTTCAGTCATATGAGAGTTATTATAAAGGATTACCTGTGTTTACGAAAGTACAAAAATCTGATATAATATATAGATACCTTTACATTTCGACAATTGGAGGCAACGTGTTTGATCATAGCTTACTGAACGCCAAGCATGGTGAGATCAAGTCGCTGATTGACAGTGGCGCTATCAGTCAGGCTGAGGTTGTGCGCATCTACGACGAGATTATCAACTCTGTCCCACAGACTGTTACCTTGGCTGAAATTCATCGATACATGTTGTCAGACGACATGATTGAACCAGCCGAACAGCTGGAGACCATTAAGGCTCTCAACCGTTTTCGTGGTTGGGGTATCGCCGAGGATGATTTTCCCACCACTGTTCCGTCGTTCGACGACTGTCGGCGGGGCGTACCGATTCTTGCCTTCTACTTCGAACCGAAGCCATGGCCGGCAAGATGGCGCGATAACTACAACCATCACTGGGCAGTACTACGTTCGGTGTGCTCCATCCATAGCGTACGCCACGATCGAGTCATTAGCGCCTCTGAGGGTGGCGTATACGATTATGGTCATAGGCTGTTCCGGCCGGGCGTGCGTTGGCTAGAGTTCAATCCGCTGACCTATCGACACAAGTCGGCCGCGGAGGTTCATCGTCCTAGCACCACTGACGCTACACTAGCTATTAGCGAATCGTTCCTGGCAGCCGCTTTTTACCCCGCCTGGATTCGTTCATGGAATCAGGCTAGTAGCCCAGCGCCAATGTTGCCGTGGTTGATGTTCACGCAGGGCTCCGATCGGCACCGAGTGCCGATTATGAACCGATACGACCACGACAAATCGTTGCGGCTCAATCTCATTTCGGCAAGTCACCGGGATGTGTTGGGGTTTGCTTCGCCGACTGTCTACGAACTGTAAAGTACCCGCACCGCTCTATCTCTCGAGATTAGGCGGTGCGGGTTTTAATTTGCCTGGACATGGTTCAGCTAGTTTTAAGGGCTCAGATTTTAAAATAAACGTGGAGGTAGCCAATGAGTCATCACACGGAAATTATGAACAAATGTTACAAAACTTGCACCGAGACAATCAATCATTGCCTAGATATGGGTGGCGAACATGCGGCCCGAGATCATATCAATATAATGATGGATTGCGCCAAGGTTTGCCAGCTGTCGGTTGATTTTGCGGTTCGCGAATCTGACAATACGGATCAGATAAATGAGCTGTGCGCTGACGTTTGTCGTCAGTGTGCCGATGAGTGCGAGCGCCTAGCTGATGGCGACGAAAAGATGCTGGAGTGCGCCAAAGTTTGTCGTGACTGTGCTGAGGCTTGTGAGCCAAGCGGCGTTTAGATGAGTCAAGACAATTTACACGTGCTTAATGAAAAATCTCCCTCTCGGGAGATTTTCTTAGTAGCCGCGTTTGATTTTGAGGCTCTTGGCTTTCTTTTTGAGCATCCGCTTACGGGCGGCACCGTGCCAGTTCTTGTGTTTTGCCATGATAATCCAATTGGTTAGTTAGTAAAGTCTAGGGGTTATTATACAGGAAAAGCACGAATGTTGGATGAAATTAGACTGATTTGGCGCAAAGATAGTCACCGACTTCTTGAGCGCGTATCTCGGCTAGTGGGGCTGTCGTGGCAATCATATTTTTAAACGATTTTACAATTCGATCATATTCATCCTGGCTATAAGGGGTTCGGCTGCGGACCGTGATCACCTCTACATAAACCGAACACGAAAGTACGGCTAGCAAATGCTAACCGTACTTTCGTGGCAGTGAGAGGCATAAGCGACCCTCCGCAAGCTATTATTCCTGCGCTTCTGCGACTTCAGGCACATTAACTTCCGCGGGAAATTCATAATTAAATTTTAATAACATCTCAATAAACTTAAGGATTGTTTTTGCCGCCTGTTCGTCCATGATGACAATTTCATGGTTTGCCTCATTGCCAAGATTACGAATTTCGTCCACCCAGGTGCGTGCATTCGGTGGTGTATAGCCATTATCCGCAAGATAGTTTACATATGTGATGAATTTCTTACCAGGATCGGCACCCTGATCAACAGCAATATGCATCAAAAGTTTTCTCGCGGCCAACACGGCTGCGACCCCTCTACTTTGCAAGAGTTCCTAGCTTCAGTTGGTCAAGTTGCTCTTGAGCCGCTTGACTGTGTGGTGTACCCGAACCAATAGACTGTCCATCCTTCGTTGTACGTGAAGTAAATAGAGTCGTTGCGTCTGTGCCGCAGGCTCGAAGTACTTCATCACCTCCAGGATGGCGATTTATGAAATCGGTAAGTTCATAAACCTGTCCCGAGATAATCGTCCAACAATCGGTTCTTGAGTTATGAGAAGCTACTTCATCTAAAGTAAACGTTTTTGCTTGCTGTTCGGTGGAGGTATTGTTAGGTACTCCAGAGTTCTTATTATTCTGTCTATCGATAAGCGCCCATAAACCAAATCCTATCAAAACCAATAGGATCAGTGTGGTCGCCGAGAATATAGCTATACTTTTCTTCATAACGAAGTATGTCCTTTCTCCAGTATAATGAAACTAGATGCATTACTTTTTTAACCGTTACCGTGCATGGATTTTGTTTGTCTTTGTATCTGCCATAAGTATTATACTCTGGCTCATAACATTATCGGGCAGTATCAGGTCAATGTACCAATTTTTTCCTATACTTGGGGTGCTAGCATGGACAACAATGTGGGTTCACTACGTTGCAGGCTCAATCGGAAAGTCTACAAATGGAAGACGTTTTACAAAGTGGACTGAGGCTGTTGTCTTATTATTGCTAGTCGCGCACCCTGGCATTTTTCTGGTTCAGCGGTTTCTTGATACCGGTCTGCTTCCTCCGGCGAGCTATGTAAGCTATGT
>DAICYC010000006.1 GCA_027311865.1 Candidatus Saccharimonadota bacterium
CTATCACGCAGTCCCGAGCCGGCCCAGCAAATTATTCGTCCAACCGGATTAATTGACCCCGAGATTTCGGTTCGACCGACTGAGGGGCAGGTTGATGATTTGATTGCTGAAATAAGAGACCGGACGACAAAGGGTCAGCGAGTGCTGGTGACAACGCTAACAAAACGGATGGCCGAAGACTTGACGACTTATCTACAGGATTTGGACATAAAAACAGCCTATATTCACAGTGAAGTCGATACTCTGGAGCGGGGTGATATATTGCGCGACTTAAGAACAGGTGTATATGATGTCTTGGTTGGTATTAATTTGCTTCGAGAAGGCTTGGATCTTCCAGAGGTCAGTTTAGTAGCTATTCTAGATGCTGATAAAGAAGGTTTCCTGAGAAGTTCAAGCGCCTTAGTTCAGATTATTGGGCGCGCGGCCCGTCATGTAGAGGGTCGAGTGATTATGTATGCTGATCGACAAACTGATTCGATGCGTTTTGCGATTGATGAAACCAATCGGCGGCGGGAGATTCAAACCGACTACAACGAACGAAACGGTATCACACCGACAAGTGTCGCCAAAGCTGTTGATGAGGGTTTGCGGGCTCTGATACCGAAGAAGGCGGACGATGAATCGAAAATTGATCTCAAACGCGTGCCGAAAGACGAATATGCCGGGTTAATTCGCGATTTGTCGGCCCAGATGGATCTGGCCAGCGCTAATCTTGAATTTGAGAAAGCCGCCGAGCTACGCGATTTAATCGCCGAAATCAAAACAAAGCTCTAGAGTTGACGACAGTCTGAGGTATAATAAACAGATATGACACATATCTCACAAGACGATGTGCAGTATTTAGCGCGTCTGAGTAATCTAGAGTTGACCGATGCCGAAACTGTCAACATGCAGGCCGATCTCGAGAATATCATTAGCTATGTCGAGCAATTATCTCAAATCGATACAACTGGCGTCGAGCCGACCTATCAAGTCACTGACTTAAAGAACATCTGGCGCGAAGATAAAGTTGACAACTATGGTGTTGATCGTGATGATTTGTTGAAATTATCACCGGTCGTTGAAAGTAATCAAATAAAGGTTCCGAAGGTCTTATAATGAAGCGGATTTCTGATTACTCAACCCTTAGTGCAGTTGAAGCCGTCCGACAGTCTATCGCCCGAGCTAAAGCAATGTCGGAATACAATGCTCTAATATCACTCTGCGAAGATCGAGCCCTCGATAGGGCAGCCAAGGTTGATGCGGGAGAGGTCACTGGTCGGTTAGCTGGCATTCCGTTCGTCGCGAAGGATAACTTTCTCACTATCGATAGCCAGACAACGGCGGCCAGCGACTTTTTAAGGGGCTTTAGCTCGCCAATTCAGGCGACAGCGGTCGAGCGATTAGAAGCCGAGGGAGCGATATGTATTGGCAAAGCGAACCTCGACGCCTTCGCTCACGGCGGGAGCACGGAAAATTCGGCCTTTGGTCCAACAAGAAACGCGGTCGATATGACCCGTGTTGCCGGCGGTAGTAGCGGTGGTTCGGCTGTAGTCGTGGCACTCGATATTGTTCCGTTTGCCCTCGGCACAGATACTGGCGGATCGATTCGCCAGCCAGCTAGTTTTAACGGCGTAGTTGGGGTCAAGCCGACGTACGGAGCGGTTAGCCGATTCGGAGTTGTTGCTATGGCGAGTAGCACCGACACGATTGGTGTTTTGTCGTCGACAGTTTCCGATGCTGAATTAGTCATGGATATTTTGTGTGGTCCAGATGAACGCGATATGACGACGATTGATGATTTTTTTGAGCCCACAGTCGAGCCTCTTCGATCAATGAAGATCGGGCTAATCAAAGAATCAATGACCGATGAAGTCGATAGCGATGTTGTCCGCTGTACAAATGACTACGTCAATGAATTAAGAGCCGCCGGGCATATCGTTGAGGAGGTTTCACTTCCCCTGCTAAAGCAAGCTTTGGCAATCTACTACATTGTGGTGTCGGCAGAGGTGTCGAGTAATCTGGGTCGTTACGACGGAATTCGTTATGGTAATCGAGCCGATGGTCAATCGCTAGCTGAAATCTATGGTCGGTCTCGCGACAATGGTTTCATGCCAGAAAACAAACGTCGAATTATGATTGGTAGCTATGTTCTGTCGAGTGGTTTTTTTGATGCTTACTATCTTCATGCTCAAAAGGTAAGGACACTCTTGATTGAATCGTTTGACAGCCTATTTGAGGACTACGATTTGTTAATCGGACCGGTCACCCCAACAGCAGCCTTCAAGCTAAATGAAAATACTGCCGATCCAGTAAAAATGTACTTGGCTGATATTATGACAGTACCAGCTAGTCTGGCTGGTTTACCGGCTATTAGTGTTCCGGCCGGCGAATCAGCGGACGGATTGCCGATAGGTGTTCAGTTAATCGGTCCGCAGAAATCAGATGCGATGTTATTGGGGATAGCTAAGCAATTAGAGGAGACGATTTGATGGGTGATGTGACGATAATTCTATTTTTTGCCGCAATATTGATATTTGCCGGATTACTATTCGCTATAATTGCCTTCACTAAGCGCGACTCGAACCAGCTAGATGTTACGAAATATCAAGCCGATTGGTTAGCGATTGAGCGACAATTAAAACCGGACGACATGGCTAGTTTTCAGTTGGCAATCTTGAACGCCGATAAGCTGCTTGACCGGGCTCTTCGGCAGCGCAATATTAAGGGTCAGACAATGGGTGAACGGATGAAAACCTTTCAAAAGCAATGGTCGAAGCCTGACGCTGTCTGGGCGGCTCATAAGATGCGTAACCGAATTGCCCACGAAAGTGATGTGAAGATTGACTATGTAACTGCTCGCCGAGCCTTAGCTTGCTTCAAGCAAGGCTTGAAGGACGTGGGAGCCATCTAATGAATCGCGAGATTGCTTACGAGAAGTACCAAATGACAATTGGAATCGAGTGTCATGTTCAGTTAGATACGACGACGAAATTATTTAGTGGTGCTGATAATGATGCCCGCGATCAGGAGCCGAATCTAATGACGAGCCCAGTCGATTTCGCGCTTCCTGGTATGCTGCCGGTGTTAAACCGACGAGCAGTCGAGTTAGCTATTCGAGCCGGCAAAGCCCTCAACGCTACGATCGCCCCTATCAGTCGATTTGATCGAAAACACTATTTCTATCCTGATTTACCGAAGGGTTATCAAATTAGTCAAATGTATCAGCCGATTATTATTGGTGGTTTCGTCGAGGCTCCCTTGGAAAGTGGTGAAACGGTGAAGGTTCGCTTACACCATGCTCATCTTGAAGAGGATGCTGGAAAATTGACTCATCAATTAGACAGTAGCCTGATCGACCTAAATCGTGCCGGTACACCATTAATCGAAATAGTGTCCGAACCAGATATCCATTCGGCCGCTGAGGCCAAAGCTTATGCGACGGAGCTTCATCGGTTGATGACCTACGCCGGAGTCACCAAGGGCGATCTTTATCATGGGAATATGCGATTTGATGTTAACATCTCCATCGCACCAAAAGATTCGAAGCAGCTTGGGACACGGGCTGAAGTTAAGAACCTAAACTCATTCCGAAGTGTCGAGCGGGCGGCTGAATATGAATTCTTGCGTCAGGCTGAACTGCTCGAAAAAGGTGAGTCTATCACTCAAGAAACTCGAGGTTGGAATGATGCGACCGGAAAAACTTCGCCACAGCGAAGCAAAGAGGACGCCCAGGACTATCGGTATATGCCAGATCCTGATATCCCGCCGCTGGTCCTGTCGCCAGAGTTCATCGACGACATACAGTCGCAGGTCGGGGCTCTGCCTGGTTACTTTCGAGCAACTTGGCAGTCGCTGAATCTGGATAAATCTGTCGTCGAGTCTCTGCTGGATGTTCGTCAGCATGCAGAATTAATTACCGCCATCCAAGACGATTACGACGATGATGTGGCACGGCGCGTGGCGCACTGGTTTGCTAGTGTAGTTCGCGCCGGAGAAGAAGTCTCGGGGCCTGTCAAGAATCTCCAGGTTGAGTCATATGCCGAACTCGCGCAACTAGTAATAGCTGGCAAGTTATCGAGCACGGCGGCCAAAGAAATCTTCGTGGAGTTAACCGAAAGTAGCGAGACGGCTGAGTCGATAGCCCAGAAGCGCAACTTGATTCAGGTCAGCGATGAATCGGCTATCCAGGAGATTGTAAGTTCGGTGCTAGATGATTCGGCGAGCCAAAAATCAATTGCTGACTATCTGGCGGGCCAAGAAAAAGCCCTCGGATATCTCGTTGGTCAGGTCATGAAACAATCGGCCGGAAAGGCTAATCCGTCAATCGCCAATCAACTGCTGCGCGAACGGCTAGCCGCTCGAAAATCTTCAAGCTAATATCAGTCTGTCCTCAGCTAAACTTGCGTGTGATTTAAATTACATGTATACTATAGGTATAAACTCGTAAACGAGGAGGGAGCAAAATATGAGCTCAGCTGCAGAAATTCTTGTCATTATTGTGTCGGTTGTTCTGTCTATCTTTCTGATTGTCGGCATTATTTTGGCTATTTATTTAATTCGATTGTCCGCTGAAATTCGTCGGATTGCCCAGTCAACTCAGCAAACCGTCAGTTCGCTCGGTGATGCTGTACAGGGTGTCATAAAGATGACCTCACCGGTTATCTTGGCGAAAACGGTCGGACAATTTGTCAAAAAGTACACTAAGCGATCACGGAAAGGGGAATAGACATGTCAAAGAACAAGTTGGCTCTAGGAGCATTAGTAGGTGCCGCTGCCGGATTCGTAGCTGGAATTTTAACCGCGCCAAAGAGCGGTAAAGAGACACGGGAAGATTTGCGCCACAAAGCCGATGACATCAAAGCTGATGTCAGCAAACGAGCTGGTGAAGTTCGCCACAAGGCCGCTGGTGTGGCTGACGACTTAGTCGATAAAGCTACTCGCGTAGCCGGCGATGTCGCGGACAAGGTCGCGACTGTCTCGAGCGACGCCAAAGCCAAACTTCGCGAAGCCAATGAAGAGGCTCACGAAGAAATTCGCAAGCGAAACCGATAATTTTCTTAGTTATCAACTCGGAGCCCACCCGCAGGTGGGCTCTTTGTTTGTTTTATCGTATAATCGTTATATGTCAAAATTCAAAAACTTTATGGCTCGTCTGAAAAAGCCTGGTCTCAAATCGACCGAAGATAGCGCTCGCAAGAAAACGCTTGAAGAACTGTTTTACGATTTTAATCGCTCAAAAACGACTATCTATCACATGAATTTCGTCCGAGGGCTGTTCTTCGGTTTCGGTACGGTAATTGGCGGTTCATTAATGGTTGCTCTAGCTGTATGGTTGCTGAGCCTGCTAGTAGACTTGCCGGGTGGAATCGGTAATTTTGTCCAGTATATCGTCGATATTGTCCGTCAGAGCAGTAGCGTTTAGGGGTCAGACATTTTTACTACAGCATAACGCTTAAATTTCGCTATACTAGATACAAATGGGGAGTAATGAGGGGACGTCGGCACCAACGATCGCTGATGGCGCTTTAACAGCGTCAGACTATGTTCATTTGCACAACCATACCCACCACAGCTTACTGGATGGATTGTCAAAAATCCCCGATTTGGTTGAAGTAGTGAAATCTCTCGGCATGTCGGCTGTCGGTATTACTGATCACGGCACCATGTCCGGCGTGCTGGAATTTTATAAAGCAGCCCAAGCCGCCGATATCAAGCCGGTTCTCGGCATGGAGGCTTACATCGCGGCTCGGTCACGTTTCGATAGAGACCCTCAGAAGGACAAGGCTCGTTATCACTTAACTATTCTGGCTATGAACAATCAGGGCTATCAGAATTTAATGCGTCTAAGTTCACTGGCTAATCTCGAAGGAATGTATTACAAGCCGCGCATGGATCGAGAGCTACTTGAGAAGTACAACGAGGGTCTGATTATAATGTCCGGCTGTGCCAGTGGCGAGATTAGCGAGAGTCTGCGGGTTGATGACTACCAAACAGCGCGTGAGACGGCTAAATGGTATAAATCTGTTTTCGGTGATCGATATTACCTCGAGCTTCAGGATCACGGTCATCCTGATGCGCCATCACGCTGGGATGTTCAGTCGAAGATTAACGATGGCCTCGAAAAATTGGCCGACGAACTCGACATTCAGCTAGTTGTGACCAGTGATGGCCACTATATTTCTCACGACGATCAAGATACTCACGAGATTTTACTGTGTGTTGGTACTGGAGCCTTCCTGAGTGACGAAAAGCGTATGTCACTCAAGGAGTTCGAGCTTCACGTGACCGATCCTCAGGACATTATTGAGCGCTGGGGCAAGACGCGACCTGATGCGGTTCGGAACACAAAGCTGATTGCCGATCGTTGCCACGTCGAGTTGGAGCTAGGTGGAATTTTGATTCCAACGTTCCCGACACCAGACGGCTTTGACGAGAAGTCATTCTTACATACCCTTGTCTTTCGTGGGCTAGCCTGGCGTTATGGTGAGGTAGCGGCCGAAGAAGCTGAGTCTTTGACGATCGAGCAAGCTCGTCAACGGACACCGGCGCATGTTCTGGAGAGAGCCGATTATGAGTTAGGGGTTATCGACGGAATGGGCTTTAACGGTTACTTTTTGATTGTCCAGGACTTTATTAACTGGGGAAAGCGACAAGGCATTATTTTTGGACCTGGTCGCGGTAGTGCCGCCGGCTCGATTGTGTCATATGCTATTCGAATTACTGAGCTCGATCCGCTTAAGTATGACCTGCTTTTTGAGCGTTTTTTGAATCCAGACCGCATCAGTATGCCGGACGTCGATATTGACATCCAGGATACTCGGCGGGATGAAGTGATTGCCTATTGTACGGAAAAGTACGGGTCGGACCGAGTGGCCAACATCGTGACTTTTGGTAAGATGGCGGCTCGAGCAGCGGTGCGCAATGTCGCTCGCGTGCTACAGGTGCCTTACTCGGAAAGCGATCGTTTAGCCAAGTTGGTGCCGCCGCCGATTCAAGGTCGCCACATTCCGCTCGTCAAAAGCATTGCGGATGATCCTGATATGCGTAACGAATACGAAAACAATCCGACCGCTCGGCGAGTTCTTGACTACGCAATTCGACTCGAAGGCACGATTCAGAGTCATGGTGTTCACGCCGCTGGTGTGGTTATTGCACCCGACGATATCGTCAAGTATGTTCCAGTGGAAATGTCGAAAAAAGGTGTGGTCGCCACGCAGTACCCAATGGGTCCAGTCGAAGATCTCGGTCTGCTAAAGATGGACTTTCTAGGTTTGTCGAACTTGTCGATTATTAACACGGCCTTACGAATTATCAAGAAGGTTCATAAAGATGACATCGATCTGCTGTCGCTACCGCTTGACGACACAGCGACGTACGAGTTGTTCCAACGCGGTGATACAACCGGTGTATTTCAATTGGAGTCGGCCGGTATGAAACGCTACCTGCGCGAATTAAAGCCGACGGTCTTCGAGGATATTGTCGCGATGGTAGCCCTGTACCGACCGGGTCCGATGCAGTTTATCGATGACTTTATCAAGCGAAAACACGGCGAACGTGAGATTACCTATGCTCACCCGAAGATGGAAGACGCGCTACGTAATACTTACGGTGTCTTGGTCTATCAAGAGCAGGTGATGCAGATTTCGAAAGACCTCTCCGGCTTTACGGGTGGCGAGGCCGACACGCTCCGTAAAGCTATTGGTAAGAAGAATATGGAAATGATGGCGAAAATGAAGTCGCGTTTCATCGACGGCGCAATTGAGCAATCTAACGCCAAGCGTGAGGACATGGAGATTTTTTGGAAACAACTGGAAGACTTCGCCGCCTACTGCTTCAACAAGTCCCACGCTGCTTGTTATGGATTAATAGCCTACTGGACCGCTTATCTCAAGGCCCACTATCCAGAAGCCTTCATGGCGGCTCTGATGACGAGTGATTATGGCGACCTGGACCGTTTGGCGATCGAAATTAATGAGTGTAAGCATATGGGTATTAAGGTCTTGTCACCAGATGTCAATGAAAGCTTTGTTGAGTTTGCCGTGGTACCAGGCAAAAAAGAAATTCGCTTTGGTATGTCGGCCGTGAAAGGGGTTGGAGTCTCGGTTGTCGAAGAAATTTTACGAGCCCGCGAGGACGGAAAATTCCAGTCGGTCGAAGATTTTGCCAAACGGGTTTCGACTTCGCGAATCAATCGTAAGGCCTGGGAGTCTCTGATAAAAACGGGGGCCTTTGACGGCCTGGGGGATCGATCAGAAATTCTATTTAACCTTGAGACGATTCAGGCCTTCGCTTCCAAACTCCAAAAAGAAACCCTGAGTGGTCAGACTGACCTGTTTGGGGCTCTAGTTGATGCTGGAATTTCGCAGCCGACCATTCAGCTGCAGGCTGCGCCAGCGCGACACACCGATAAGGAGCGTCTGATGTGGGAGCGCGAATTGCTGGGGCTGTATATTAGTGCCCATCCGCTAGATAATTACGACACTTATTTTTCTGAACAGACGGTGCCGTTGGTTGAAATGACGGCCGGGCTAGATGGCAAGAAAATGACAATCGGTGGTATCGTCTCGTCGGTGCGAACAATTATCACCAAGAGCGGCACCAAGATGGCATTTGTTAAAATTGAGGACAAGCTATCGGAAACTGAGGTGATTGTTTTCCCGAATCTTTATGAGCAAGTCGGAAGTTTTCTTCAGCAGGATGCGGTCATTCGAGCCTCGGGTAAGGTTAATGCACGGGATCGAGATGGTAATCTCGTCGAGGATGTTAAATTGATAGCTGACGAGATACAGCTGGTTGATGACGAAGAGTTGCGGCGCTATGAATCGCATGGTCAAAAAATGGCAGCGCCCAAGCCGAGTCGTCGCTTGCCTCAGAACCGAAAAAAGACCTCGGCTGAGACCAAGACGACAGCGGTAAAATCGAAACAACCGGCTGTAGCGGTTAGCCTGCCCAAGGCCGAAATCGTCGTCCAGAAATTGTACGTTCAAGTTAAGCAACCTAACGACCAAGACCAGCTGATTGCCATCAAGAAAGCCTGTACCGAGCATTCGGGACTTCAGGATATGGTTCTGGTGCTCGGCGATGAAACCAAGTCGGCTGTTAAAATGCCTTTCAAGGTCGACGCCAATGATAATTTGGTTGGTAAATTAGTTAAGATAGTCGGCGAAGACTGCGTTGTGGTGAAGTAACTATTTCGTACAAAGCGATTGCCGTAGCTACACTGACGTTAAACGATTCTTTTTGACCCGACATGGGTATTTCAATAGACTCATCGCACATTTCCATCAAACCCGCTGGTATACCATGAACCTCCTCGCCGATAATTAGAGCGATTTTGTCAGCTGGTTGATAACCGACTAGGCCATGACTGTGGGCCGACTGTTCAAGGGCGACAATTTTGTAACCATCGGCTCGTAACTGATCGATTGGGGGCTTGTCGAAGTACTCGAATTCGACGACAACCTCAGCACCTAAGGCGGTTTTGTGAATCTGGGAATTTAACTTTTCGGCAATATGAGGTAAGCGGGTGTCGCCGGCGTGTTTCGGATAGGGTGTGTAGCCGGTCAAGATAATTTTCCTAACACCCAACCCATCGGCGGTGCGGAAAATCGAACCGACATTATGTGTCGACCGAATATTGTGGGCAATTAAGACGATTTCTGTCACCTTGACAGTATACCACTGTGAATTGCTTATGTTTTTTGATAGGATTAGGTGAGATGGACGAATCGAAGCGCCAGGAGCAATTTCGGATTCAGGATGAGCAGACCACCCAGCAACGGGCGGCAATCTTAGGGCTGCCGTACTTGGATACTCGCAGCTTTGAGGACTCGATCGAATTAGTTGGCGATGTTCTAACAATCGATGAAATGTACCGGAATCGAATGGTGCCACTTAAACAGGGTGGCGACGAGACGGCCTGGCAATTCGGTGTCACGACGCAAACCCCTCGTTCATTTCTCGATAAGCTAAACCAGACTTATGCTAATCAGGCCCAAAAAGCTGATTACTACTTAATTAGTAATAGTAGTTTTATGGCGTTTATGCGTCGGCATGACCCGCCAAAAGTGGTGGAATACGATGATATCAAAATTGCCCGTGATGGCGACAGCGAGACGATTTTGGCCGTCAGCCAGACGCTGAATAGCGTCGGGACGGACAAAGTTTTTGACTATTTGATCGACCAAGCCGAACGACTTGGTGCTAGCGACATTCACGTTGAGAACCAGCGGTCAGCCATCAGGATCCGCCTGCGAGTTGACGGAGCATTGCATTCAGTGGCTGAACTAGCTTCTGATCGATATCGAATCATTCTTGGAACATTGGCATCGCGGGCAAACTTGTCGACTGCTTCGACCGAGCCGCAATCTGGACATATGCAGATGGAGCTTGAACGTGACGGCAAGAAAACGCTCCTGAATATGCGTATCGAAATGGTGCCGACTCTTTATGGCCAAGATGCGGTGATTCGCTTGTTTAACTACGACGAATCGATGCTGAATTTAGATCGATTGGGAATTGGCGATGAAGAGCGACGTGAAATTGATGAAATTATTGGCCATCCTCGCGGTATGGTCTTGATGGTCGGTCCAACTGGTAGTGGAAAATCGACGACCCTTTATAGCATGCTTAATGCGCTCAACTCCGACGATCGCAAAATTATAACGCTTGAAGATCCAGTTGAGTATAGTGTCGGTGGTATGACTCAGATACCAGTCGATACAACCAATGGTCAAAGCTTTGCTGATCACTTGAGGTCGGTTTTGCGACTCGATCCCGATGTTGTGATGGTCGGTGAGATTCGAGATAGCGACACGGCTAAAACGGCAATTCAAGCCTCGGTCACTGGTCACTTGGTCCTATCGACCTTTCACGCCAACACTACATCGGCAGCATTTAGTCGGATTGTTGACATGATAGGTGTTAATCCGATCTTCAGCTCAGCAATTAGGTTGGTTATTGCCCAGAGGCTATTACGACGACTTGACGACGACACCAAGGAGGCCTATGAGCCTGACGAAGCGACTAAACAATGGTTAAAATCGGTACTTAAGGATTTACCGGATCATATCGAACAACCAGATATCGAGTCGGCTAAATTGTGGCGACCAGTTGTTTCTGATGGTTCGCCCTTCGGCTATAAGGGTCGTATTGTGGTAATGGAGCAGATGTTAGTCACCGAGGACATTCAAAAGTTCTTGCGCGGCGATGTTAAGGATGTACATGCTGAAGTGATTGAGCAGACAGCCCGAGCTGGTGGAATGGTGACGTTACTTCAGCAGGGTGTGTTGGCGGCTCTTCGTGGTGAAACGACCTTGGAAGAGATTAACCGCGTAATTTAGGCCTTTAACTCTTTTAAAATCCGATGTTTTATGGTATATTGGATATTCGATTGACAACATAAACGTAAATGAGTGACGATAATGAGTTTTGAATTGATTCAAAAGGTTAACGCTGAGCAGAAGAAGTCGGCCATCGTTGATGTAAAGAGTGGTGACACCGTCCGAGTTCACCAGAAGATTAAAGAAGGCAACAAAGAGCGTATTCAGATTTTTGAAGGCGTTGTAATTCGAGTTGACCGAGCCAAGTCGCACACGGCTCGTATCACTGTTCGAAAGATTGCCAGTGGTGTTGGTGTCGAAAAGAGCTTTTTGATGCACAGTCCACTCGTCGAGAAGATTGAAGTTGTTCGTCGAGCCAAGGTTCGTCGAAACTATCTATCTTACCTTCGAATGCGAAGTGGTAAGAGTGCTCGTCTTAAGGCGGTTGGTTTTGACCGCCAGTCGGTAAACGACGTCACCGAACCTGAAGAGAACGCAGAGGCGCCAGCAGAAACTACTGACGAAAACGCTTAGTCGGTAATTCTTAAAACAAATGGAGTCGGATTCAACCGACTCTATTTTTTATGTCACAATAGGGTATATGATGATTGGTATAGACGAAGTCGGACGAGGTTGCTGGGCGGGTCCACTGGTTGTCGGTGCCGTTCTGTTGCCGAGAGAGCATGGAATTATCGGACTCGATGACAGCAAGAAACTTTCGGCAAAGAAACGCCGTGAGCTAGCCGACATAGTTATGTCTAAGTATAAGTATGGTTTAGGTTGGGTGTCGGCTTTGGAGATTGATGAGATAGGTTTATCGGCTGCCCTTCGATTGGCTAGCGTTCGAGCCTATGACGCCGTCGGTGATTCAGTGGCCAAAATTGTGATTGACGGGACAGTTAACTTTCTGGCGGAATATTATCCGGATCGCGATGTGGTTGTCGTGCCAAAAGCTGACGGTTCGGTACCAGCCGTGTCGGCCGCCTCGATCGTCGCCAAAGTGGCGCGTGACGACTATATGTTGAAACAGGATAAAATATATACTGGTTACAGTTTTTCGAGGCATGTTGGCTACGGTACGGCCGCTCATCGCGAAGCGTTAGCGAGATTGGGGCCGACACCCCTTCATCGTATGTCGTTCGCACCTCTAAAGAAGCTCGATAATCCGATAAAGCAGCCGGTGATTGGTTCGTCTGGTGAACTTGGTCAACGAGCCGAAGACCTGGTGGTTGACCTGATGGTTAAACGTGGCTTTCGAATTCTCGGACGGAACTGGCGACGACTAGGTTTAGAAATAGATATCATCGCTCAGCTTAACGACAGAATATACTTTGTTGAGGTTCGCTATCGAAAAGCTACCGGTTCGATTAGTCCGCTCGATTCAGTGACGGGATTGAAGCAATCTCATATCCGTCGCGGTGTTCAGCGATATCTAAAGGAGACTCAATCCAGCCTTGCTCCTGCCTTAGTCGTCGCCGGTGTGAGTGGATCGCCGATGAAGTTAACGAATTGGTTGGAGTTGGGCGAGTCTTGAGCGAACCGCCGACGATTGATTCTCGATTAAATTAACTCGATGGCGTAGTTCACTTAGACCTACATCGATGCTGCGCTGGAGGGCGATATTGTCGCGTTTTGGTTCAAAGAAAGCCACATATTCCTCCAGCTGTTTCTTAGTCGACAAAATGGTAGCAAAGTAGCGTGGGAAAGCGTCATAAGACTTGTCGCTCGAATAAACAGATTCAATCCATACCCAATTTGATCGCAACCAACTCCAAGTGAGTTCACGTAGATGTGGGTTTCGGGCCATCATTACGATCCACGACATTGCGTCCTGGGGTTTGATCTGTTTAGGGTTTTTTATCATATCCAGAAGATTCTTGGCGACTGATAGTTCGGTGGTGGCAGTTAGGGCGACTGTCAAATCTTCACGCAACTCACTTGATACGGTGCTCTGGTGAAGCTGAATCAAGTCCTCGATAATTGAGGGCGTCAATCCAACACGAACCGCGTGGGCTAAAATTGATATTCTAAGGTCCGGATCTAGATCTTCAACGGACGATGAGCGGAACATCTCGGCAGCTTGTCGACCAGCCTCGGCGTCGCGTCCGTAGAGCATCAACGATATAACAGTTGAGCGTAACAGCTTGTCGGCATCCGACTCATTCGGTTGACTGTTCCAGCTTAGGCTTTGATAGACTGGACGGGCTAAGTCGGCCGCCAAGCGGCGTAAGCGATCATCGCTTGGATCGTCATCTTCGACATACTTTCGCAGGTCATGAAGTACCAGGCTGATCACATTCCATACGGCGTCCGACGTTTCTCCGCGATACGAAATCAAATCATCAATCAAGTCGGCCGCCGGGAGTAAATCGGTTTGAGCTAGTAATAGCTGCTCGTTAAGTAGGCCCATTCGGTCAATTTCGGTGATTTTTCCAAGAGAGCTAAAAAGGCGCTGCTTGATGGAGTTATGATAGTTGGTTATAAAGTGCGATGTGCTGGCGGCATTCAACAAGATAGTAGAGTTGTCCGCTAAGTCGTTCAGTGGAACCCGTGCGGTTCGGTCGTTCAACAGTCGTGGTATGGCTGGATTATTAGAAGCGAGCGGAATCGGCCAGAGTTTGGCTGAGGCTCCGTTTGGACCAATCGAGAACTGTTCCTGGGTAATTTCGACATGATCGCCAACTGTGTGGAGGGAGACGACTGGATAGCCGGATACTGTCATCCAGGGGCGAGTTAATTTGGTGATGTTTTCGCCTGAAGCTAGTTCAAGGCTTTTCCATAGATCATTGGCTACCGTATTTGAATAAGCGTGGTCGCTAAAATATTGCTTGAGGCCTGCTTGAAAAGCCTCGGGGCCAATGAACGTATAGACCATGCGCAATAATCGGCCACCTTTGGCGTAGACAATTGCTGGATCGAATAAGGTGCTTATTTCATCGGGGTGGTTGACATCGGTCTGGATCGGTTGAACACCAGGCAGCGCATCACGACGTAGGGCCTGGATGACTTCGTGGCTGGCGTATTCCAGCCAGACATTCCAGCTAGGCTCAAGCTGATCGATAGCGACATATTCCATGAAATTGGCAAAACTCTCATTTAGCCAGAGGTCATTCCACCATTCCATAGTCACTAGATTGCCGAACCATTGATGACTCAGTTCGTGGGCGACAACTAAAGCGACTTGACGTTTGGTATCGAGCGATGAAGTTTTTGGATCGACTAGAAGGGCTGTTTCGCGATAAGTTATCAGACCCCAGTTTTCCATAGCGCCGGACGAGAAATCTGGTAGCGCAACATGATCCGATTTTGGTAGCGGATAAGGGGTGTTGAAATAATCATTAAAGAAGTCAATCGTGCGAGTGGCGATGTCGAGGGCGAACGCCAGGCGATCGGCCGGCTGAGCTGGCGTGGCCCAGATAGAAACCTCGGTCCCATTGTTAGTCTGGGCCGTTATCTTGTGTAGATCTCCTGTAACCCAGGCTAAAAGATAAGTGCTCATTACAGGTGTGGTTTCGAACTGCGTTATCATGTGCTCATCGTTTATTTGCTGGTTTTTTACGGGCATATTACCAACGACTGTAATATTCGTTTCGGTTGTCAAGGTCAGGTCAAAGCTAGCCTTGGCGGCCGGTTCATCGATACAGGGGAAGACTTCACGGGCGTGATGGCTTTCAAATTGGGTTGCGAGTAGTTCCTTGTCGACTCCATCCTGCTTGTAATAACAGGGGTATAATCCGTGCATCGGGTCAGTGATTTTACCGCTAAAACCGATAACAACTATTTGCTTGGCAATGGTAGAATCTATCCGGCTGATTGTAAGTTCGTCGTCACGGCAGCAAAAATCAACATCTTTGCCGTTAACAACGACAGTTTCGATCACTAAGTCTTTGGCGTGAAGCTTGATCCAGTCTTTAGAGTGTTTTAACGCGCCGCTGACCGTCACCGTCCCACTAAATTGTCGTTCACGGCGATCTAGTTGTAGTGATAAATTGTAGTGCTCAGGTTTGAAGTAATTAAGTAGCCTGTCGATTGAAGTCATAGGACCATTATACGCATCGGAGACGCAATCATTAACCCTTGCTGTATTTATTTGGACAAAATTTGAGAAACGAGTCGTAAACATTCATAATATAGAGATGAAGTGGCTACCGAGGCGTTGGCGTCGATTTCTGGTTATAGTTGCCGCACTGGCAGGTTTGAGTAATTTGATTATCGAATATACTCCGACGATTTATCGGGCTTCTCCGGCGCCTTCTGCAACTATCGGGCACGAAGAGCTATTAACCTCGGCGGCTCTCGAGCAATTGGCTATCAAAGGACGGGCTCCAAAAACCGGATATTCCAGAAGCCAATTCGGTGATGGTTGGGCAATGGTTGACGGGTGCGACACTCGTCAAATTATTCTTTATCGAGACATGACGTCGGTTGAACTCGACGCTGACTGCCGAGTTATATCGGGGGTGTTAGACGACCCATATACTGGTCAACGTTTAACCTATAATCGCGAGCGGAGTGCTGAAGTCCAAATCGATCATGTCGTGGCACTGTCAGATGCCTGGCAGAAGGGAGCGCAGCTGCTGACGTACGAAGATCGAGTGCGGCTGGCTAATGATCCGCTAGAACTTTTGGCTGTTGATGGATTTGCCAATCAGCAAAAGGGCGACGGCGATGCTGCTTCTTGGTTGCCCTCAAACAAGTCATATCGCTGTGAATATGTCTCCAGGCAAATAGCAATCAAACGAAAATATAATTTATGGGTAACGCCGGCTGAATACTCGTCGATGAAAACCGTCTTAAAGTCGTGCGTCGGATTCATGTTGCCAAAATAATGTCTGATTGACAAAGTGGGCGAATGAGACTATAATGAAAGAGTAGTAATCCGGCCGGCAGGTCGGAGTTTTTCGTCTAAAGATAACGAAAGGAAACATATGGAAGAAATTAACCTAAAGCAGCTGACTCTAGCCGTACGCACCATTGCGGAAGAAAAGAATTTGCCGGAAGAAACAGTTCTGTCAGTAATTGAACAAGCTATTGCCGCCGCTTGGCGACGCGATAACGGTGAACGTGATCAGGAAGTCAGAAGTGTGCTCAATGTCAACGACGGAACCGCGACGGTCTTTGTCGCCCGTGAAGTTGTCGAAACAGTTGGCAGTGACGCTTTTGAGATTAGCCTAGAGGATGCCAAGAAGCGTCAAGCCGATGTCCAGATCGGTGATATCATCGAGGATGAATACGAAGTCAGTAGCTTTGGTCGGGTCGCCGCCCAAACTGCCAAGCAGGTTGTGCTGCAGCGACTACGTGAGGCCGAGCGTGAAGTCGTCCTCGAGGAATATGAAGACAAAATTGGCACCGTGGTCAACGGTACTGTCCAACGGGTTGAGCCGCGTGTTGTCCGTGTTGAAGTTGGTAAAGCCAACGGTATTATTCCCCAGAGTGAACAGATTCAGGGCGAGTTTTATAGTGTCGGAAGCCGCATAAAAGTATTCATTAAAGACATCGAACGCGAGAACCGAGGTCCACAGTTAATCTTGAGCCGAGGCAACGAAGCCTTTATCGAATACCTCTTCCGTCAGGAAGTCCCTGAGCTAGAAACTGGAGCGGTCGAAGTCAAGGCTATCGCCCGCGAAGCAGGCCGACGCACCAAGATCGCAGTTGCCAGCTCAGTTCCGGGCGTTGATCCAGTTGGAACTTTCGTTGGCGGACATGGTACCCGTGTTCAAGCCGTGATGAATGAAGTTGGCGACCAAGAGAAAATCGATATCATCACCTTCAGCGATGACATCGAGGAGTTCATCAAGAACGCTTTGTCGCCAGCCGAAATAACTAAGGTTGATATCAAAGAGGCTGACAAGCGAGCTACGGTTTATGTCACCGAGGACCAGCAGTCAATTGCTATCGGTCGCGGTGGGCAGAATGTTCGTCTGGCTAGTCGTTTGACTGGGTATGAACTTGACATCGAAGAGTATGTTGCCCCAGCGAAGAAGACAGACAAGGCGCCTCGCAAGAACATCGAAGACAGCTTACTTGACGCTGTTGAAGAAGTCGCCGAGTAAATCATCAGGCTGACAAATCGAATTAGCACTCACTTGTTTTGAGTGCTAATTTTTTGGTATACTATTTATAGGTTGGTCGGAAAGTTTGACGACCAGCGAGGAGGATAGAACTTATTTATGCCAGATGATTTTTCAGAATTCGTAGCTCATCTAACGGACAATGCCCGAACTAGTCTTCACCACGCTACTCTGATAGCGCAGGGCTTTGGTAGCGCTTATGTCGGTACAGAGCATTTGTTGTTAGGAGTTATGGCTCAAGGGGCATCGGTTGGTGCTAAAATTTTAGCCGACGCCGGGGTGACCCTAGACCGAGCTCAGTCAGCACTGAATATGTCGCCAGTTTCGGGGATGGTAGGTGCCATTACCACCAAGAGTTTGAGCGAAACGGCAAAGCTGACTCTAAAAATGAGTTGGGATCTGGCTAAGGAATTTCATCAAGATTATTTAGGGACCGAACATATTCTTTATAGCATCTTGACTCAAAAGAATGCGCGCGCGACGGTCTTGCTTCGCGACATGACGGTTGATATCAATGACATCGTTAATGAGCTAGAGGAGTATCTTGATCGTAACAGTCGCGAACAGGCGAACGATATCTCAGAGGCTGAAGCCTCTCACCGAACTCAACGCGGCAAGGGCGCTCTGGGCACATTCGGCACTGACTTGACGGCTCGAGCCAGGTCCGGTCAGTTAGATCCAGTTATTGGTCGTGAAGCTCAAGAGGAGCGCCTGGTAACAATACTTAGTCGACGCACCAAAAATAATCCAGTTCTGATTGGTGAGCCGGGTGTCGGAAAGACGGCTATCGTAGAGGGTCTGGCGCAGCGGATTGCCTCCGAGGATGTGCCGGAACACCTGCTCGATAAACGAATCATTCAACTCGATTTGAGTGGGATGATCGCTGGCACTAAATATCGCGGCGAGTTTGAAGAACGACTGAAGCGGGTTTTATCTGAGTTAGAGGAACAGCGCAATATTATTCTATTTATTGACGAGCTTCATATGTTGGTCGGGGCTGGAGCTGCGGAAGGAGCTCTCGACGCGGCGAATATTTTAAAGCCGGCCTTGGCTCGTGGTGATGTACGGTTGATTGGCGCCACAACTCTCGAGGAATATCGAAAGCATATCGAAAAAGACACCGCTCTGGAGCGACGCCTGCAGACTATAGTCGTACCGGAGCCATCTTTCAAGGATACGATTGCCATCTTGCGCGGATTAAAGCCTTACTATGAGAAGCATCACGGTGTCTCAATCAGTGATGAAGTTATCGAGGATGCGGTTTATATGGCCGACCGCTATATCAGCGAGCGGTTTATGCCTGACAAGGCGATTGATGTTGTCGATGAAGCGGCCGCCAAGTTACGGGTGAAGTCCGGACACAAGCCAAGCAAGCTCCGAGACTATGCTCGCCAATTGAAGAATCTCAATGAAAAAATGGAAGAGTCAGTCTTGGCGGAGGATTATGAGCGAGCGGCTCTCTATAAGACTCGGATTAGTCAGCTTAACCAAAAGTTATCCGAGGTTCGAGCTGAATCCGAGAAAAAGACGCCGATTACGTTGACATCCGATAATATTGCCGAAGCGATTGCCCTGATGACAGGCATACCGGCTAAACGAGTTCAGAAGTCTGAAGCCGCAATCCTGCGTCGACTAGAGAAGCACCTGGCCAAGTATGTTATCGGTCAAGACGAGGCTGTCCGTCTCGTGTCGCGAGCCATTAGGCGCAGCCGCAGTGGTGTGGCCAGTTCGAATCGTCCGATTGGATCGTTTGTGTTCATGGGCCCGACAGGTGTCGGCAAGACTCAGCTAGCGCGCATCTTGGCTCGGGAAGTCTTCGGAAGTGAAGATGCTTTGATTAAAATTGATATGAGTGAATTCAGCGAACGACACAACACTAGTCGATTGTTGGGTGCGCCTGCTGGGTATGTTGGGTACGAAGATGGTGGGCAGTTAACCGACAAGATACGTCGTCAGCCCTATAGTGTGGTCTTGTTTGACGAAATTGAAAAAGCGAATTCCGAAGTATTCAATATATTGCTGCAATTATTAGAGGATGGAAAACTGACTGACGCAAAGGGACATCAGGTCGACTTTAGTAATGCCATCATCATTCTGACCAGTAATGTCGGTGCTGATTCGATGATGAAGGAGGCTACTCTCGGTTTTAGCGCTCGCAGTAAATCCGACGAAAAGCTACTCGATGATATGCATCGGGAGAATGCTAGTCGGGCACGAGAGGCCTTGGACAAGATTATGCGACCGGAGTTGATTAACCGGTTCGACGCCTTGGTGACATTTCGAGCTCTAACTCGCAAGGAGATATCGAAAATTTTCGACACTTTGCTAGTCGAGCTTCAGCAGCGACTCAATCGTCAAGGTGTTCATCTCGTGGTCAAGCCAGCCGCTAAGCGACTGATTATCGACGCTGGACACGATAAAAAATACGGCGCTCGTCCATTACGTCGGGCCATGCAGGATATGCTCGAACATGATATTGCCGACGGCATACTGGCTGGAGAATATTCTAAAGGCACAGTACTGACAGCAACGGCAAATAAAGGTAAGATAAAGTTGGATGTTCAACAAGAAGGCTAAGCAAACAAAAACTAATCTCCGAGCGGGAACATTAATTAGCTTGGTTGTTATCTTTGCGACAGCTTGGTTAGCGTTCAACCGTCAGTACGTTGCGGATTATGTGGCGGTGTCGACTTTTTCGCCGACTGAATCAATTTTGAGTATTGAAGATAAAGTCGACATGACTGATCGTGGGGTTTTTCTGTTTCGGGCTACTCAGCCGCAAGTTATTGCGGCCGATCAGTTCAATGAGAGTTGCCAACGTCGAGAGACGAATAATCCGATTCTCGGTTGCTTTACGGGTGATCGGATATTCATCTATGACATCGATAATCAGGACCTCACCGGCATCAAAGAAGTGACGGCGGCCCATGAAATGCTTCATGTAGCATGGGAGAGGTTGAGCCAAGCCGACCGGTCAAAACTTGACGTTCTGCTGCGACAGGCTTATGAAAAACTGGCAACCGATGAGCTCAAAGTCCGGATTGGTTACTATGAGCGGAATGAGCCGACCGAAATCGTAAATGAACTTCATTCCATTTTGGCGACGGAGTTTCGCGATTTGGGTCCAGAGCTTGATGAATACTATAGTAAATATTTCGTTGATCGTTTAGCAGTTGTAGCTCAACACGAACGCTACAGCGGTGTCTTTAATGGTCTCGTTGAAAAGGCAAGCTCACTCCAAAAACAACTCGAAACCAGAAAAATCCAACTCGAATCAAAAACTACTAGTTATGAAGCCGCTGTCGCAAATCTGTCGGCGGCGATTCAAGTGTTTAATGGTCGAGCCGCCCGAGGTGAATTTAGCTCAATGAGTAGCTTCTATTCAGAAAGGTCTGCTCTGGTAGCTCAGTCAAATCAATTAGAATCAGAACGTCAATCTATACTCACTTTAGTCGACGAATATAACACCATGTTAGCCGACTATCAGCAGACGGCCAGTCAAATCGACAAGTTGAATCAAAGCATCGATAGCGTTAAGGGTCCGGCCGCCGCACCGGAGGTGGATTAATCGGTGGCTAAAACACGAACTCAGTACGTATGTCAAAATTGTGGTGCTCGCTATAGCAAGTGGTCGGGGCGCTGTGATAATTGTGGTGAATGGAATAGTTTAGTCGAAGAAATGGTCGACAGTGGAGTCTCATCTGTAGCCAAGGCTAGCCAGACCGGCAAGCCGCTTGCTGTTCAATCAATCAATGACGTGCCAGCAGATGTTACTTCTTCGCGCTTAAAGACTGGTTTTGCCGACCTTGATGACGTGCTGGGTGGTGGAGTCCTGCCTGGAGCGGTGGTGCTGCTGGCTGGACAACCGGGAATCGGTAAAAGCACCCTGTTACTCCAAGTTACCAGCAAGCTCGCCGAAGGGCAGTCTGTTTTGTATGTCAGTGGCGAAGAGTCAGCCAGTCAAGTCCGACTTCGAGCTGAACGGTTAGGAGCTCACGGATCGGAGCACCTCGACTTCGCAGCCAGTACTAATGCCAACGATATCGCTACGACGATTCGTCGCGGCAAATATGCAGCCGTGATCGTCGACTCGATTCAGACCCTGTCGCTACAGGAGATTACCAGTGCGCCAGGTACGGTCAGCCAAATCACCAACAGCAGCAATCTGTTGATCAGGGCCGCCAAAGAGACGCAAACAGCTCTGATTCTAGTTGGTCATGTGACAAAAGAGGGTAGTATCGCTGGTCCAAAAGTGCTCGAACATTTAGTCGATGTCGTGCTTCAATTCGAGGGTGATCGCTACGGCGGCTTCAAGATAGTTCGAGCTATAAAAAATCGGTTTGGTTCAACCAGTGAAGCCGCAATTTTCGAAATGGAAGAATCTGGTCTCAAATTAGTCCAGAATCCGTCAGCAGCTCTGCTAGCCGAGCGACAGCCAGCTGATGGATCGGTCATCTTGGCGACAATGGAGGGTACTCGACCGCTACTCGTTGAGATACAAGCCCTTGTACATCCGACCAGTTTCGGCTATCCTAAGCGTACCGCCAGTGGCTTTGACTTGAATCGACTAAACGTTCTAATTGCTGTTATCGAACGTCGAACCAAATTACAATTATCTGACAAAGACATCTACATCAATGTCGTTGGGGGACTGAAGCTGAACGATCAGGCCGCCGACTTGGCGATATGTATGGCCATCGCTAGCGCGGCTGCTGAACGACGAATCGACGACGATACGGTCGTTTTCGGAGAGGTCGGACTCGGTGGCGAAATTCGATCAGTGCCGGGAGTCGAACGACGAATCGCCGAAGCTAAAAAGCTCGGTTTCAAACGTGCTATCGGGCCGACTACTAAGGCAGACAAAGCATTCATGACACCTGTTCGCGATGTCCGAAGCGCCCTTATCGATTATTTACAAAAATAAAGGATTTTACATGGAACAAATTACTATCATCGTGCTGCTTTACTTAGTGGCGATCTCAACTTATCAAGTTTATTCGGTCCGCAACTCGACCAAACAGCGTTATGCCAAATTACAGCCAATTTTAGTTGATACATCAGTTTTGATTGATGGACGTATCGTGGCCGTCGCCGAGTCGGGGCTTATCAATAGCCCGTTGTTGATACCGAGAAGTGTTATTGGCGAACTTCAACTATTGGCCGATGGTTCAGACAGCGAAAAACGAACCCGAGCCCGACATGGCTTGGACGTAGTGTCGATTCTCCAGGGTCTCGAGACAGTCAGAGTCGATATTTATAACGACGGTGAATCGGCTCCGGAAGGAGTCGACAATCGGTTATTAAAACTAGCCAAACAGTTAGGCGCATCGTTGTTTACAATCGACTACAACCTAAATAAAGTTGCTAGAGTAGAAGACATCAAGGTTATTAACGTGAATGATCTGGCGATGAGCTTGCGAATGGCGTATTTACCTGGTGAGACGCGTCGCCTAGAGCTAACACAAAAAGGCAATGATTCACATCAGGCAATCGGCCACCTAGAGGATGGCACTATGGTTGTCGTCGAGCACGCCAGCAAATTGATTGGCAAGACGGCCGAAATTGAATTTATTCGTAGTCTCCAAACTGCCGCCGGCAAGATGATGTTTGCTCGACTAGTCAAGACTGGTAATGATCAAAAGCAGGTTGTTACATCACCTAAAACCAAGGCCAACCCTAAAAAATCAACCAAGCCTTCCGTTGCTCAGCCTGCCAAGAAGAACTCTGGTCGGTCAGTTAACCGTCATCAAAAACAGAAGCCCCTCACGAATGAGGAGCGTCTGGTAGAACTAGCTAACGGTAAATAATCTGTCCTAGAACGTTTTTGAGGCGCTGTAGAGCCCGGCATCAGTGGCGGTGACATTTATACTGCCTTTTGGATTATCTTCGCCGCTGAAGGTCGCCTGATAGCTATCACCTGACTTTGTGACCTGTAGATTACTGCCGTTAACGGCTATTGAAACATTGGTCAAGGCGAATGCTCCTCGCGAGACTGTGACCTTGATGGTCCAGGTGTCGTTCGGTTTCTCGTCAACGACGGCTGAACCGATAGAAGGACCTGGTTCACCACACTTGTGCACATCATCCGACTTGGTCGCGTCATAGCCCATCGGTACATTCATGTAGATGGCTTTTTTGGTTACCGGATCAGTGCTTTTAGCCACGCCAGCCTCGAAGCGGGCTCCGGGTGGAGTACAGTCGGTCGCTAACTTCTTTGACACACGGTCAAAGGTGAGTGTAGCGTTGGTTTGACCTTGAGTTTTAGACCAGTAAGATGGATAGAGTTCGCGTCCAACCTGTTGGATCCCGTCTGGTCGCGCTAGCCAGTCGCCGGTCTTCCATTTTTCCTCAGGAGCGTATATTTCTTTATGGGCGTACTCCATGACGCTGGCTACTATCGGACTTCCTAGAGATGAAGTTCCATTCTTAAGGATCGTCGTATCCGGATTACCTAGCCAAACACCCATCGCCAGGGCAGGTGTGTAGCTGAACATCCACAGGTCTTTGGCGTTGCCACCTTTGTCAGATGTACCAGTTTTGGTAGCGGTCTTGACGCCCGGGATGTATTTTGCGGCGTAGTTACCGAGTGACGCACTAGCGTTTGTATCGCTAAGAATGTCGGTCACGATATAGGCAGCTTCTTCGCTCAAAACTCGCTCACCTTCAACATCCGACCATTTCTTGAGGACTTCGCCGGAACTGTTTTTTACTTCAAGGACCGTTGATTGAGGTTTGTACACACCGCCCCGAGCTAATGTCGTGTAGCCGTTGACCATATCAACTTGTTTGACGCCACAGCCACCGATGGCTAGAGCTAGGCCAGCCGTGCGGTCGTCACCAACCGTACAATAGCTTTTGGCACCGATGTTACGAATGGCCTCGAGGGTCGAGCCCTCTTCGACGGTTTCATTTATATACATCGCTTTGACTGCGGGGACGTTACGTGAGGTCGCCAGACTGGTTCTAATTGTCACGTCACCTCGATAAGTACGGTCGGCGTTCTGGAGACGGGCTCCATAGATACTGTCGATCGGCTCGTCGCGTAAAATTGTGCCACTGCCGTAGTTTTGTTGGCCATCCGGTTTTTGTTCGAATAGTTGAGCATAGACGAAGGACTTGATCGATGAACCAGGCTGAATATAAGCCGTAGCGGCGTTGTCTTGTCCGAAGCCCTCGTAGTTAAAGTCACGGCTTCCGGTTAGAGCGATGATTTGGCCAGTCTTGCTGTCGGCGACTGTGGCGGCCCCATTGGTAAAACCGGCATAGTTTGGAACATAGGAATTAAACATGTCGGTCATAGCCTGATCGAGTTTATCTTGAACGCGAACATCGAGAGTTGTGGTGACACTCAGACCGCCTTTACCGACAGTGGCTTTGCCGAGCTCGGCTTCGAGCTGAGTCCGAACCATTTGGACGAAGTGCGGAGCTTTGATGTTGGCGAGCTGACTCGATGCGGGTTTGATAGTGTCGAGAATAGCGACCTTTTTAGCTTCATCGACTTGCTGCTGGGTGATGTAGCCTTCTTCGCGCATGGCGTCCAGTACGGCATGCTGTCGACCAATTAGACGTTCGTGGCCGGGCACATTATAGGGATCATAGACTGATGGATTTTGAGGGATAGCTGCCAATAGGGCAGCTTCGGCTATGGTTAGCTCCTTGGCAGACTTGCCAAAGTAAGTCTGCGCGCCTGATTCGGCGCCATTTCGACGGCCGCCATAGGGCGACTCGTTGAGGTAGAGCGTCAGGATTTGGTCCTTGTCATACATACGCTCAATTTCGATGGCCAAGATTAATTCTTTAATTTTTCGAGGGATACCGGATAAGCCTCTTTTTGAGGCTTCGTCGGCAAAGAATACTTGCTTAACTAGTTGTTGAGTTAGTGTCGATCCGCCCTGAACTGAGCCGCCGGTAACATTGTTAAAGGCGGCGCGGGTGGTACCCGACAAGCTGAAGCCACTGTGCTTAAAGAAGTCACGGTCTTCGATGGCGACGGTCGCTTGTTTTAGGTTGTCACTGAGGTCTTCGCTTTTGACAACTAGTTTATAGTTGCCATCGCCCTTGTCTTCCCAGAGTAGTTTGCCGTTTCGGTCGTAGTATTTAGTGACTGTCGACTGGACGCGCTTGTCAATTTCACCTGGTCGAATTTGGTCAAGGTCACGTCGGAAATAAGCAAAAAGTGAGCCCGAAAAGATGGCCATAACCAGTACTGACACACCAACAACTTTGAGGGCTATTGAGGCGCCGTCTTTGCTGAACCAGAAGTTCCACAAACGTTTCGGGTGAAGTCGGTGAAAGAAGCGTTTCACTGGATGCTTGGGCAATGTCGACAAATACTCGGCTCGCCGCCGTGAAGCAGCGTCCTTCTTAACCTTGAGGCGCTTGGAAAGATTAGAATATACGCTAAGATTGCGTGATGAAGATTTTTTAGCCACGTGACCCCTCATTCATAAGCTGTTTCACGGTTTATTATAGCACTATTTCTGACTCGTCTAGTCTCAATCTTTGCTATACTAAACAGAGATACGAACTAAAGGAGTTCAAACAAATATATGGCGCTGAGCGACGAACTGACATGGCGAGGCTTTGTAAATCAAACGACTTTGCCGGACTTGACGATACTTGATAAGCAACCAGTGTCTTTTTACTTCGGTGTTGATCCGAGTTCGGACAGCATGACAATTGGAAATTTGGCAGCTGCTATGATGGTTCGACATTTTATTGAGGCTGGTCATAAAGCCTATTTGTTGGTCGGTGAGGCTACGGGTATGATTGGTGATCCAGACGGCAAGAAGCAAGAACGCGACTTGAAATCAAGAGAAGAAATTTCAAATAATACGGCCGCCATATCCAGACAGTATGAACAGATTTTCGCCGGGCAGTCATTTGAGGTGGTGAACAACTTCGATTGGTTTAAAACTATCAATTACATCGACTTTTTACGTGATATTGGCAAGCATGTTCCGCTCAGCTCTATGCTAGGACGTGATTTTGTTCAATCTCGACTGGGAGAAGACGGAACGGGGATCAGCTACGCCGAATTCAGCTATTCTTTAATACAAGGTTATGACTTTTTACACCTTTACCGAAAGCATGGTGTCACGCTTCAGCTTTGCGGGGCTGATCAATGGGGCAACTCAATCACGGGCGTCGATTTAATCCGACGCATCGAAGCAGGTGAGGCGCACGTCTATTCGACGCCTTTGGTGATTAATCGATCGACGGGACGTAAATTCGGTAAATCGGAGGAAGGTGCTATCTGGCTAGATGCCGCCAAGACAAGTGTCTATGCGTTTTATCAATTCTGGTTAAATGTCGACGATGAGGGTGTTGCAGATTATGCCAAGATTTATACATTGCTTGGCCGTGACGATATTGCTGAGATGGAACGTTCAGTGGCTGAAAACCCTCGTGAACGATACGCTCAACGCCGATTAGCAATGGAGGTCACCAGTCTGGTTCACGGCCCCGAACGAGCCGACCGAGCGGCCAAGGTGACATCAGTTCTGTTTGGCCAAAACGAGTTTGCGAGCCTAACGGCCGATGAAATCGACGATTTGAGCCGAGAGATTCCGGTTGTTGAGCTGGGTTCGACAGTGGTTGGGGCTCTTGTCCAATCGGCGGTCGTGGCCAGTAACTCCGAGGCCCTACGCTTGATCGCCGGTCGATCGATAACCTTGAATGGACAGAAAATCGACGTTGATCAAGTGATCGATGCGCCAACGTTAATTAAGAAAGGCAAGAATAGCTTTATTCTCGTTCGATAGTGTATGAATGTCGGTTCGTCAATTGAGGTAATCAAGGGTGTCGGACCGGCTACGGCCGAACAACTAAAGAAGGGCGGAATCGAAACTGTCGAGGATTTAATTCAGTGGTATCCACGCGATTATCAGGATTTTTCGACCGTTAGTCACATCGCCGATATTGAGCCGGGTAATGTGACAATTAAAGCTCGTTGCGAAGCTATTTCAACTCGTCCGGTGCGGCGAGGTATGCGGATAACGACCGCCACCCTGGCAGATGATTCCGGTAAAATTCAAGCAGTCTGGTTTAATCAACCCTATCGAGAGAGTCAGTTAAAAACTGGCGATGAGTTCGTCTTTAGTGGTGTTTTCGAGTTCAGCTACAACCGATATCAATTGACTAATCCTAGCGCCGAAAAGCTGGCCGATCTGTCAAAATCTGATAGCGTATTAATGCCTGTTTACCGTACCGTCCAGGGGGTTAAGGTTCCAGTCCTGCGTAAGCTTATTAATCAATTGCGACCACTTATGGCGTCTCTGCCGGAAACCTTACCAAATGAAGTGGTCGAGGGGGACAATTTAATGTCCCGATCAGAGTCGATTCAGTCGATGCATTTCCCAGAATCGAGTAAGCACTTGGCGCGTGCCAAAGAGCGATTAGCGTTCGAGGAGCTGTTCTCCTTATTGCTGGCGAGTCGTTTGAACAAAAATGAAATTAACTCGCTTGAGGGTTATCCAATTATTTTCGATCAACCAACTGTTAAGAATTTCGTGGCCGAGCTGCCGTTTACTTTAACTGATGCCCAAAAGATTGCTGCCTGGGATATCCTACAAGACCTGGAACGAAGTCGTCCAATGAACCGCTTATTACAGGGTGACGTCGGCTCTGGCAAAACTGTCGTCGCCGGCATCGCTGCTCGACAAGCTCAACAAAAAGGTTATCAAACAGCCTTTATGGCGCCGACGGAAATTCTCGCTAGCCAACACGCCGCAACGCTTAGCCGGTTGCTCGAGCCGTTTGGTACCAGAGTTGGATTGTTAACCGGTAGTGTCAAGGGCAAACCTCGGCAGGCATTGTTGGCTGCTATTAGGGATGGCCGAGTTGACGTAGTTATCGGAACGCACGCCTTGTTTCAAAACGCTGTCGATTTTCATAAGCTCGGCTTGGTTGTCATTGACGAACAGCATCGATTTGGTGTAAATCAGCGGCAAGCATTGTTGGCGAAGTCGCAAAAGATGCCACACTTATTATCAATGACGGCGACGCCGATACCTCGTAGCTTGGCTTTAACAGTCTACGGCGAGCTAGATATCTCAATACTCAATCAGAAACCTAGCCACCGATTATCAATCGAAACGAAGATTTGGTCACCGAATAGTCGCGAACAGCTGTATACCATCGTGGAACGAGAGTTGGAGGCTGGTCGACAGGCTTACGTGATTTGTCAGTTAATTGACGATGACGTTGACAAGGAACTTAAAAGCGTTGAGGCTGAGCATCGCAAGCTTCGGGCTGGGCCGTTTAAGCATCGTCGAATCGGGTTGCTGCATGGCAAGCTGAAACCAGCTGAGAAAGAGTCTGTCATGGCGCAGTTTAGTGCCGGTGAAATTGACATACTAGTCAGTACGACAGTTGTTGAGGTTGGAGTCGATGTGCCGAATGCTACTGTTATCATTATCGAAGATGCCGATCATTTTGGTTTAGCGCAACTCCACCAATTACGTGGTCGGGTTGGTCGCGGAGAGCATCAAAGTTACTGTTATCTCGTAACTAGTTCTTCGGCTAAACCGAGTCGCCGTTTGCGTGAGATTGAGAAAAGCAATGATGGCTTCTATTTAGCCGAGGTCGACCTTCAGCTGCGCGGACCGGGTGAAATTTATGGTCGGGCTCAGCACGGGGCTTTGAATCTGAGAGTAGCTAAATTATCCGACAGCCAACTCATTCAGCGAGCCCAAAAATCAGTCGATCGACTGATGGCAACCGGATTCGACCTGATACAATATAAGCAGCTTCAAAGGGATGTCGAGAAGTATCAAAGGTTAACGACTCTTAATTAATTTGTATGTACGCAGGCACAACTATTAGGCTCAGTTCCGGTAACGTTATGGGCGCACATCAGCGTTTAGATCGTATTGCTCGACGCCATCTCGATAAGCTAATCAGGGATGAGGCTAACTTTCCACCAATCAAACGAATACTTCATTTTGAAGGTAATAATGGACCCGATGGCGTGAAGCGTAAAAGTCCATCGGTAGATGAACCGTGGCATTTCATTGATCCGCAGAAAGCCAACGACACCTCTTTAATCGATATGATTGTCGATCATCTTCACAACTTAACTGAGGCGCTCAAAAGCAACGATATGGAACGAGCGGCATTCGAAGCATCGTGGTCGGCACATGCTATTGTTGATGGCCTGACCCCGGCACACCATTACCCTTTAGCCGATAAAATTGAGGAGCTTTTTGGTGTGCCTCATACCGAAAGGGTTTCGGTAAAGCAGAAAAATTTTATTCGCGGTAGTAATCGTCGTGATACGATCTCAAAAAACTGGCAATATTGGGGCGGCAAGGGTGTATTTTCTACTCACGTGATGTTCGAATTAGGTGTCGCTACAACGATGGTTGGTCGACGTTATCGGTCAACGGTTACCGATCAAGATTTGATTGACCTGAAACTTCGTGGCTATGAAGCAATCTTTCGCGAGAGCCTCGAGAGAGTAGTCGCGATGGATGTATATCGATTATTTCAACGAACTGGCTGGAGCTGGTCGGTTGCTAATATCGTTCATAGTCAACTGATTCCCGAGATTTTACGAGCAGTGGTCTTAGCATGGTATTCATCAATAAAGGATTCGGAAATCTAGCATGAACATTCGACTAATAGCCGGTCTCTATGGTGGTCGGATAATCGAAGGCTCCGGTACTAATCGAACTCATCCGATGAGCGAGAGAATTCGCAATTCGCTATTTAATATTATTGGAGACGAATTAAATGGTGCGATAGTATTAGATGCTTTTGCGGGAAGTGGGTCGCTCGGGCTAGAGGCTCTCAGTCGAGGAGCCAAAAAAGTTGTCTTTATTGAAAAAGACCGGATCGCTCAAAAAGTAATCAATAACAATCTAAAAAAATTAGGCATTGATGAATCTAAAGCTCAATTAATCAAGGCGCCGGTCAACAAAGTCGCTTCAACGATTGAGGCAAAGTTTGATATCATATTCGCCGATCCGCCCTTTCATGACCCGCAGTTTTCCACAGTTGAAAAATTATTTAGTCTATTAAAACCCAATGGGCTTATGGTACTATCATATGCAGGTAAGGCTGAGGTGCCGACCGGGACGGAGGTTGTTGTGGTGGACAATCGTAGTTATGGAAATGCGGCCCTCGTGTTTTACCGTAGAAGGGGCGCCCGTTAGGGCGTCTCTTTGTTTGTTGACAACTTATATTGCTTGAGCTTAGAGTAGATATATCAAAATACCTAAGGGGGTAGATATGACGGTTAGACACATTTTATTAGCTAGTTTGGTGGCGGTGCTGTCTGTCTCAGCCTGGAGCCAACTGGCGGTTTACGCTCAGGCGGATAACGCTAATAGCATAGTAAATTCGCGCCGTGACGCGGCCATCGAGGCTCGTCAAAAAGCAGCCGACAAGGCGTCAGTTGATAAGCCGACGGTCACTGAGAAGCGTCAACTACTGATAGCTAAGGCCGAAGAGAAGAAATTTCAAATCAAACAA
>DAICYC010000007.1 GCA_027311865.1 Candidatus Saccharimonadota bacterium
GCCGTCGCTGGACACGTTAAGTCCAGCAAAGTAACCCCGAAGCACATTCGGGAGTTCCGCGTCGAAGAATTACCAGCAGAACTCGGAGTCGGTCAGACTATCGATGTTTCAGCGTTCGCAATCGGTGACATCGTCGATGTCACCGGAACGAGTAAAGGTAAGGGTTTCGCCGGAAATATTAAGCGTCACAACTTTGACCGCCACAAGAAAACTCACGGTGGTAAGGGAAACACTCGTAAGCCCGGATCGATTGGATCAATGTATCCACAGAAGGTCTTCAAGGGAAAGCGAATGGCTGGACGTATGGGTCACGAACAAGTTACCGTCAAGAATTTAGTCGTTAGTTACATTGACAGCGACAACAATTTGATCGGTTTACGTGGCGCCGTTCCGGGTCCTAAAAAAGGTCTGGTTGTAATCGGAGGTAAAGAATAATGGCTACTACGACGAAAACTTCAGCCCCAACCCTTCCAAAAGAGGTGTTTGGCGTTGAAGTCAAGAATCACGAGCTGCTTAAACTTGCTTACGATGCTTACCTTGCTAACAGCCGAACAGCTAGTGCTACGACCAAGACTCGTGGTCTAGTTAGCGGAGGTGGTAAAAAGCCATGGCGACAAAAGGGAACCGGTCGAGCTCGTTTCGGCTCTACCCGAAACCCAATCTGGCGGGGCGGTGGTATCGTTTTTGGACCACTCGGTAACGAAAACTACACCAAGAAGATTTCAACTCGCGCCAAACGCCAAGCAATCCGCCAAGCTCTCACACTTGCAAATCAATCTAATAAAGTTCAGGTCCTGGACGTCAAAACAACCGGCAAAACTGCTGAAGTCGTCAAATTCTTGGCTGACCACAAGCTCGACCGTAAAGTCTTGATTGCCGTTGACGAAAAGACGCCTGAATTAATCCGAGCTACAAACAATATTGCTAACGTTTTGCTGGTCAGCACCAAATACTTGAGTGTTTACCACATTATGAACGCAGACGCGATTGTACTCTCAAAGTCATCGCTGTCTACTCTCAAGAGCTGGCTAGCTCCGGAGGAGGCATAATCATGACTACAACTTTTGTCGTGACACCGGTCACTACTGAAAAAGCCTACGGCCAGAGCCAGAAGAACGTTTACGTGTTTTCAGCTCCGCTGGTCGCCAACAAGCAACAAATCGCCGAAGCGATTGAAAGCCAGTATGGCGTCAAGGTTGCTGGCATCAAAACTCTTGTTCAGTCGGGAAAAGCCATTCGTTTTTCTCGGGGCAAGAATCGTTACCCTGGTACAACTAACCGCACTGACAGCAAGAAGGCTTACGTCACTCTAGCTGAAGGATCGATCAGTGTATTCGAACAAGCTACAGAAGAGGAGAAGAAGTAATGGCGATTAAGCAGTACAACCCAACTACTCCTGGACGCCGTGGCATGACTTCTCAGGACATGAGCGATATTACGACCCGTAAGCCGCTCAAGAGCCTGACTAAGAGCCGCAAACAAAATGCTGGTCGCAATAATTCAGGTCGAATTACTGTGCGTCACCGTGGTGGTGGGGTCAAGCGACACTATCGTCTCGTTAACCACAATCTACCAGCCGGTATGACTGTAACTGTTGAGCAAATTGAGTACGACCCGAACCGTAGTGCTCGAATCGCTCGAGTTAAAGATCAGAATGGTCTTTATCACTACATCCTAGCCGACACGTCGATGACGATTGGTAAGGTTATCAAATCTGGCGCCGAGGCACCTGTCGAAGCCAGTAACCGTATGCCACTCGCCAACATTCCAGTCGGTTCTCAGATCTATGCGATTGAACTCCACCCCGGCAAAGGCGCTCAGATGGTTCGTTCGGCCGGAGCGAAAGCTCAGCTGATGGCCAAAGAAGGTGACTATGCTCAAGTACGTATGCCTTCAGGTGAAGTGCGCAAGTTCCGCCTCGAAGCCACAGCTGCTTTGGGCGTTGTCGGAAATGTCCAGCACCAGAATATTAAAATCGGTTCAGCCGGTCGCAAACGCCGTAAAGGTATTCGACCAACTGTCCGTGGTGTTGTCATGAATGCTGCCGATCACCCACACGGTGGTGGTGACGGTGGACGACACGGTTCTGGTAAGGCACCACGAACTCCATGGGGTCAATTGACACTTGGTTACCGAACCCGACGTCGCAAAGACGTTAGCGGATTAATAGTAAGAACGCGTCATGACGCGAAGAGGAAGCGATAATGAGTCGATCATTGAAGAAGGGTCCATTCGTAGACTTCAAGCTCGCGAAGAAAGTCGCAGCTCTGAGTCTCGAAGACCGTACAGTCATCAAGACCTGGGCTCGCGCTAGTGTAATCAGTCCAGAAATGGTCGGCCGCACTATCGCTGTCCACAACGGAAAAGTCCACGTGCCAGTTCTCATTTCCGAGAACATGGTCGGGCACAAACTGGGCGAATTTAGCCCAACCCGCAAATTCCGCAAGCACGGCGGTAAGGAGAAGAAGTAATGGCTGAACTCCAAATTGTCCGAGCTTATGCCAAAAATGTCGATCAAGCGCCCCGCAAGGTTAGCCTAGTTGCTAGCTTGGTGCGTGGTCGAACAGTAGAGGATGCTCTAGTTATCTTGAGCCACACTCCAAAACGCGCTGCTCAACCAGTAATTAAAGCTATCGAGAGTGCTCGCGCTAACGCAGTTAACAACCACGGCTTCGACGCTAAGACATTGGTTCTACACACCTTGTCAGTCACAACCGGTACTCGTCTCAAGCGTTTTACTCCGGCCAGCCGTGGACGAGCCCTGCCGTTTCAGAAAAAGTCTTCGAATATTTTAGTCGAAGTCACCGGTCAGTTAAAGCCTAAGAAGGCGCCAGCCAAGGCGACTTCAAAGGCTGACAAGCCAGCCGAGAAAGAGGAGAAGAACTAATGGGACAGAAAGTCAATCCAACCAGCTTCCGCCTCCAGATTCACAAGAACTGGGATTCGCGCTGGTTTGCTAACAAGCGAGATTTCGCCACCTGGTTGGCCGAAGATATCAAGATCCGCGATCACGTTGAGAAGCGATTCGCCTCTCGACCAACTATCGCTCGGGTTGAAATTGAACGATCGGCTAACTTAATCACAATCACCATTCACACCGCTAAGGCTGGTGTCGTAATTGGACGAGGCGGCGCTGGTGTAACTCAGCTAAAGGCTGAACTTGAGAAAATCGCTAGTTTGCCAATCCGAATTAACATCGAAGAAGTTAAACGTCCCGACCTAAGTGCTAAATTGGTCGCTGAGAACATCGCGCACCAGCTAATGCGCCGTTCGAACTTCCGTCGCGCCACCAAGATGGCAGCTATGAACACCATGAACGCTGGTGCCAAGGGTATCCGTATTCAGGTAGCTGGACGTCTCAATAACGCCGAGATGGCGCGTCGCGAAAAAGTTATCGAGGGTTCTGTGCCGCTACACACCTTGCGTGCTGACGTTGACTTTCACGTCGCCAAGGCCCAAACACCTGCCGGTATCATCGGCGTAAAGGTTTGGGTCTACAAGGGTGAGAGGAGCGAATAAATATGTTGTTACCACGAAAAACCAAGTATCGAAAAGTTCGCAAGGGCACCAACGAAGGTGTTGCGACTCGCGGACACTACATCGCTTTCGGCGATTACGGTCTTCAGTCGATGACTAATAACGACATAACCTCGCGTCAAATTGAATCGGCTCGTCAGGCCATGACCCGTTACATCAAGCGTGGTGGTAAGATTTGGATTCGAATCTTCCCTCATACGCCACGAACTCGCAAGCCGCAGGACGTCAAGATGGGTAGCGGAAAAGGTAACCCAGAATTCTTCGTTGCTAAAGTTAAAGCCGGCACCGTTCTATTTGAAATGAAGGGTGTTGAAGAAGAAGTCGCTCGCGAAGCTATGCGACTGGCAGCTCACAAGCTACCAGTGAAAACCAAGTTTATTAAGAAGGAGCAGGCGTAATGGCAAACGCAAAGAGCACCCCAAAGACAGCTACGACCAAGCCTGTTGCGGCCGAGAAGCCAAAGACTCTCAGCCAGCTTCAGACTGAACTCGAAGCCCTTCAGGCTGACCATTTGTCGTCACGCAAGAGCCACGCTCAAGGTGAGCTTGTGAATCCTCACATTCTCACCGTCCAGCGTAAGCAGATTGCTCGCCTGCATACCGCAATAACGAGTGCTCGTCGATCAGCCGACGAGGAGGAGAAATAATTATGGCAAAAACATTGACCGGAATTGTCACCTCTGCCAAGGCTGACAAGACGATCACCGTAACCGTCACTACTCGTGAAACTCATCCAATTTACGGCAAGCAGTACACCGTTACTCGCAAATACGCCGCTCACGATGAAAAGAACGAGGCTGGTGAAGGCGACCGTGTTGTCATTTCCGAAGTCCGACCAGTCTCAAAGACCAAATCTTTCAGCCTGATTAAGATCGAAGAGAAGGCCCGAGGTTCAATCGAATTAAAGGAGGAAGAGGTATGATCCAGCAAGAATCACGCCTAAAAGTCGCTGACAACAGTGGCGCTAAAGAAATCCTTTGTATTCGTGTGCTCGGTGGCACTCGTCGTCGCTACGCTAACGTTGGTGACATCATTGTCGCCACCGTCAAAGACGCTAACCCAACTGGAGCTGTCAAGAAAAAGTCAGTCGTCAAAGCTGTTGTCGTTCGGACAAAGAACCAGATTAAACGCAAGGACGGTAGCACCATCTCTTTTGACGAGAACGCTGCTGTAATCGTTAACGAAGACAAGACTCCACGGGCAACTCGAGTATTCGGTCCAGTTCCACGCGAACTACGCGACATGGGTTACGCCAAGATTATCAGCTTGGCACCGGAGGTACTCTAGTATGGCTCGTATTATCAAAGGCGACATCGTCAAACTAATTAGCGGTCCTAATAAGGGCACAACCGGCAAGGTATTGGCCGTCAAGGCGGAAGGCCTGCTGATCGAAGGTATCGGTCAAAAGCACCGCCACACCAAACCCAGCACGCTTAATCCACGTGGCGGCAGTAAGGACATTCATGTCCCAGTGCCACACCACAAAGTTGCTTTGGTTGTTGACGAAAAAACCGGCAAAGCCAGTCGTGTTGGCTACAAAGTAAATGCTGATGGCACCAAGGTGCGTACCGCCCGTCAAGCAAATAATAAGGAGATCAAGTAATGGCTAAAACAGCTGCCACAACTACCGCTCCTCGCCTGAAAGCCCTGTATTCATCAGAATACGTCAAGGAACTCCAGGCCGAACTCGGTCTCGACAATGTAAACCAGGTTCCAAAACTTGAGAAAATTGTTGTCAGCGTTGGAGTCGGTAAGAACAAGGACGACAAGCGTCACTACGAAGTCGTTCGCAACACTTTAACAAAAGTCACCGGTCAATCACCAATTGATCGTATGGCTCGCAAATCGATTGCCGGCTTCAAGATCCGTGCCGGTATGAACCGTGTCGGTATTAGCGTTACGCTCCGAGGGTCTCGTATGTACGAATTCCTCGACCGTCTCGTCAACATCGCTTTGCCTCGTGTCCGTGACTTTCACGGCGTGAGCGCATCAGCTTTTGACAAAGCCGGTAACTACAACCTGGGCATCGTTGAACAGTCGATTTTTCCTGAATTATCATTTGAGGAGACTCAACTGCTTCACGGCCTACAGGTAACATTTGTCATCAAAAACGGCAACAAGCAAAACAGTCGTGCTTTGCTCGAAAAGTTTGGCATGCCGTTTGAGAAAGAAGGAGGAGTTCGGTAATGGCGAAGAAATCAGCCGTCGCACGCGACGAAAAACGCAAGAAGATGATTCTCAAGTATGCTGCAGTTCGCGCTGAGCTAAAAGCTATGGGCGACCAAGAAGGTCTCGCCAAGCTTCCCCTAAACAGCTCGCCAACTCGCTGGAAGAACCGCGACGCCCTTCACGGACGACCACGTGGTTACATGCGACGATTTGGCCTGAGCCGAATTAACTTCCGTGAAAAAGCCTCCAAGGGTGAGATCCCTGGCGTTACAAAGAGTAGTTGGTAGGAAAGGAGATAGCATATGTCACTACAATCTACAGACCCAATCGCTGACCTCCTGACTCGTATTCGTAACGCTGTCATGGTTGGCAAAAACGAAATCCGCGTACCTTCAAGCAAACTTAAGCACACTGTTGCCACAGAGCTAAAGAAAGCCGGTTATCTTACAGCCGTTTCGATTGAAGCCGCTAAACCGCGCGACATACTCGTCGTAACGATCAACGAACCGGGCGAGAACTCGACCATTAATGAAATCCAGAAGGTTTCAAAACCTGGTCGTCGAGTCTACGTCGCAGCGCGTGATATTCCAAAAGTAAAAAGTGGACGAGGTGTCGTTCTCGTCAGTACCTCAAAAGGTGTTATCACTGGTCAAGAAGCTGCCAAGCAGCGTCTAGGTGGTGAAGTACTGGTTAAGGTCTATTAATAGAAAGGAAAGAATATGAGTCGAATCGGAAAACTACCAATTCAGATCCCCTCAGGCGTGACAATCACGGTCGGCGATGATTCTATTACAGTAGTTGGCGCCAAAGGCCAGCTCGTAGTACCTCATCTCTCTGACGTGACAGTTACTCTCGATGACGGAGTGCTTAACGTTGCTCGCAAAGATGACGAGCGAATCGCCAAGGCCCAACACGGCCTTCAGCGAGCCTTGCTCAACAACGCTGTACAGGGTGTTACCCAAGGCTTTGAGAAGAAACTTGAAGTCAATGGCGTCGGTTTCCGTGTCAACGGTGGCGGTCAAGAAATTGAGATGAGCCTAGGCTTTTCTCACCCAGTCAAATACCGAGCCCCTGAGGGCATCCAACTGACTGTAAACAAGATGGAAATCACCGTTAACGGCATTGACAAGCAACTTGTTGGCCAGGCTGCGGCTGATATTCGATCACTGAAGAAGCCTGAACCTTACAAAGGTAAAGGTATTAAATACGCCGATGAAGTTATTCTTCGCAAGGCTGGAAAGGCAGGTAAGTAGTTATGGCACGTCTAACAGGTAAACTATTAAATCGTGCGCTACGTTCTGCTCGCGTCCGGGCCAAGATTGTTGGCACCGCCGAGCGTCCTCGCCTCAGCGTTACTATTAGCAACAAGCACGTTCACGCTCAGCTGATTGATGACGAAACCGGTAGTACTTTAGCTTCTTCAACCACCGTTGGAACCAAGCAAACTGGTACAATGACCGAGTTAGCTGCCTTTGTCGGCGCAGACATTGCTAAAAAAGCCAAGAAAAAGAAAATTACCGCAGTTGTCTTTGATCGCAACGGTCGTCAATACGCCAAGCGTCTTGCGGCTCTAGCCGATGCTGCACGTAAGGAAGGTTTGGAGTTCTAATATGGCCGATTCACGATCACGTGCTCCGCGCCGACGCGACCAAGCGCCTGCCGAGCCAAAACAATTTGAAGAACTAGTAATCAATATCGACCGCGTGTCTCGAGTCGTGAAGGGCGGACGACGCTTCCGCTTCAAGGCTCTCGTTGTTGTCGGTGACCGCAAGAACAAGGTTGGTGTTGGTGTTGCTAAAGGTGCTGACGTCCAGGGCGCTATCGCCAAGGCTACTGATGTTGCCAAGAAGAATATGATTACTATTCCACTAATCAACGAAACGATTCCTCACGAAAATGAAATCAAGTATTCTGGTGCTCGCGTGCTTTTGAAGCCAGCTGCGCCTGGTACTGGTATCATCGCTGGCGGTGTTGTTCGTTCGATCATTGGAGTCACTGGTATTCGAAACCTCTTGTCGAAATCTCTTAACTCAACCAACAAGGTCAACATCGCTTACGCTACAATCGAAGCTCTTCGGACTTTAGTTCCGCGCGAAGAGTGGCTAACAACCGAGAAGAAACCTCGTTCGAAGAAGGAGTCTAAGTAATGAAATACAATGAATTAGATATCCAATCAAAGCGAGATCGCAAACGAGTTGGTCGTGGTATTGCTGCCGGACAGGGTAAAACCGCCGGTCGTGGTACCAAGGGGCAAGGATCACGAACCGGAAAGAAGCTAGGCGCTACATTTATGGGCGGTCAGCGAACACTCGTCCGTGCCGTGCCGAAGGCCCGTGGCTTCAAGAGTCTGCGGACTCCTGCACAGGTTGTCTACCTTGACCACTTAAATGCTTTCAAGGGTAAGACTGTCTCAAATGAAACTCTGTTTGAAGCCGGCTACATTGCTTCACCATTTCATGCTGTTAAAATCATCGCTCGCGGTGAGTTGACAGAGAAGGTGACTGTCAAGGTAGCAAGTGCCAGCAAGAGCGTCCAAGAAGCTATTGCCAAAGCTGGCGGAAGCTTCGAAAAGACAGCCGTGCCACTGAAGAAAGCTAGTGCCGAAGCCGAAAAAGCCGACGCTTAGCCTCAATCTAGTCGAAATATAAAGGCGACCTCCTCGTGAGGTTGCTTTTATATAGCAATGGCTGTTAATGCTCTGATTCAATATGTTATAATGAGCCTAATTGTTAATAATCCTGGGGTAACTGAAACAGACTGATGAACTGGAAGATAATCTTTAAATCGCTGAAAAACCGTGACATGCAAAAACGACTGCTGGTCGTTCTTGGAATAATTGTTGTATATCGCTTCCTGTCGGTCGTACCGATCCCACTAGCTGAGCCGACAGCTTTACGCGAAGTTATCGACAGCGTCGTCGGAAGCACCGACTTTGGTGGTTTCTTGAATCTGCTTTCCGGTGGAGCTCTAGCCAGCTTCTCGATTGTTTTAGTTGGTTTAACCCCTTACATTACGGCATCAATTATTTCTCAGTTGCTGACCAAAGCTATACCTAAACTCGAGGAGCTTCAGAAGGATGGCGAATCTGGTCGCCGCAAAATTAACCAGTGGACCCGTATTGCCTCAGTTCCGTTAGCTATCATTCAGTCGATTTCATTCATGTACATCCTGCGTCAGACAGTTCTAGCGGGCAACACGACAGTTCTGGCCGATCCGACAATGGGTGAGTGGGTGATTGCGGTGGGTGCTATGACTGCCGGAGCAATTTTATTGATGTGGCTAGGTGAACTGATCACTGAACAGGGTATCGGTAACGGTATAAGCCTCTTGATCTTTGCCGGAATCATCAGTCAAATTCCATCAATGCTAGCTACCATTTTCTCGGGTCTGTTTGATACATCGGCCGGAAGCTTGAGCGTCTTTGGCTGGTTTACAATCCCAGTTAACCCGCTAATATTCTGGGTTACTATCGCTATTGGCTTGGTGTCGTTAGCGTTGTTGTATCTGTTAGTCAAAATCAATGAAGCCCAAAGGATCATCACCGTCAATTATGCCAAACGTGTTCAAGGCAATAGCAGCTATGGCGGTGTGCGGAGCATTCTGCCAGTCAAGATTATTGCCGCTGGCGTTATCCCGATTATCTTCGCGGTTGCCTTCTTGTCCCTACCGGCTTTCATTGGTCAGGTGCTTCAAGCTAATGGCAGTGAAGCTTACGCCGCACTCGCTACTAACCTTGTCACATGGTTCCAGGCTCCGAACCCAGGTAGCTTTACCGGCGAGAGCTGGCAAGCCTTCATTTACCCGGGTATGTACTTTGTGTTAGTAATATTGTTTACCTATTTCTATACCGGTATTGTCTTTAATTCGACTGAAATCGCCGAGAACCTCCAAAAGCAAGGTGGTTTCATCGAAGGAGTACGACCGGGCTCCAGTACTGAAAAATACCTCGTCACAACCGTTAACCGATTGATTCTATTCGGCGCCATCGTACTCGGATTGATTGCGGTGACACCATTTATCGCTGAGTATCTATTGTTCCACCTGGCTGGCATTTCGGGTACAAACCTATCGATTGGCGGTACAGGTCTATTGATTGTTGTGTCTGTCGCTCTGGAGTCGCTCCGCCAAATTAATTCGCGTGCCCTTATGGTCACCTATGACGACTACAAGTAGGCCATATCGAACACTTGACGATAGCCGACCGAGTGCTACAATGGAGATATCAATCAAATTTGCCAAATACCGGCAAAATCCTTGCTACTAGTGCTTTACGTCGTCCTTATTTTGGTGTATAATTCACTACTGTAACTTATGGCTAGTCAAAAGGAAGTGATCAAGATGCGAGGCAAGGTAGTGGAAGCACTGCCTAATACTCAATTCAAGATTGAACTCGAGAATAGCCTGAGCATCATCGGGCACATTAGCGGAAAAATGCGTAAAAACTATATTCGTTTAGTGCCAGGTGACATGGTGGATGTTGAGATGACCCCTTATGATCTCACAAAGGGAAGAATCACATACCGCCACAAAGATCAAATGTAATAACTGGAGTTTTGGCCCACTCATGAAAGTTCGTGCGAGTGTAAAGAAAATCAGTCCAGATGACCAGTTAGTGCGCCGAAAAGGCCGCTTGCGCGTCATCAATAAGAAAAAACCTAAGAATAAGCAAAGGCAGGGTTAAGCATGGCTCGAATCGCTGGGGTAGTTATACCCGCAGACAAGCAAGTGCAGGTCGCTTTGACGTACATCTACGGCATTGGACCTAAATTTGCATCGACCATCCTTGCGGCGGCTAAAATCGAGCCGACCACTCGGGTGAAAGATCTCACCGAGGCTGAAGAGCAACGTCTCCGCGATGTAATCGACACCGATTACAACGTTGAAGGTGACCTACAGCGCTTGGTGACAAATAATATCAAACGTTTGAAGGACATCAACGCCTATCGCGGACTGCGCCACAAAGCCGGTCTTCCAGTGAATGGACAACGTACTCGTACGAATGCACGAACTCGTAAGGGTCGCGCCGTAGCTGTTGGTGGTGCTCAACCTAAATCAGCAAGTAAGACCTAGGAAAGGATTGATAGATGGCTGACAAACAATCGACAACTAGTCGCTCAAAGAAGCAGCGCCGATCAGTTCCTGCTGGTCAACTGCATATTCAGGCGACATTCAATAACACGATTATTAGTTTTACGGATAAAAAAGGTAATGTTCTCGCTCAGAGTAGCGCCGGTGCGACCGGTTTTCGAGGCAGTAAAAAAGGTACAGCTTACGCTGCCCAAGTAGCGGCCGAAAAAGCCGCCGAAGCAGCCAAAGGCCAATACGGCCTGAGCGCAGTTGACGTCTTCGTCAAAGGCGTCGGACTCGGTCGTGACGCAGCGATCCGTGCTATGAATACCTTTGACATCACTATTGACAGTATTAAAGAGGTAACCGGCGTCCCACACGGCGGCGTTCGTCCTCGAAAGGCACGAAGGGGTTAGTATGGCACGAGACGTCTCTCCAATTGTTAAGCAGTCTCGTCGTGAAGGCTACGCCCTCCACGCCAAGGCCCACAAGATTATGGCGCGAAAGGCCGGAATTCCAGGTCAGCACGCTCATGGTCGTCAAGGTAAGCCAAGCTTGTACTTGACACAACTTCGTGAAAAGCAGAAGGTTCGACGCTTGTACGGATTGCTTGAAAAACAATTCGCCAAGTTGATGAACGAAGCTACTCGTCAAGACGGACTAGCTGGTGAAAATCTTCTACGTATGCTCGAGCAACGACTCGACAACGCCGTCTACCGAGCCGGTTTTGCGACCAGTCGCCGAGCCGCCCGACAGCTAGTTGGTCACGGTCACTTTCTCCTAAACGATCGACGCGTCGATATTCCGTCGATTCGTCTGAAAGCTGGCGATGTTCTAACAGTTCGACCGAAAAGCTCGAAATCTGGCTATTTTGCTAACCTCGACGAAGTTTACAAGAACGCCAATCCCGGCGCCCTTAGCTGGCTCAAGTCTGATGTTAAGAAAATGACGATTAACATCACCGGATTGCCAACTCGCGAAGAAGCTGAATCAGATATTAACGAGCAATTAATTGTTGAGTACTACTCACGATAAGGGTAAGGAGCCTAAGAATATGACTAAAGTTATTCACAACCCCGCACTGGCTAGCGTCGACGAACACAGCGACAGCAGCGCCACATTTGTCATTGAGCCCCTTCACGCTGGCTACGGAAACACCCTAGGCAACAGCCTTCGTCGGGTATTACTCTCTAGCATTATGGGTAGCGCCATCACCGCTTTCCGCATTGAAGGTGTGAGTCACGAATTTACCACCGTCCCTGGAGTAAAAGAAGATGTCGTCGACATCATGATGAACCTCAAGAACGTTAAGGTAAAAATGAGTAGTGACGAAGCCGTAGAACTTCGACTTCAGAAAAAAGGTGCTGGCGTTGTTACAGCTGGAGACATCAAAACCTCCGGTGACATCGAAATCATCAATCCTGAACAAGTGATTGCTACCATCGATGACCCAAAGACCTCACTAACTTTCGACTTGGTTGTCGAATCAGGCCGTGGTTATCAGACGACTGAAGAGTCAAGCACGAATCGTCTCCATAGCGACATGATTGCGCTCGACGCAGTCTTTAGTCCGGTACTGCGCGTTCGCTACAAGGTCGACGCCACTCGTGTCGGTCAAGAAACCAATCTCGATAAGCTTCGTTTGAACGTCGAAACCGACGGTTCGATGTCACCTCGTGAAGCTTTCGAGGAAGCCGCCGCTATCCTCGTCAACCAATACTCAGCCTTGGCTGGTAGTACGACTGTCGAAGCTGCTCCGGCTCTCGGCCAGGATGTTGAAGAGGAATCAAGCGAGCTGAACACTCCGATCGAAGAGTTGAACCTTAGCGCACGCACCGCTAACGCTTTGATCAACAATGATATCCGCACTGTTCGTGATTTGGTAACCCTGTCAGAGCAAGATTTGCGGGAACTCAAGGGATTTGGCAGCAAAGCTCTTGATGAAGTTAAAGATAAACTAGCAGAACTGGAACTCTAACATGCATCGACACGGATACCAAGGACGAAAGTTCGGCCGTGAGCGCGATCAGCGTCGCGCCCTGATAAAAGGTCTAGCGACCAGTCTTGTCGAGCATGGCAAGATTGAAACGACTCTACCAAAGGCCAAAGAGCTTGTCCGATATATAGAAAAGTTAATTACCAAGGCTAAAAAAGGCGACCTGGCTAATCGACGGGCAGTTATAGCTGGTCTATCGACCCAAGCAGCTGCCTTCCGCCTAGTTGACGTTATTGCCCCCCAGCTAGCTGGACGCACTAGTGGACACGTTCGCGTTGAGCGAACCCGGCTACGAGTGGGTGATGGCGCCCAGATGGCTACCATCGCCTTCGTTGACGAAATTAAGGACACTCCAGTAGCTGAAGCTGAAAAGGAGACCAAATAATGGTTAACGCCAAGACTTACAGCCAAAAGACAGCCGACATTAGTCGGAAATGGTTCTTGATAGATGCTTCCGAAGCCCCTCTAGGCCGGGTTGCGACTGAGATCGCAACCTACCTGATTGGTAAAAAGAAGCCAACCTACACTCCTCATATCGACAATGGTGACTACGTTGTTGTCATCAACGCCGCCAAAGCGGTTGTCACCGGCAATAAAGAAACTGGTAAGGTTTACTACCGACACAGCGGTTTTCCAGGTGGTATCAAGGACGCCACTCTAGCCGAGGTCCGCGAAAAAGTTCCGGAACGAATTATCGAAGCCGCCGTCAAGGGAATGATCCCTCGCAACAAACTAGCATCTGAACGTCTCGGACGACTTCGTATCTTCGCCGGCGAAGATCACGACCACACCGCACAAACTCCAAAGAAAGTAGAGGTTAAGTAATATGGCAGCCAACAGCTATTTTTACGGCCTCGGACGACGCAAGAGCGCAACTGCTCGTGCGCGACTGTACGCAGGTAAAGGCAACGTTACTATTAACGACAAGCCAGCCGCTGAGTATCTCGATGGTAACAAAACCCTTCTCGCTGAAGTAACCGACCCGCTAGCTCTGGTCGGCAAGCAAAAAGATTTTGACATTACTATTCGAGTCCAAGGCGGTGGTGTAGCCGGGCAAGTCGATGCTATCAAACTAGCAATCGCTAAAGCCTTGACTACGGCGCACTCTGACTTACGTTCAACCCTCAAAAAAGCCGACATGCTCAAGCGTGACTCGCGCGAAAAGGAACGTAAGAAGTACGGTCTCCGATCAGCCCGTAAGCGTGAACAATTCTCAAAGCGTTAAACAGCCTTTGTTCATCGAAACCCCCGACAAGTTCGGGGGTTTTCGTTATACTGAAATTATGAATCTGACCGACACCTTCGTCCATCGCATACTGAACGTCCCATATCGTCTCAACGCCGAAATCAGTCATAAGGCCGGCAAGAAAACAGTTGTTCTACTCCACGGCATCGGTAATTCACTAAAAACCTGGCACGGGATCGAAGACCGCCTCGGGCCAGATTACCGGATAGTGAAATTAGACTTGCTAGGATTCGGCAAGTCGCCTAAACCCGACTGGATCAAGTATGATGCCGTGACTCAAGCCCGAGCGGTACGCCGAACTATTGCCGAGCTTTGTCCGGGTCGTCGCGTGATCATCGTTGGACACTCCCTAGGTTCTCTAGTGGCGATCGAAGTCGCAAAACGGTATCGACTCAAAACCCAGTCGCTAATACTATGTAGTCCGCCATTTTATCAACCAGAGGGTCAGGCTGAGTTCGCCGCTGCTCCCGAAAAGCTTTTGCGTTACCTCTATAATACTGTCATTAATCGGTCCGATCGAGCCGTCAGTTTGGCTTCGCTAGCCAGGCGTTTCAAATTGATACCAGAAGAGTTTGGACTATCCAGTGATAATCAGGCGGCCTACATCGCAACTCTAAAAACGATGATACTTAACCAAACGAGCCTGCGAGACACGAGTCGCTTGTCGTTGCCGATTTCGATTGTGTACGGTCAATTTGATCCATTAATTATTCCGAAGTACTATCAGAAGCTTGTTAGAGCTAAGTCGAACATCACGAAACACAAGCTTCTGTCGAGCCACGAGATCGACCAGAGGTACTTGGCGAAGATTACCGAGATAATAGTCGAGGATAGGGTATAATAGGATTAAATGACAAAGCCTGTAATCTTGACTGGAATTCGCTCGAACGAAGAGCCGACACTTGGTAATTATCTCGGTTCAATCTTACCGATGGTCGACATGCAGCATCGTTTAGCTGGTGACTATCAGATCAACATGTTCGTTCCCGATCTCCATAGCTTCACAACCCCAGTTGATCATGACAAATTGTTTCTTTCGACGATCCAGAACGTTAAATACTTCATGGCGGCTGGACTCGATGTCGACGATCCCGACACTTATGTCTACCGTCAAAGCTATATCTCGGCGCACAGCGAATTAACTTGGATTCTAGACTGTTTTACGTACATGGGCGAGATGAGCCGAATGACACAGTTTAAGGAGAAATCGGCCGATACCGGCGAGTCCGTGAGTATTGGCTTGTTTAATTATCCTGTCTTGATGGCAGCTGATATACTGCTATATCACGCAACTCATGTTCCGGTTGGACATGATCAGTTTCAACATCTCGAGATTACCCGCGACATTGCGACTCGCTTTAATAATCGCTTCGGCGAAATTTTTACAGTGCCAGATTCAACATCCAAGCAAATGGAATTTATCAATCGCGACAATGGGCTGCGCATCCGAAGCCTCACTGATCCAACAAAGAAGATGAGCAAGAGCGCAACTGATGAAAAGTCGAAGATTTTGTTAGTCGACGATCCCGAAATTGCTCGACGTAAGATTATGTCGGCGACGACTGACAGTGTAGGTGTCATCAATTACGACTGGGACAATCAACCCGGTGTAACTAACTTGCTACAGCTTTTGGCCCTCATGACCCATCGCGATCAAGCTGACATCAACAGTCAGTGGGTGGGGCACACTCACTACGGTGAACTAAAAACCGCTGTGGCTGACGCCGTTAGTGAATTTTTGATAAACTTCCAGTCTCGACTGGAAGAAATTCGTGATGAACAAGTTCTAGCCGCCCTGGAGACCTCAGAGGACGCCGTTCGTCGTGTCGCCGACAATACACTCTATCAGGTTCAACAAGCAGTCGGACTGCGACCTCGGGAATAACGGCCGTGGCTAAGCACATTGAAACCGACATACTGGCCGTTTTGAGGATGTTTGAAATTGCTGGCGAACTATCGGCCAAGCGACAGATTAAAAATCTGAAGGTTTATTCGGAGCGTCAACTTAGTAAGTTGATTGGTTTTGTATTCGAACATCAACAATACTACCTGCTGTTCGATTCGGCCGCTAAAGATGACGAAGCAGTACTGTATGACCACGCTAGACTAGATGAGCCCGATTTTAACGGCCATTTGGTGCGCAACCCGCTCGAATCTAGTATTCGTGCCTTTGGGATGCCATACAAAGGCAAGGATGTTTATCTATTCCGCGTAACTTCCAAGGCCCGCCGTCTCGACCTAGAACTAGTTGAACGATTTGGCCAATATTCTCGAGCGACACTCCAAAAATATATCAAAGCCGGATACGTCAGAGTTAACGGGGAAGTTATCACCCGACCGAAATCTGACGTTTCATCGCTCGATTCAATTGCCTTGACGCCGCCTGAGGCAACCGACCATCGAACAAGTGATTTGCCGATAGTTTATATTGACGACAATGTCATTGTGGTCGACAAACCGGCCGGCGTACTGACTCACAGTAAGGGCGTTTTGAATGATGAATTCACGGTGGCTGATTTCTTTAGGCGCTATACGACAGTCGGACTCGATACGACTCGACCAGGCATAATCCATCGCCTCGACCGCGACACGAGCGGGCTAATTATTGGTGCGCGCAACCCCGAAACAGCCAAGCTGCTCAAACAACAATTCGCCGATCGGACAGTTAAAAAGGTCTATACTGCCGTTGTCGAAGGCCGACCAAAGAACGAGCAAGCAATTATTGACCTACCAATTATCCGTAATCCCTCAAAACCCAGTACTTTTCGGGTTGACGCGAAGGGAAAGCCAGCTCAAACTTCGTACTCGGTCGTAACATCTAATGACAAATACAGCTTATTGAATTTAAAGCCTCGAACTGGCCGAACTCATCAATTGCGGGTTCATCTCCAATATCTGAACACCCCTATACTAGGTGATCGTGTTTACGGCCATCAGTCAGCTGATAGGTTATATCTTCATGCTACGGAGCTCGAAATCACAATACCGGAGGGCAGTCGACAGAAATTTGAGTCAAAGATTCCGTCTGAATTTATCAATCGGGTCAAAGCTGATGCTGAATAATACAACCGAGCTAACGTTGAAATCCATTGCTAAAAGTTTGCCGCACGCACTTATCGTCATTGGCCGAGCAGGAATGGATCTTAATTTCGCCGCCGGATTTCTGGCTACCCAAGCAGACTGTAAATTAGAGTCGGTATTGCCCGAAAAAAAAGAGGTCATCGATACTGAGAACGGAATTATTTCGGTCGATATTATTCGACGCCTCTACGACTCGACGAAAACGGTCAACAAGCAACCGCGCATTATCGCTTTGACCCGCGCTGAAACGATGAGCGTTCAAGCGCAAAATGCTTTCTTGAAATTACTAGAAGAGCCGACTGATGGAGTCCATTTTGTGCTGCTTACCACCGAGCCGCAGCGACTACTGCCAACGATCCGATCGCGCAGTCAGCAGCTTGAACTTTTACCGATAACCCGACAACAAAGCCAGTCACTAGTTGCCAGTATCGACAAAGTAAGCAGCGTTAAGCTATCACAGTTGATGTTTTTGGCGGAGGGTCTCGACGCCGAACTTAGACATCTAGTCGAAGACGAGACCTATTTTCAAGCCAATAGTCAGATTATCAAAGATGCCAAGGCTATGATTGGCACGTCCTTATACGAAAAGCTGCGGGTGATTGATAAATACCGTGACAACCGATCGGGCGCTTTAGCGTTGATTAATTCAACGGCCCGACTGATAGAATTAACCCTTGCCAAACAATCACGACCTGATCTAATTGGCTTCTTAGACAAACTATCGTCAGCTCATGAGGCAATCAGTCAGAACGGTGTTATCCGCCTTCAGCTCAGCGCTTGTGTGGTATAATTAAACTCGAATAATGCTTGGACTAATAGTTATTGCACTACTAGGTGGCTGGGCGCTGTATCAGCGTCAAGTCATCGCTGATGTCGCCAGCGACTTGCCGGTCAAATTATCGGACAAGCTTGATCAGCTATGGTCAATTGCCCACACATCACTTCAGGACCGCAAATATCTGCGTGCCGAAAAAGCCTTGTTAACGATTTTGAGAGTTGATGAGCGCAACGCCAGCGCCTACAATCGGCTCGGCATCCTCTATGCTAAGCAGCAACAATATCGCGAAGCCATCGAATGTTTTGAGATTGCTCAATCACTCGAACCGAGTGCCAGTAGCCTTCACAATGTTGGTTTAATCTACTTTGAGACAAAACAATACGATAAAGCTGCTCTGGCCTTTGAGCAAGCCCTGGCTATGGATAGCGAGCTATCGGCTCGTCACATCGCTTACGCCAAAGTCCAGGAAAAACTCGGCAATGACCGAAAGATGATTCAATCTCTAGAAAAAGCCGTTGAGATCGATCCAATTCCACAGACACTGACAATTTTAGCCGACGCCTATGACCGAGTAGGCGAGACTCAATTGGCTCTCGACATACGCGAGAGAGCTGCTAAAATTATTGTTCCGGATGCGCCAGCCAAACGAGTCCGGCAACCGCGAAAAGTCGTGATGTAATCTAGAGAAAACCTATGACTGAGCAAAACAAACATCACAAAACACCCGAAAATCAACCCGAGCTACCTGACGACAGACTATTTGAATTAAGTCCCGGCGAACGCGTTCGTCTGAACATCGACATGCCACTACTGGCTCGTGATCAAGTTAAAGAAAACACTGGCATGAACGGCTCAATGGTGGCAATTGTCAACGCGGGCGAAGAGTCCTTTATGATTATCGATTATCGCGGTAATGATGGTTATGACGACTTTTTCGTAATGAATGATGAGTTTTACGACGACCCGTCAAGAGGAGCCATCGGCTTATCAAATCAATCAAACAAAGTTACCGTTGGCTCAAACTACCATGATGATATCTTTAAATACGAGCACAATATCGCACCTCGTCACTTTGAGGTTCGCTACCTTGACGGCGACATAATTGTTGCCGCTCTCGACAAGAAAGACGGTATTACCATTCAAGCCCGCCAAGCCGAGCTGCTCGATCCGAACGATAGCCTTGTAGACTTTGAGGATAACCGAACCGAAGCCATCTTCAAACGCAGCAAATTTCGTCTGCGCCGCAGTCGGGAGCGCGAAAAAGATAGTTCGCCGCATGGATACTACAAGGGCCGTCCGGTAGTTGGACGCGATTTGGATCATTTTGAGGGCGCGGTCTCGATGGGCGGCGGCTCTAGGGAAGCGATCTATGTCGACGACACCGAGGGCAACCTGGTTAAGCATGCTTATGAGCAGCTTCGTCATGACGTCAATGATTTCGAGGGAATGGATGAAGCCCAGATCTTAACTATCATCAAAGATTATACGGCCCTGTTGATGCTGCCGAATGAGAAGAAAACCACTCGAATAACTCAACAATATTACGGCGACAAACTGATGCCACTTAGTTTAATGATTAGAAATCGAACCGGGGTTTGCCGACATCATGCGCTGTTCGTTGCCTATACCATCGAAAAATTAATCGATGACGAGATCTTAGATGGCAAGATTCGAGTCGAACGCAACAAGATTCCTAATCAAGGTGTTCACACTTGGGCAGCTTTCTATCCGTCCGATGCCAGAGACGGTGAAGATAAAATCATTGTCGATGCCACCCAAAATTTTGTCGGAACAGTAGCTGAGGCCGAAGCCGATCGACACTGGAACTATCGTCTCAGCACCGACTAGATATTGATTTTTTATGCCGTTTATGCTATAATACGTCCTATCGGACAATTGTTCATTGACATCTAGGAGTAAAATGACCGCCCTCATTTATGCGATTATCGCAACGATCGTCTTTATCGCATCACTCGGCATGGTCGTCGGCCCCGCCATGACGTTCATCGAACGGCGACGGGCCGACACGACTAGCATCAAGCTAGCCGGCCTCAGCTGGGCAGCCTCTATGGCGGTGATATATGTCATTGCTTGGTTTTTCAAGCAGCCCGCTCGAACGACCTTCGAGTTGATGAGCGATCCGATGCGAGATTTCTTCGTATGGACCTACATCGGCTGTGCAGTGGTCGGCTTTGTCATCTTTGGCATCGGTTTAGCGTTTTGGCTATCCAAGGACGAACCATCGTCTGACTTCTAAGAACTATCCGATACGCCGCCGATTATTACTAGTCGGCGGCTTTAACTTTGCCTAAACAAAAACTCCGCCATTAGACGGAGATATATATGCTTGGTACAGGGGGCAGGATTCGAACCTGCGAAGGCTAAGCCGACAGATTTACAGTCTGTTGTGTTTGACCGCTCCACAACCCCTGCGTGTATCCTGGAGCCGCCTCACGGATTCGAACCGTGGACCTACTGTTTACAAAACAGCCGCTCTAACCAACTGAGCTAAGGCGGCAGACTTTCGGATACCTACATATTCTAGACAAAAAGGGGATATATTTCAAGAGGCGGCTAACAATAAAAAGGGAAACGTCGAATCGATTTTGCTTCACCTGGAAACCAACTTTGAACTGAAACATCAGACACGACATACTCATTGTGTTTAATAAATTCGGCGGTCGGCTCGGTTGTGTGGGGACTATAGTTGTCGCCAGCCCAACGCATGTCAATGACATTCGCCATCCCGACGTCGCCTAGGGCACGAATCAATTTCTGATGAAGGTTACCAAATCCGTTCTCGACGTCATCAACAGTAATCACTGGGATATCATTATTCTCCCCATAATACTTAATGGCCCCTGGTTTGATAATGAAGGGCTTGAAATCCTGTACTTCTTCTTTGAGCAGATTATAAATTGTCTCCACACTGTTGGTTTTGAATGGGGGGATTACAGTTATATGAGACGGTGTTGAATCGTACATGCCGTCCGGCCGACGACTCAAGTCATGAAGAAGTAAGATTTTCGACTCAGCTGTCATAATAAAATCATGGAGCCACGATCGGGGCTTGAACCCGAGACCTCATCCTTACCATGGATGCGCTCTACCAACTGAGCTATCGCGGCGTCTGATAAATCTTAGCACAGTTATGCCCTGATTTCAACGGAAGAAGAGCACCCCAAAGACTTGCGAGAACCATTCTTCTCTGATATAATCGACCTCTGAAAGTTGAAACAATTTAAGGAAGACTATGGCAAAAAAGAATACCAAGCGAAAGCTAGTTGGTCTCGTCAGCGAACTGTCGGGGCACCGAACCTACTACACCACTAAGAATACTCAGAATACGACTGAAAAGATTAGCTTGAAAAAGTACGACCCAGTCGCTCGTAAGCACGCTGTCTACACTGAAACCAAGAAGAATCTTGGACGCAACGAAGTCAAAGCTCGCAAGGGTTAGGCTGTCGTTCGACTATCTATCAGTTCGGCCAGCCATAGCGCGGACTGAATCGCTTGCTCTAACACCGTCTCATCGAGGCGGTGTTCTGTTAAGTACACAAATAAATGGCGGCCCTTCAGCTCGACAGCGTGCGGCCAGAAATGAGTAATTAACGAATTATATAACGACGAATCTAACAGCGGCTCCAGGTCGCTGTAACGACTAGGGTCGATTAGTGTCTGATAGCGAAGGGAATACTCGACTGGTGGATTGGTGATAATATATCTGTCGAGCGGAACTAGTTGTCGACTATTCACAAACAGCGATTCAAACTCCTCGCTCCGGTTCAAAGGCATGAAAAAGCTGTGCCGATCAGGTGACGAGTTAATCAATTTGATATGAACAATCGTCCAGCGTTGAAGCAATCGTCGACCAGTTGGCTGACGGCGTAAATCATGTCGATCAACGATTGACAAGTCGTAGCCATCATAAGTACCAATCGCAAAATGCTTATCGCGGTGGGTTGTCGATGTCGTGACGCCTCGAACCGTATCAATATCGTCATGCTTGGCATCGATACCGCCGAAATAAACCAGCCCGAGCTTGTCGGCAACCCGACGAATGGCTCGACCACGCTGACGAGTCTGGCGAGCTTTTTTGAGTGTCAAAGCGGCTTTAAGTCGTCCCATGATGCTTGTATTACCTTTCTTCGATATAGTCGAGGATTGTCGAAATGTACTCAGCGTGCGACCAAGTCAATGGCGTCGGGTCAACATCAGCCCCCGAAAGCGGGTCGATCTGTTCGCTCAGCATTCCAGTCGACAAGGCGTGCTGGTGAGTCCAGTCGAGAATACGCAAAACGTCATCCTTGTTAGCGTTGTCGACCATATATTGAGCGTGCCACAGTGAAGTTACGAACCACCAATTACCGGTTACCGCGTCACTCGTGCGCCGATACGGGTCATTTTCATAGCGCGGCAAGCCTGGCTTGTCGACCGAATAACCAAATACGTCTCGAACTGTTTGAATCGAATTCTTCATTTCGTCACTATCGGCGTCAAATAGTCCATATAAGTACGCTCCAAATATAGCCGAATTATCAATCGTTGGATTTGGCTCGAAGCGACCGTTGTCAGTGTAAATACCCTTGTAAAATACTTTTCGATCTTCATTGTAAAGATACTTATGAGCCGCCGCCTGAATGTCGTCAGCGGCTGTTCGCCACTTGACTGAATGACTGTCATCACCGGCAATTGAAGCCAATTCGGCGGCGGCCAACAATGCCGCATAAGTAACGGCCGTTGAATAAGTCGTCACCATGTAGTGCTCTTCCCACAGGTCATACGTCGGTTTCGGCAAACACGTGTGCGGATCGACCGCTTCAGCTAAATATTCCGCCATCGGTACAATCATTGAAGCATAGAAATCTTTGATAAGTGATGGGTCGCGCTGGACGTGATAAAACTGACTGAACGTAAAGACGACAATTGCTGTTTCGTCCTCTTGAATTGGAGGGGCAGCTTCGTCACCGTGCATATATGGATGCCAGCTGCTGCCAACGGCTCCATCGGCTCGATATTTATGTAACAGATAGCCAGATGGATGCATACCTCGGCGGCAGAACTCAAAGAAGCGGTAGGGCTCATCGACATAACCCATCCGAATCATTGGCCAAAGAGCATAGCCGCCATCTCTCGGCCAGCTATAGGCATAAGCATCGCGAGAATAATTAAGCATTGAACTGTCGGTACTGGCAATCACCGCCCCACGCTTATCAATGGCTGACTTGACGATCATAACACTGCGCAAAAACTGATCGCGATAATCGACCGGAATCTTGTCGGTCAACTTCAGGGCGGGCTCCAACCAGTTCCGCCACCAGTCAGCCGTTTGATGGAGTCGTCGCAGCAGACCTTCGTCTTCGACTTGCTTATGAATATACAGTGCCTCACGCATTGACATACCGGCGGCTACCCAATAATGAACTCGCTGCGAGCTGTGCGCCTCAATTGTCATCGTAAAACCGATAATTGAGTCAACCCGGCCATGTTCGACAGCGTTATTACTGAGCTGGCCGTCCTCGGCATCGCGAAAGCTACCCTCACGACCTTCGATTCCAAACAAGCCAATCGTATGCTGGTCAAATGGTTGATCATTGTAGCGGCCACTGATTACAAAAGCCCGGCGACCGCGATAGTGCAAGATAGCGTTACTATCCGGTAAGTATTGCGCGGTATCAGTATGACTCCGTGAATCACCAATCGCATAAGCTTGATGCATGAATAATTTTACTTGGCGTGTGTTGGCCGACAGGTTAATCACATGAATGTTCCGCATAAAAACACTCATATCGGCGTCAACACAATCATCAAACTCCAGCATGATACCGAGTCGGCTATGTCGAGCCAGGGTGTGGCCGATTAGGGCCGTATGCGGGTACTTAAACTCAAACGTCCAACCGTCGTCTTCGTCGAGCCAACTTATCCGGCCATCAACAAATACGCCAATTTTGTGTCGCAGATTACTACCGGCCGCATGGTTCTCGAGTCCAACATAGGGATAATAAAAATCGTGAACTAATCCAAAACGGTTTAATCCAACGTGCATCTCACCATTACTTAATACGATCGGTCTAGCCATGCAGTCCTCCCGCGCCGTGGTGAGCGTGGAGTCGCCAGCGAATATCCCTGATAGCATTCATGTAATACAGAAAAGCGTCGTAAGGCGAACTGTACGGGCTGAAATAAGCGTGAACATCACCATCGGTAAACCATTTAGTACACATGTAGTAACTATGGTCAGACGTTTGCAGTCGGCGCCAGTCCTCGATTAATGATTGATCATGCGTTCGAATAACATCTTGTTCCAACGAATATAGATAACGCATCGCCTCACGCTGCATATCGTTGCCTGTCCAAGCGCTCAAGTCACGCTCACTATCGGCCCAGGTAATTGTCGCCGGCATACTCAGGGTACCGACTGGATCGTGACTGTCGATGGCTTCGGAAACAGTGTAGAATGTTCGGTCCGGACTATTGAGCCATTTACCGACCAACTCCTCGAAGAACTCAAAAATTCCAGTGTCAGCCCACTGATGCTCCCCAAATGTTTCGTAATCCATGAATAGATTGATTAGTGGATCCTGACTCGTAGGGTTTGCCCACGACATAAACTTATCAACGGTCAGTGGCCAATCTTTCCAGGCGCGATTACTAAATCGGAAAGCTAAATCGTCACTCAGGCGATAGTTCTTTAATAGCAGTTTAATTGAATCAGTGCCGGTCGGCTGATAGACATAGTTAGGACTACGCCATTCGAGGATTGGATCCCAGCCTTCAGAGAGGATCCCCTTAAAGCCATAACGGTCAGCCCACTGCGCTAGCTCATCGTTGTAGGCCAGCTCGGTGTTGCGAAAGACGCTAGTTTCGACTCCAAATACTTCCCGAATTTTTTGGCGATGAGCTTCGACTTGTGCCTCGAATTCACTGCGGCTATAGAAGAAGGCGAGCGTATGGTGATAGGTTTCCGATAAAATCTCCACCCGTCCGCTATCAACCAGTCGCTTGAAACTGTCGAGCACGTCGGGCGCCCATTGACTGGCTTGTTCGATGAATGTGCCGCTGATACTGAGCGATAATTTAAAGTTTGGATGAGAATTGAGCAACTTCTCGAGCAAGGCGTTCATCGGACGATAAGACTTGTCGGCGACTTTTTGGAAAATGCGCTCATTGCTACGATGACTAAGCGGATCAGTTTCGACAAAATAATTATGGTCGACAGCAGTATCAAAAATACTGTAATCACGGACGCGGTACGGCTGGTGGACATGAAGATAAAGTGTTATACCGCGCTGGCTCATACGATGGCTCCTTTTCGCCTAGTTCGACTATACAAGTCGTTAAGTTGAACTGCCACATCGTCCCATGACAGTTTCGAGTATTCGTTCATGACGTCTTCGGTCATGGTTTTCTTTAGAGCTGGTGACGTCGCAATACCGACGATTTGATCAGCTAAGCGATCTTCGTCCCAGAAATCATACTTAAAGACACTATCGAGAACTTCGGCAACGCCTGAAGTATAGGTCAGAATCAAAGCCGTTCCGTGATGAGCCGCCTCGAGAGCAGTCAGGCCGAACGGTTCGCTAACCGAGCTCATCACAAAGACGTCGGACACACTATAGGCGTCGCGCCACTGCTTGCCGCGAACAAAACCAGCAAAGAAAATCTTGTCTGAAATACCAAGCTTAGCAGCCATCTCAATAAGTTCGTTCTTTTGCTCGCCGTCACCCGCTAACAAAAGCGCAAGTTTGTCATATTTACTGACAGCTTTAGCAAAACCACGTAAGAGGTGAGATAGTCCTTTCTGAACAGTTAACCGAGTGATGGCGCTAATGACCGTGTAGCCTTCCTGGCGCAAGGATTCGAGGTAGGCATAAGTCCGGCCGTCATACTGATATGTTTCATCGAAGCTATTAACGTCAATTGCGTTATAGACGACTTCAATTTTGTCAGCTGGAATATCATATTTGGAAATTATTATAGCTTTAGTGACTTCACTAACAGCGATAATTCGATCAGCCATGAGCAAGCCCTGCTGCTCAATCTCATGGGCAATTGGATTACCGCTATTACCGCCAGCCCGGTCAAATTCGGTCGAGTGGACGTGAACGATGAGTGGCGCATCAGTCAATTCTTTGGCGCGCATACCAGCTTCCATTGTCAACCAGTCATGAGCGTGAATGGCGTCGTAATGATTGGCTTTATCGTCGAGGTGAGCCTCAACAAAGCTAACATAGCGGCGTTGAACGCCTCGAATGGTGCTGAGGTCGCCGTCGAGTTTGTCGGCGATCAATTTGGAGCTTTCGTAGGCGCCCATGCCATTTTTGTGGAGTGGCGACAGGTTAGTCGCATTGTGGACTTTCATGAAATCGATGCTATCGTGGGTTGCCGAATAGGGGACGATGAAGTCGATCGAGGTGCCCTGAAGAGATAACGCCTTGGCAAGGTGGTAACATGCGACGCCTAGTCCACCACTGTTGTGCGGTGGTAGCTCCCAACCCAGCATCAAAATTTTCATACCTGTTTGCTTACGGCATGTTGAACCGTAGGGTCTCCTTTGCTTTGGACAATCTTTTTCTCATTATACGAACATGCTAGTGCTTTGACAACTGTGATTTAACCGTCAATCTCCTGAATGTCGTGCGCCCGCCACACAGCCCGAGCCATTTTAGCTGGCATTAACTGCCGGTAGCCGTAGAGTTCCATCCGTCGACGCAACCAGGCGCCGAGTCGTCCTGCCGCATAAACACCTTTCCACTCGACGTAGGCCCAGTTCTCGCCAACTGGTATACCGACTGGTGGCCTTGAGGGCTTGTAACGTCGCAGCGGTTTTTTCAACACTTGACGACTCAGATTAATCGCTGTGAATTTTCCTTGACGCATCGCCGGCCAAGCCAAGCCGCTATCGGGAACAGCGTTATTATCACCAAGTACGTAAACATGTGGCGCAGCTTGTAAGAAATCATTAACGACTATTCGACCGCGGGCATTGAACTTAAAGGTGCCGATCGGCTGTCGAGCAAAGAACGGGTGATTGGCCACACCGGAAGTCCAGACCGCACTCTGTTGACGATGCTTCTCGCCGTCGATATCGATCGTATCATCATCAAGAGCTGTCACATGTTTGTGTAATTTAACGATGACGTTCATTTTTTCGAGTCGCCGGTGAATCAATTTACTAGCCGTCAACGAACACTGCGGGACTAAGCGATCGGCTGCTTCAACCAAATGGACGATATTTTTCGAATGATGTTGATGATGAAGGTGAGCTAATGAATCTAAATACTCCCGGACGGCTCCGGCCAACTCAACACCGGTAGCGCCACCACCGATTACATAGTGATTGTCGCGCTGATTTGTTAGCGCCATGCGATCGTGAAGGTGATTGTGGTATTTTTTAATTTCCTGGAGACTTTTGACGCCAAAAGCATGATCGGCCAAACCTTCGATACCAAAGAAGGATGTTACTGAACCGAGAGCGAGAATCGCTTCGTCATAGGGGTAAGTATTCTTGGCGCTCATCAGTACGCGTTTACCGGTGTCAATTTTGCTAATAGTGTCGGTCACAACCTTAACATCAGGGTGATTCAAAAAAATATTCTCGAGAGGTAAAACCGACTCCGCTAAACTACGTCCGGTTGCCGTGGCATAAAGTGTTGCGTGATGAAGAAAATAAGGCTGATTCGATATCAGTGTTATTTTTCCGACGCGACGGCGACTGAGTTCGAGAGCCGCCTTGACGCCGGCAAAGCCGCCACCGACAATAACTACTCGCATCGAATTAGGCACCTATTCATACCGTTTATGTTAGCAATTATGATGAGGCTTGACCATAGACTAAACACTGACGACGTTGGCTATAGACAGGCGGCGTTTAGCGAAAGATAGTCGACTAACAGACCATCGAAGCGATCGTAGCCTCTACAAAACCTAAATTTGTGGTACAATACTATCTGCCAAGGGGCATAGTACAACGGTTAGTATATGGGTCTCCAAAACCTAGGATCGTGGTTCGATTCCACGTGCCCCTGCCATAATGGATAAAGCGCGTTTTCGGCGCTTTTTTCGTTATTTTGACCCCTGTTATTATCACTATTTGTAAAAGTTCTATCATTTGATTTTCGTGTTCCTAATAATTCGCGTGTTTTCAAGCTGTATTTAGCGATCAGTTCGGCGCGATCCTTCAAATTAACAGATACGGCATCGTTCTTGAACACGATATTTTCGAACAGTTCTATCAAAATCTGTCGCTTTTCATCATCATCCTTTTCATTGTTCTCAGAGTTGAGTTTATCCTCTTGTCTCTGAGGCGTGGCCTGGCAGGCGACCTGGCAGGAAATAGCCCCATGGTCGCCATGGCCAGAAGGGGAAGGCATGCTGGCAGAGACTGCGGGAGACAGATGGACAAGGCCTAGGACTACAAAAGCCAGGAAAGTGCCCGAGTAGCCGATAAGCTGCTTTAACATACTCTTATTTTACCATGCTTATGCTTGTTGTTACTGGCAGGTG
>DAICYC010000008.1 GCA_027311865.1 Candidatus Saccharimonadota bacterium
CGCCTTCACCATCGTCGAACTCCTCATCGTCATTGTCGTGATTGCGATCTTGGCGACTCTCTCGATCGTCGCCTACAACGGCATCACCGGCCGAGCCGGTGATTCAGCCGCCCTATCCTCAGCCCAACAGGCTGGTAAGAAAATCACCGTTCACTCACTCTCGAACGGTGAAGTCCTGCCCACCACGCTAGCCGCCGTCGGCATCACTAACTCCGCTGACACAACTTACCAATACTCAATCAATACAGCCGTTAGTCCTAACACCTTCTGCCTATCTACCACCAACGGTGACAAAACCGTCCATGTGGCTGGCAATACTAACTCACTCCTGAAAGTTACCGATGGCCCATGTCCTGGCCACACCGGCACCGCTCCAACCACCCTCGCGGATGGCTCCAGCTGCCCAGCTGGCTTCATTGTAGTACCTAGCTCTAGTCTCTACGGCACCGATACCTTCTGCGTTATGAAATACGAAGCCAAGAACAACGGCAGTGGAGTAGCTGTTTCCACAGCTGCCGGTTTGCCGTGGGTTAACATCTCGCAGATTGATTCCCGTGCAGCTGCCCAGACCGCTTGTACTGGCTGCCACCTGATTACTGAAGCCGAATGGCTGACTATTGCCCAAAATATTCTCTATGTTCCGAGCAACTGGAGTGGCGGTGCGGTGGGTTCTGGATATCTGAGCCGCGGACACTCCGATAACGCACCGGCCGCTGCTCTAGTAGCTGCTGCCGACACTGACCCATACAACGGCACTGGCCAAACCACTGGCGAACAGAAGCGAACCCACACTCTGTCTAATGGCGAGGTTATCTGGGACTTGGCCGGCAATGTCTGGGAGTGGACCGACGCAACAGTTTCGAACGGCAGGCAGCCGGGGGCTGCAGGTGTCGTTGCGCGAGAGTGGAATAGTGGCATATCTGCTGGGGGCCTATCGATTAATCCCTTTCCGGCCTATGCTAATCCTCAGGCGATTGGATGGACGAGTGCTAACGGCCTTGGCCAAGTCTCTAGCAACTCCGACGAGCAAAATGTGCGAGCTTTTCTGCGGGGAGCGGCCTTCTACAATCACGCTCTCGCCGGTGTTTATGGTTTGTCATTCAGTCTAGCGCCAGGTAGCCCTGGTGACAGGTTTGGATTCAGAGCGACTTATTACTAGTTGCCTCATTCCGCTCAAGCTTGCCTAAACCCAGTTCTCATCTCATACTAGTCCCTATAAGAGGAGACAAATTATGGCGAATTTTGCAGGGTGGCGACCAACTCGATCGGGAATAATGTATGTTTTAGTGGCTTTATTGGCGGCTGGGCTGGTTTTTGCGGGCGCTTGGTATGTTCGTGAGCGCGGTGAGCAGGTTCGTCGACAAGACGCGGCCGACATCGCTCGTCAGAAACTGGAGGAGGCCTCCGAAACACCTGTTCTCGCCCAGGACGACGAGATTGCTCAAGATGACTCTAATGATGATGAAGTAGCGAGCCCTAACGGTGTAGCCGGTGATGATTCAGCGTCAGCGGTTGACAATGACGATTCCGAAGCCTTGCCGACAACTGGTTCGGCCACGGAGCTGCCTCAAACTGGAAGTTCAGTTTGGCAGACTGGTTTGGCGCTATTCGTAACGATTTGGTCGATTGTGGCCTACGTCAACTCACGTCGTTCTCTCAACTAGGGTGCGACGCTAGACTTATCTCTAGTAATAAGCTAAAATAGACTCAATCGAGGTGGCTCACTATGCTTTGGTGTGCCCCCGAAATACAATTTAGGAAGGAGTCTTTAATAGACTTATGGCAAAAGCCGCAACAACAATAACAATGGATGATCTTCTGGCCCAAGAAGATGCATCAACCAAGCAGCTCACACAGGGAGAGGTAGTAACTGGAAAGGTTCTATCTGTTCGCAAGCACGAAGTCTTGGTCGACCTCGGTCCTCAAGGAATCGGTTTGGTTCCACGACGCGAAGTTGGTTTCTCACGCTCGCTCGCCGAAGGTGAAGAAGTCAGCGCTAGTATCGTCGACACTGAACTTGAAACTGGCTACGCGTTACTATCACTACGCAAGGCCGCCAAGGATAAGGGTTGGGACGAACTAGCCGCCAAGCTCGAGAGTGGTGAAATCATTGAGGTTTCCGCTTACGACGCTAACCGCGGTGGTTTGCTGGTCGAGTACGATGGAGTCCGCGGATTCCTACCAGTTTCACAGCTATCAGCTGAGCACTACCCACGAGTTGGTTCAAACGACAAGGATGAAATCTTGCAACGTCTGAACGGCTTGATTAACCAACCTTTGAAGGTTCGCATTCTCGATGCCGACCGCAAAGCTAACAAGCTGATTTTCTCTGAGAAGGAAGCCGTCAAAGAAGGCCTCGCGGCTCGCTTTGAGAAGCTAAAAGTTGGGGATTCAGTCACTGGTGTCGCAACTGGCGTCGTTGACTACGGTATTTTCGTAAATGTCGAAGGTATCGAAGGTCTGGTTCACATCTCAGAAATTAGCTGGGAGCGGGTTAACAATCCGAGCGACTACGTCAAGGTTGGTCAAACTATCGAAGCTAAGATTATCGCTATCGATAAAGACCGCCTCAGTCTCAGCATGAAGCAGTTGTCAGAAGATCCTTGGATGAGCGAAGTTGATCAGTTCAAAGCTGGTCAAGCCGTCGAAGGTACTGTCACACGAATCACGCCGTTTGGTGCTTTCGTCCAAATCAGTCCAGCTGTCGAAGCCCTCGTTCACGTCAGTGAGCTCGGTGGTGGCGATAGTGCTGACCCCGAAAAAGTCTTTACCTTGAATGAACGAAAAGAGTTCGTCGTTCTCGATATCGAAAAAGACAACCGAAAGATCTCTCTCGGTCTACCTGGCAGCAAATCTGCCAAAAAAGCTAACTAGTTAACAAAGTCCGATCTTGTGTCGGGGAGAAGGAGGCATCATGTCTGAGCCAGCCGAAAAAGTACTATCGATTGCCGATTCTATTACCGTAGGTGAACTCGCTGAAGCCCTCAATCTCCCCGTCACAACCTTGGTCGGTGAGCTGTTCAAGAATGGCATTGCCGCCACAATTAATCAGCGCATCGACTTTGAGACGGCAACGATTATCGTTGATGAGTTGGGTCTGGATGTTGAATTAAAGAAAAAAGAGTCTACCAATGGTAGCTCGGAGCGTCGTGTTCGCCAGCTCTCTGACCACGCCGTCGATCGTCCACCGATCGTCGCGGTTATGGGACATGTCGACCACGGCAAAACTAGCTTACTGGATGCTATCCTCGGTCAAAAAGTCGCGGACGGTGAAGCCGGTGGCATCACTCAGCACATTAGTGCTTACCAAACAATTCGATCCGATCGAGCAATTACTTTACTCGATACGCCTGGTCATGAAGCTTTCGCGGCTTTACGCCAACATGGCGCCACTTTAACCGATGTGGTTATCATTGTGGTGGCCGCTGATGATGGCGTCAAACCACAGACAGTCGAGGCAATTCGTTTTGCCCGTTCGGCTAATGCCAAGATCGTTGTCGCCATTAATAAAATCGACAAAGAAACGGCCAATCCGCAACTAGTCAAAACTCAATTGGCGACTGAACACAATTTGAATCCCGAAGAATGGGGCGGTGACGTCATTATGGTCGAAGTTAGTGCCAAAACCGGCCAAAATATTGATAAATTACTCGATATGGTCCTATTGGTCGCTGATATGGAAGAGCTAAAAGCCGATGTTGATGTACCGGCCGAAGGCTTGGTGATCGAATCACACATGGAGGTCGGCCGCGGTGCCGTGGTAACTTTACTGGTCGAGCAAGGCTTCCTGCGTCCCGGCATGTTCCTAACTGCCGGTACTTCGTATGGCAAGGTGCGGACTTTACTCGATTTTTCCGGAAAAGCTTCTCGAGAAGCTGGCCCTTCGACTCCCGTAACTGTAACGGGATTCAAGGAGTTGCCGCAGTTTGGCGATCAGTTCTTGGTTGTTAAGAGCGAAAAAGAAGCCCGAGCCCGGACCCTGGCAGCCCGCCTGGAAGGCGAGCGCAATGCTGCGAGCACCAATGTGACCGGAGCTGACTTATTGAAACGAATGACTCAGCAGGAAGAGGCGGCTGACTTTAACGTGATCGTCAAGGCTGACGTTCAAGGCTCTCTGACCTCGGTTATCGATAGCCTCCGTTTGATTGAAACCAACGGCGAGGTGTCACTTCACGTAGTTAGTAGCGGCGTCGGCAATATCACGGAAAATGATGTCCGCCTCGCAGCTGACGGCAAGACGGTTATTTATGGCTTTAATGTCGATTTACCGCCAGCTGTCAAGCGACTAGCCACTCGTGAACGAGCCGAAGTCCGAATCTATAGTGTTATTTATGAGTTGCTGGATGACGCCAAGCGTTCGATGGAGCAATTATTGGCACCTGAAGTTGTCGAAACTGAAGTTGGAACTCTTGAGCTAAAGGGAATTTTCCGAACCCTGCGCGATCAAGTCATCGCCGGCGGTTTAGTAACCAGCGGCAAGGTGTCGGCCGGTCTATTGGCGCGCATCACCCGTGGTGATGAAATCGTTGGTGAGGCCACCGTGGCAAGTGTTCAGCGTGAAAAAACTGCCGCCAAAGAAGTCTTTGAAGGTGACATGTGTGGCCTCGACCTGACCACCGATCGAAAACTCGCTCTCGAGATCGGCGACAAAGTCAGCTTCTTTACTCGCGAAGTCGTTGAACGCCATCTCTAGCACTGTCTCTATTAGGCTTGTGCTTGCTAGTGAGTGCTTATTATGTTAATATCCAACCAAAATAGTAATAAATAAAAAAAGAGGACTTATGGCAGAAAAAATAGATGTTCGAGTCGAAAATTCGAATCAAGCCGACCAGGACTTTGCGGCTCAAATCGAACGAGCTCGACAACAGGAAGTCGATAGTTTTTACGGCTCGCTAATCGGTGATTCGGCGACTGGTGATCGACCGGAAGATGTTCAGCGACGCGACGAGGCTCTAGAGCTAGCTCGACACTATGAAAATATGCAGCAACGATCCGACAGCTCGATGAGTGTCGAAGATTATTACGCCGGTCTTTACGACGAAAGGCTTGCTGAGGTGTCGCATGAAGAAGCTTTGGCTGAAAAAGCAGAGTTCGACCGTCAAATTCAAGCTAAACTTGACGCTGAACAGGCTCGTCTCGATGCTGTTCGAGAAGGCATCAAGAGTGATCCGCGGTTACGAGCATTGTTGATGCACAGTCAGCAGCTGGTAGCCCTACAAAAACAGATTAGCGAAAGTGCTGAGCCTGACTCGAAACTAGAGTCGCAACTCCAGGATCGAACTGATCGTTTCGAAGAACTGCTTTACCGCTACGAATCCGAAGGTGCCGACAATGACTTGCTGGAATACATTCTCGATCAAACTTACGCTCGCGAAGGGATTCCTACCCCAGCAGTGACTGACGCAAAATCAGAAATTGATTCATCGACCGAACCCGAAGAGGCTGAACAAAATGGTGAAGAGGTGGCCGACGAGCCTGAAAAACCAGCCGACGACGCTGAGTTAGAGGACGACGAAGAGGAACTCGAGGATGACGAAGAAGAGCTCGAGGATGATGACGCTGAACGTCAGGGCGACGAAGAGTCGATTGCCGAACAAGAGAGCAAGTTCGATAAGTTTAAGAAGAATCTAAAAGACAAGTTCACACTCGCTTACTGGGGATCACGCTGGACCATGACCAAGCACTGGCTCAACAATCGTGGTATCAAAGAAGACATGCCAGAGGAGGAGAAACAGAAGGTCCGCGAAAAGAACCGTCGTCAGAATATGATGGGTGGCGGCGCGGCTTTGCTTCTAATCGGTGGGGCGGCTCTCTGGGGACTATCGACGATTGACTTCGGGGGTGCTGACACGGCTCAGGCCACATCGGTTGGCGGCGGTGAGGGTCACTTCCCTGATTTTGACGAATGGAATGCTCCGTCAGGAGAAGTCGAGTCGACAGCTGAAGCGAATGGTGATTTCCCGGCCTTTTTTGAAGCTGAATCATTACCGCAAGAAGCTTTCAATATACCTGAAGGCGGCGGCGGCGAAGCCTTGTTTGAAAAGTTGGGCCTAGATGGCGCTAATTGGTACAAAATTGAAAATGAACTGCTCGACACATTCCCGAATGACTTTTATCGGATGGAAAACGGCCATGTCGGTATAGCTCGACCAGGATTGTTGCCGCAAGAAGTTCGCGATTTTATCGAAGCACGAAACGCTTAGTAATTTATTGATTGGTTAGATGAGAAAATAAGGGGGGCGACCGTGGAACAAGTTGCAGAAATAGCTAAACAACTCGGTGTAGACGACCGTAGCGAAGAAGAGCAAGAGCAGATCGTCGGGATGTATCAAGCCCGCATCGGCGAAGTCCTCGAAGAAGGCTTGTCGGAAGAGCAAATTCACGAGTATCAGGCCATTATTGACGGCCACCAGGAAGTAATTAACGCTTGGTTGAGAGAGAATGATGCCGACTATCGCGACTCAGCGCTCTACAAAGCACTTGATGACGAAGAGTCAGAAGTGCCAACTGATAAGGTATATGCCTCAATAGCGTGGATTCGACACAATTGTTCGAATTACGAGACGGTCGTCGAGCAAGTGACGAACGAATTCCGATCACAGTACGCAAACTAACATTCGCGTAATTATCCTTCCGGCGCTTTTGATATACTAGAAGCAAAGGAAGGATTTTTATATGCAACTCGACGAGACGTTTCTAGACGAGGTGGGATTGAGCGGTCTGCCGGACGACCAGAAACAGGCGTTCTTGCAGCACACTTATGAGCAACTGAATGTTCAGGTGGGGAATAAGTTGAGCGAAGGACTAAGCAACGAACAAATGGTGGAATTCGAAAGCATTATTGATCGGCGTGAAGACGCGATTGAGCGGTGGTTGAACAATAATGCGCCTGATTTTTCGTCTGATCCATTATTTCAGCGGATCAGTCGAGCCTTGAGTGACAACCCGGGGTCGGTTCAGCGAGCGGAGTATGCGGCCACTAAATGGCTAGAAATTAACCGGCCAGACTATCGAAATGTCGTCGTTTCCGTCCTCGATGAGTTGAAGAAGGAAATTGTTCAGAACCGCGACACCATCCTTGGTCAAGCGAACTAAGTTGATAATTTATCGGGACGACCGTAGCCGTTGATCCAATCGGTAGCCGATAAGCGTCGACCGGTTGGGGCGACTAATTCTTCAATAATTAAATAGCGTTCGTCAGCGCAGACTACGTCGAGCGGTGTTTGCGGGACGTCACCGTCACTAGCCCGTGTAACAATGGCAGTTTGGCCGCCAGAGAGGGTGATCTTGGTCTTTGGAAAGCCGACATGGGCTCTGACTTTACGAGCCAGTTGAGCAGCTGACATCTGTAGTGGCTCGACGCGACTGTCGTCTTTGGATAGCATTTTCGTGTAGGTGGCTAGAGCGTCGTCCTGCGGCTGCGGCAAGAGTGTTCCATCCAGGATGTGAGGGAGATTATGTATCAGCAGTGAGCTACCGAGATCGGCTAGAGCGCGCTCCAATTCCGGCTGGGTTTCGTGACCAGTTAGTGGGTAAGTTGCTTGAGCATAGACTGGTCCGGCGTCCATGGCGGCCGTTAACAGCATTAACGAAACGCCTGTTTCTGTGACACCGTCGTAGATAGCCGTTTCAACTGGACTAGGCCCACGGTACTTAGGTAGCAGCGACGGGTGGATGTTGATGATACCCGGGTTGAACAAGTCAATTATCTTTTGCGGAACAATTCGACCATAGCTCGATAAGATGCCGACACAATCGCCGATTTGAGCAATGACTGTTTCGATATCAGCAAGCTTGCTGGGTTGCCAGATGTCAATGTTATGTGCCAGTGCCAATTTTTTAACCGCTGGCGGAGTCAAATGCTGACCACGTCCCGAGCGGGAGTCAGGTTTAGTGACGACGGCGACGACCGGATAGCCAGCGGCTATCAAATGCTCGAGCGCCGAGACGCTGAAATCATCAGTCCCAAAGAATACTATTGGCTTTGACAGCGGTGTCATAATCAAGCGCCTCCAGTTCGCCGGTTTCGTCTAGTCGATAAAAGGCTGTCGGGTCATCTTTGATATGGTCGATAAAGACAATTCCCTTGGTGTGGTCAATTTCATGTTGAATGACGCGAGCCAAAAAACCCTCTGCCTTGAATCGTACCTCGTTACCGTCGATATCGAGGGCTTTGACACGAATCTTGGTATGGCGAGGGACTTTCCCGTAAACATCGCGGACACTGAGGCAGCCTTCGTAGTCGGCGACTATCGATCCTTCGTATTTCACAATTTCAGGATTGATAAGGGCAGTAAAGTCGCGCGTTGCTTTGTCGTCAAAGTCGCTCCGAACGATTACCACTCTCTCGAGGCGATCAATTTGAACGGCCGCTAGGGCGGCACTAATCTCGTGTGGCCGTGACGCTTCCCAGTCGAGAGCGGCGGCTGTCATGTCGGCTACGAGTTCCGCCGTCCGCTCGTCAGCGGCCACGCGACTCGACACTTCGCGTAGGTGTGGATTCGGTAGAGTTATAATATCGTCTTTGGTCATTAGCTGTATTATAGCCTAGATTAACTGAGGTGGCTAGAGCAGGCTGTGGGGGTCGAGATCGGCTTGCCAATGAGTTGGCGGAACGAACCGTAGCGCGTCAATCAAGTGTTCACGCTTGGGACTCTTTAGAATTATTTGCCAACGCCAGGTGTCTCGTTGCCGTTCGTAGAAAGATGGCGTCGGTCCAAATAATTTAACGTCGTTGGTGATGTTCTGGCGTAGCTCACTGGCTAGTTTTTGAGCGGCCGTAACAGCGGCTTTTTCACTTTTGTAAACATTAGTTAGCTTCAACAAGTAGGTGAAGGGTGGAAAATGGCCCCGTTCACGTTCCGCCAGGGCAGATTGATAAAAAGTTTCGTAATCTTGAGTGATACCGGCTTGGATAACGGGATGAGTTGGTTGATACGATTGAACCACGACGTTGGTATCATTACTGTCGCGCCCAACCCGTCCAACAACTTGAGCTAATAATTGAAAAGCCCGTTCAGCGGCTGCAAAATCGGGCAGCATCAAGCCGCCATCGGCCTGGATGACACCAACAGTCCGCAGCTTCGGCAAATCGAGACCTTTGGCGACGACCTGAGTGCCGATAGCTATGTCAATTTCACCTCTATAAAGTGCTTCGTAATGGCGATCGACGGTCTCATGGGGCGCACTATCGGAATCGAATCGAGCAATCCGGGCTTTGGGAAAGAGGCGACGCAGCTCGCTCTCGACCAACTTGGTGCCGATACCTTTGTGAACGATGTTGACCGCTCGACAAGTCGGACAGTTGGTCGGTGCTTTAGCGTGATGGCCGCAGATGTGACAACTGATTTCGAAGCGATCGGCATGGAGTGTTAGCGGCACGAAACAGCGCGGACATTCAGCCGTCCAGCCACATTCTTCACACAGTGTGGTGCTGGCGCTGCCCCGACGATTGTGAAAAATCAATGTTTGGTGTCCATGATCAAGGTTATTTTCGATCGAAGTTAGTAGTCTATCCGATAGGAATCGATGCCGCTTGAAGCTCGATCGTTGCTTCATGTCGATTAGCTCAACACTAGCTGTCGACGCATTGTGACGAGCTCTTTTGTCGAGTCGTAGTAACGGCTTGTTCAGCTTTTCAACGAGGTAGCGATCGACAACAGTCGGTGTAGCTGTACCGAGGATGACCGTGGCGTCGGCGTGCTGGCCAAGGACGGTGGCGGCGCGGACTGCCGAATAGCGGGGCGACTGGTCCTGTTTGTAGCTTGGCTCGTGGGCTTCGTCGACGATAATAACGCCGAGATTAGGCACAGGCATAAATAGAGCCGATCGGGGACCGATTATAATCTGCGGTTCCGCCGCCTCGAGGGCCGCCTGCCAAGCCAGGTGTCGTTCAGCTTCGGTCATTTGCGAGTGGGTGACAATGGCCGTCGGGAAGTCGGTCGCGAATTCACCGACTAGCTGACTAGTTAAACTGATTTCTGGTACCAATAAGATGACCGATCGACCTTGCGACAGGTTCTCTTTAGCGACGGCTTTGTAGACATTTGTCTTGCCGGATCCCGTGACGCCCTGAAGCAGAAGGGTTGAGGGGTTGGTTGAGAGAATCTTTTCGACAACTTTTGTTTGATCGTCGTTGAGTAAATTATTTGTTCGACGGCTCGATAACAGGGGTGATTTTGGTGGTTTAGACCGCCGTTTCTTGTCGAGACCGCGCGGTAAAATTGTCTGCCAAGTGGTCGCCAGTGGTGTTCGATAGTAGTGTGACAGCCATTCCGCAAGAGCTATCAGTGAGTTGGGTAGGGCAGTTTCCGTGACGATGTCAACGATCGGTTTAGTTTCAAACTTTGGTGCGGGTGTCTGGCGCATAACCACGCCTAATGAAGTTTGCTTACCGATGGGAATGTGGACGATTTGTCCAGGTTTGAGGGCTGTTTCTGAGGCGTACGTCAATACGTCAACGCCAGACCGGACGATGCGTAAAGGTGACACCTCAAAGTAGTTCATAGCACTAGTATAGCGGTTTGCTCGTGATAGAATAAGCATATGTATTTTGATAGTCGGTCCGAAGCCGGTTTACAGCTGGCCCAACAGCTTGTGGAGCGCTATCGTTACGAGAACTGTGCGGTAGTAGCACTCAATGACGGGGCTGTTTTGGTGGGTGAGCAAATCGCCGCGGCTTTGCACTGTATTTTGACGATGTTGATTGTCGAAGAAATCGAAGTGCCTGGTGAAAATCTGCAATTTGGATCAGTTTCCCAGGACGGCAAGTTTAGCTACAATAGTTCGTTTTCGCCGGGAGAAGTCTACGAATACTCGTCGGAGTATCATGGCTATCTCGAAGAGCAAAAGCGCGAAGCTTTCCAGCGCATCAACCGCTTGCTGGGTGATGGTGGCTTGATTAATCACGCAATGCTGCGTGATCACACAGTGATTTTGGTAGGTGACGGACTCGATTCGCCGACCGTTCTCGATGCGGCTATCGATTTTTTAAAGCCGATTCGGATTCAGCGCCTAGTCGTTGTGGCGCCAGTGGCTTCGGTCGATATCGTCGACACTCTACACATGCGGGCTGACGAGATTCACATCCTTGACGTCAAGTCGAATTATCTTAGCACCGACCATTATTTCACCGACAATACGATTCCGTCGCATGAGGAAACTATCGCCATGATTAACCAAATCATCCTTAATTGGCGTTGACCACTCGTGCGGAAAAATGTAGAATAAAACTCAACGACATTATGCGTAAAGGCTGAGCAAGGGGAGACATGCTAGACGTTTTTATCACATCTCGAGTGCGACGAAAAATAGTGGTGGTATACGCTAAGTACCCTGATTTTCGCACTCACGTTCGCGGCTTGGCTAAGCTCATCAAAGAAGATCCCGGTAACATCCAGCGAGAGTTGAAACGACTTGAAAAAGTTGGTTTTCTGACCAGCGAAAAGCAGGGTAACACCAAGATTTACGCTACCAACAAGCAGTTCCCGATTTTCAAAGAGCTCCAGAGTATTGTCATCAAGTCTCAACAGCATTCCTCCCGACCAAAACGAGGCGTCACCGAACGGGCATGAGCCTCTTTGATGATATTCTCCGTTCTCGCGGAATAACGCCCGACAATCGGGCGCTTTTTATCACTCCAGATTATAGCCAGCGGCACGATCCGTTTTTGCTGCCCGACATGGCGGCAGCAGTCGACCGGCTCGTTCGAGCGCGTGAATCGCAGGATCGAATAACTATCTATGGCGATTATGATATCGATGGTCTGACGGCTACAACCTTGTTGTTGGACGCCTTTGAGCAGTTTGGTTTTAAAAATGTGACGCCGTTTATCCCGAATCGTTTTGTCGAAGGCTACGGTTTAACAGTCGAGGCGATTGAAAGAATCGCCGCCGACGGTGCGCAATTAATTGTGACGGTCGATTGCGGCAGCTTGAGTCACAAAGAAATCGAGCGAGCCAACGAGCTCGGTGTCGATGTTATCGTGACTGATCACCATAACGTAGCGCTGACGCCACCGCCGGCTATTGCGACAATTAATCCAAAACGAACCGATCATGATTATCCCTTCATCGATTTGGCTGGCGTCGGGGTGGCTTTCAAATTAGTTCAAGCCTTGCAGACTCGCCTGGATGGTCTGCCTCCGGGGCAGGAAAAGTGGCTGCTCGATCTCGTCGCACTCGGCACAGTTTGCGATGTTGTTACTTTGGTGGATGAGAATCGGACCAATGTCTATTGGGGACTAAAGGTTCTATCAAAGACGCGTCGCCCAGGCCTACGGGCGTTGATGAGTGTGGCTGGTGTGCGCCCCGAGACAGTTAATGCGCGCAGCCTCGGCTTTGGTCTCGGTCCGCGTATGAATGCGGCGGGACGCCTCGAGACTGCTACGCACGCTCTCGATATGCTGACAGCCGAAACCGCGAGTGAAGCCTTGCGTTTTGCCGAGCAGCTCGATCGAATGAATCTGGAGCGTCGTGCCGATCAGGACAAAATTTTCAAAGCCGCCCAATTCCAAGCCGAAATGTATACTAACGACCCGGTATTGGTAGTTAGCGCACCGGATTGGAATCATGGGATAGTAGGCATCGTGGCGGCGAAGTTGCTCGAAAAGTATCGTAAACCGACCTTTGTGCTTCAAGAAATGACTGATCAGGCCAAAGGTTCAGCCCGCAGTTATGGTGACTTTAGCGCCGCTGATGCAATTCGGGCTGCCGATGACATTATCACCAAGGGCGGTGGTCACAAGCTAGCCGCTGGTGTGACTCTTGAACCATCGCGCATCGGTGATTTTCGACGTCGAGTGAATGAGTTCTATCGCGAACTAGGGCTCGAGGATCAAATACGATATCTGCTGCCGACAGCTGATGTAGCGGCAACTTTTAACGATTTGACCGAAGAGTTGGTTGAGCAAATCGCCACCCTGGAGCCATTTGGTAATGGCAATCCGCAGCCGATTCTAAAAACTGTTGGTGCGATTGTGATGACGACTAGGCGAATGGGGGCGGATGGCCAACACGTTAAGCTGCGTTTGGAAAATGATAATCGGACGATCGAGATGTTAGCTTTTAACGCACCCGATCATTTTTTTGTCGAGACTGGTAATCGAGTTGATGTTTGGTACCACCTTGATATCAACGAGTGGAACGGTAATCGATCAGTTGAAGGTAAATTGCTTCATCTTGAGTTAAGCCAACCGATTATTGATTAATGTCAATAAATCTGGTCTAATAGTGAAGTTATACGTTGGTATGACGCTCGTAGAGAGGAACTTAACAATGGGAGTCGGAATTGCTTCAGGAGTCTTCGCCGATTTGGTGATCCTCACTCTGATGGTGATGTTCGCCATCTTCATGATTCGCTTCATCATCGCTACGTGGCGGCACGAGGGAATCAAGGCCCTTCGGTCGTCTGGTGCGGCGGTGGGGGCGCTGGTCTTGACCATCGTTGTCACTGCCCAACGTGATGTCATCAATGATGGCTTGCCGTCGGAGTCGGTAACGTACCTGCCCAAGTCGTTCGTGATCAGCTTGTATTGTCTTTCGGCCGGCTTGATTGTCGGGTCGTACGTCGTTGATTTCTTGCGTTGGAGCAAGGGTAAGCGTCACTTGGTCGATTCCAAATCGACCTCAGGAAGCCCGTTCAGTCACGCCGCAGATCAGCCAAAGGAGAAGTGACGGAGTTTTTACTGTGGGCCGCTCGAGCTATTGCGGTCGCCATCAGCATTTTCACCACCCTGATGGTGGTGTTTGTTATGAAATCCATCGTCAAGCACCAGGACGGCACGGAACGGTACGTCATTGGCGGCTTCACTATGTCGATGATGCTGTGTCCGCTCGGACTGATGTTGTTGGCCTTTCCGGAATGGTCGGCGGTGATTTTGCCGCTCTTTGTCCTTATTGGACTGTGGTTGATCAGCGCGACGTACATTCTCGGGTCGGGTCGGCTCTTGGCGACCGGCATCTTTGCCGGTGAAGACCGAGGAGCTATGTAAGTAGCGATCGACATGTCTCCACCAACCCCCGATGATCGACTCGGTCCGGGCTAGATTTCGAAACTAGCCCGGATATGAGTCGTCTCTCTACGAATTAGTTCCATAGATGTGTATCTATGCTGATGAGCTGGAAACAGCGAAAACTAGCAAATCTTAGCGACGAAACAGCTTGGCTAAATTGAGCGTTTGGCTATATTCAAGAGCGCCTAATTTAAAGGCCTTGACGGCGATCCAGATGCTGAGTACCATACCAACCGACATAGCGGCTAGAATCAACCAAGCTTCGATGCTGCCGATATTACCAACCGTATTTCGAATCAAACTGGTGACCGGTGAGGTCAGTGGAAAATAACTCAAGAACTGGATAACCGGGTTGGTTGGATCAGTGACAATCATGGAGATGAAGTAAAAGGGTACGAACGCGCCGATAAAGAAGACCGACGAGAAGCCGTTGGCCTCTTTGGTTGACGGGGCAGCGGCCGCTGTCGCGGTCATAAACCCGGCGTACATCAGAAAACCAACTACCAAGTAAGCCGCAGCGAAGAACAGGGTCACCGGATTAAAGACAATCTGGGTGATGTCGATGCCCATTGGCAGCGAAATACTACCGCCCATTTCGCGCATGATTAAATAACCAGCCCCCGTGAGCAAGCCAAAGAAAACAATTTGCGTCAGGGTCACCAAACTAACCGCTAAAAGTTTACCGAGAATTAATGTTTTTGGCTCAACATAAGTAAGTACCATCTCCATCGAACGATTCTCTTTCTCCTCGCTAACACTAGTCAGCATATAGCCGACCGAAAAAGCGAAGATCATGTAGAACAGGACGACAAACAGGCCAGGCGCGATGTATTCATTGATGCCGGCCGTTTGAACGCCATTTTCGTAAGTGATGAGGGTGGTGCTGGGGCCTTCTTGGGCGAGGGCAATAATCTCGGCCGAACCGAGAGGTAGGAATAGACTTGTCTGGAGAATCGAGTTACCGAGGGAGCTGACACTCGAGAATTTTGTGATGTCGTTGCCATTTAGGTAAATTTTGTAATCACGCTCCTTGGCTAAATCAGCGGGATAGACGATTAAAGCGTCTTGTTCGCCATTGCGGACTGATTGCTGAAGCGCTTCGGCTTGGTCGGCAGCTGACAGAGTTAGGCCGCTGGCGGTGACGACTTCGCGATTAACGAGACCGCTCTGGTCGACGATGGCGACTTTTTTCAGATCCTTAGCTAATTCCTCGATTCGCTCACTGGCTGAGGTGCTTGAAAAATAATTTAGCGCAATGATTAATCCAATTAATACTGGAATTAGAATCATCGTTAACCAAAAACTTGGTTGCTTGACGATGGTTAGATATTCGTGACGAATGACGGTTTTTAGTTTAGACATGAGCGACCTCGCTACTTTTTTCCTTATAAATTTTCACGAATATATCTTCGATCGAATTCGAGTTGAACTCTTTTTTGACAGCCGCGACAGTGCCATAGGCGCGGGCGGTACCATCTTTCAAAATCAGTAGGCGATCAGCTAATCTTTCGACCTCTTCCATCAAGTGAGTGATATAGATGACGGCGGCGCCACGTTCTTTGAGCTCACCAACGATATCGAGCAGCAATTTTCGGTTGACAGGGTCGAGACCCTTGGTTGGCTCATCGAGAATCAATAGTTCGGGGTTGCCCATAATCGCCACGCCGAGCTGGATCTTTTGTTGTTGACCGCCCGATAATTTCTTTATCTTCAAGTTGGCTTTATCAGCTAGCTCAACCCGTTCTAGGTAATCCATCGAAAATTGACGAGCGGCATCACGAGTCATGCCTTTTAATTCACCAAAGTACATCATTGTATCGAGGACTTTGGAGCGAACATAGAGGCCGCGTTCTTCTGGTAAGTAGCCGACATTAGCGGCCGTTTTCGGAGTTAACGGCTGGCCGTTTACCCACAATGTACCCGAGGTCGGCTGATAGATGCCGAGTAGGGCGCGAATGGTACTGGTTTTACCGGAGCCATTGGAGCCAAGGAAAGCGAATATCTCTCCAGGCATTACATCAAACGACAGGTCGTGAATAATATTTTTATCTCCCAGGGTCAAGTTAAAGTCCTTGACGTGAACTAGCGATTTCTTCATGTGGTCCAGTATAGCGCGGTCGGGTGATTGTTGAAAAGGTGAGGTGGCTATGCTTAAATTAGGCCCATGAAGCGGTGGGCTAAAAATCAAACTGGCTTTACGGTCGTCGAACTGCTAATCGTCATCGTCGTGATTGCGATACTGGCTATTATCATTGTAGTGACCTATAACGGCGTTCAGAATCGAGCCCACGATGCGTCAGTCCAGAACGATTTGAGTAATTTCGTCAAAAAAGTCCAAATGTATGAAGCCTCGAACGGCAAGTTTCCGAGAGGTACTGTCGAACTGACAACTCTCGACATAAAGCTTTCGAAAGATTCTTATAGCCGGGGAATGTATAACGGAGCCTCTTACTATAACTTCGTTTACTGCTGGCCAAACTCGTCGCTCGATCCAGAAAAATTTGCCGTTATCGCAGAATCTAAATCGGGACGGACTTTTACCTATAGCGGTGGAGTGTTTACCGATTCGGATACACCCTTAGCGACTAGCAGCACGTCGGCCTGTTCGGCGGCTGGCGTGCCACTGGCTAGTGGCAATGATCGTGACTGGCTCTACCATGCTGATGCGTGGATGTCATACGTTAAATAGCCTTGCTTGAGCGCTTCTTATCTGTTACAATATCCGAGATATGGTACAAGTAACACGTAAAGACGAACGCGAAGCGAACGAAAATATTATTCGTCGTTTCAACCGCAAAGTATTGCAGAGCGGTGTGCTGGCTGAAGCTAAAGCTTCGATGCGTTTTAGCAAGCCACTCAGCAAGCCTGAACGTCGCACCAAAGCGATTATTCGCAAGCAACGCAAGGCTGACAAGCTAAACAAAGCTCGATTGGGACTTCGCTAAAAGTGAATCTCAAGCAACAACTTGAAAACGATGCCAAGGCCGCTCTTTTGAGCGGCGATCGTTTTGTAGCGACTGTACTACGCGACTTCAAGGCGGTTATTTTGAACGAAGAAGTCGCTCAAGGCAAGCGTGATGAGGGGCTATCGGACGAAGTTATTGAAAAGCTAATCGCGCGCGAAGTAAAAAAGCGCCAAGAGAGCGCTGCGTTGTACGATCAGGCCGACCGATCAGAGTTAGCCGATAATGAGCGAGCCGAACTAGCGGTCCTCGAAAAGTATTTGCCAGAACAGGCTTCAGAGGCTGATATCAAAACAGCAATTGACGAAGCGATTGAGCAAACTGGTGCCGACGGGCCAGCCGCAATGGGGCAGGTAATTGGTCTGGTCAAGCAGAAATTTGGCAACACCGCTGATGGTGGCTTGGTGGCACGCCTCACTAAAGAAGCCTTGACCAAGTAGCGACGACATTTAAAACGGGGTATGATAACGATATGATTATTTTCTTTGGACCCGCCGGAGCGGGCAAGAGTGTGCAGGGTCAAATCTTGGCCGCTCGAATGGGCTGGCGCTGGTTATCGGCCGGGCAGCTGTTACGCGATACACGCGATCCTGAATTGACTCAGCTAATGCATCGAGGTCAAATGGTGCCTCATGATCGAATTGCCCAGATTATGAGTCAGGCTATTGCCAAAGCCGGTGATATTGACCAAGTGATTCTCGACGGCTTTCCTCGTCAACTAGAACAAGCCAAATGGCTCGTCGATAGTCAGCCAGAACATGGTCGGTCAATCGGACTGGTCGTCGTTCTTGAGGTTCCACGTGACGAACTACTAAAACGACTGGCTATCCGGGGTCGGGCCGACGATACTCCGGAGGCGATTGATCAACGGCTGGAGATTTATCGCCAAGAAATGTATCCCGTTCTCGGCTATCTGACCGAACAGCACATACCGGTGGTTCATATTGATGGCGTTGGTAATGTCGGTCAAATTCACGATCGTATTTACGCTGAAATAGAAGCCAGGGAGTTGGCCTGATGGTCCGAGAAAAAACTCCAGCCGAAATCCAAGCTATGCGTGAAGGTGGCCGTATTTTGGCGACGATTCTAAACGATTTACGAAGCCAGGTTAAGGCTGGTGTTTCAGAACTTGAGCTTGACGCTTGGGTTGATCAGGAAATCCGCCGTCATGGCGCAATTGCGACTTACAAAACTGATGAAGTTAACTTTCCCGGTTCGATTTGTATATCGGTCAATGAGCAAATTGTTCATAGCATCCCGACCGACCGGCGCCTCGAAAAAGGTGATCTGGTCAGCTTCGACCTGGTTATTGAATATAAAGGCATGAAAACCGACAGCGCTTTCACGATGGTGGTCGATGATGAGCCGAAGGGTGCCATCAAGCACCTGTTGAATACTACCGAACGAAGCCTCTACGCTGGCATTGACGCCATCAAAGGCCCCGTTCGGACTGGTGACATCGGTGCGGCTATCGAGAAAGTTCTAGCAGATGGCAAACTAGGCATCATTCGTGAACTCATTGGTCACGGTGTCGGTCATGAAATGCATCAAGCCCCCGAAGTGCCGAATTATGGCCAAAAAGGTACCGGCACTTTGCTGAAAGTTGGGGATACTATCGCTATCGAACCAATGGCCACCTTGGGTAGCGCCGCGATTATCACTGAGGATGACGGCTGGTCGATTGCCACGCGTGATGGTAGTCTGTCGGCGCATTTTGAACACACTGTCATGGTGACACCAGACGGCGTTGAAATCTTGACAAAACTGTAGTCGGCACTTGTCGAAGTTACAGCATTAGCGGTATACTTAGGTTCATGCAAGAGGGTTCCGTTACGGCCGTCGGAATTGACATTGGTACTACCTCTGTCAAAGCTGTCGTCGCCCATATAGATGAAGCAACAGGTACACCAACTATTATTGGCGTCGGTCAAGCACCGATGAGCGGTATGCGAAAAGGTGTCGTCGTCAATTTACATGGCCCATCTCAGGCGATTGATGATGCCCTGGGTGAAGCCGAACGAATGAGCGGTCATCAAGTTGAAGCCGCTACGATCAGTGTTAACGGATCTCATATTTTGACGTCACGGGCTGATGGCATGGTGGCGGTCGGATCATCTGATCACGCCATTACTGTCGATGACTTACATCGCATTGAAGAGGTGGCCACTATGGGTAAAGTCCCAGCCAACCGTGAAATTCTCGATGTCATACCACACGCCTACACGCTCGATGGGCAGGGTAATATCAAGGACCCTATCGGTATGACCGGCACCCGTCTCGAAATTGATGCTCATGTCGTATCGGCTCTGACGCCTTATCTGGTGAATGTTCAAAAAGCCGCTGAGAACGTCAAGGTTGAGGCCAAATCGGTTGTACCGTCAGTTATAGCAGCTGCCCGGGCCGTTATTAATGAATCGCAACGTGAAAACGGCGTCGCCGTGATTGATTTTGGTGGCACGACGACCGGTGTTGCCGTCTACGAAGAAGGCGACCTACAGTATGCGGGCGTTATTCCTGTCGGATCGGTCAACATCACTAATGACTTGGCTATTGGACTAAAGACTGACCCCGAAGTTGCCGAGAAGGTTAAACGAGAACATGCTTCAGCCATAGTGCGCCCAGACGACAAAGACCTCAAAATCGAACATGATGGCACAAAATACTCTTTCTCGACCCAAGAAATTGATGAAATTGTCGAGGCGCGTCTGGAAGAAATTTTTGAATCAATTCATGGTGAGCTCAAGAAGGCCGGTCGCGCCGGTAAGTTGCCGAGCGGCGTGGTCTTGGTGGGCGGTGGTTCCCAATTGCCAAATCTGGTCGACTACGCCAAGCAGCAACTCGGCCTAGCGGCTCGCGTCGCCAAGCCAACCGGCTACGGTGGCGTCGCCGAGTCCGTCGAAAATCCGGCTTTCGCGGCAGCTATCGGACTATTGCTGACCGATGCTGATAGGGGTTCGCACATTGGCGGACATTCGTCGAATAAAGGCTCACTAAGTGTTAAACAGGCCCAAGGGGCGGTCAGTAAATTCTTGGCTCGATTCAAAGCTTAATCGAGAGTCTAGTGTCTGAGACGTGAGATGATATACTAATTATGAAAAGTAGCAGACTGAAGAAGGAATAGGGGACGAAATGCCGGAAGTTAAACCAAGTGATATACAGACCTTCGCTAGCATCAAAGTTGTTGGTGTTGGTGGTGCTGGTGGCTCTGCCGTCAATCGCATGAAGGAGGCCGGCTTATCCGGTGTTGAATTCATTGCCATGAACACTGACGCTCAGGCCCTCCATAATAGTAAAGCTGACGTCAAGATTCACCTTGGTCATTCGACCACCGGTGGCCTCGGTGCGGGTGCTAATCCATCAGTTGGTGAGACGGCGGCTAGTGAGTCGCGTGACGAAATCAAAGAAGCTCTCCAGGGAGCTGATATGGTTTTCGTTACAATTGGTGCTGGCGGTGGTACTGGCTCGGGTGCTGGTTACGTTGTCGCTGAGGTAGCTCGCGAACTGGGTATTCTCGTCGTCGGTGTCGCAACTCGGCCATTTAGCTTCGAGGGCGAAAAGCGCCGTCAGAACGCCGAGTGGGCTATCAATCAACTCCGTCGTCACGTCGACACCCTTATCACGATTCCTAATGACCGTTTGTTACAGACGATAGATCGTCGAACTCCTTTGCTCGAAACCTTCAAGATTGCTGACGACGTTCTGCGTCAGGGTGTTCAGGGTATCTCCGAGTTAATTACCGAACATGGTTTGATTAACCTCGACTTTGCCGACGTTAAAGCCATTATGAGTAACGCTGGCTCAGCCTTGATGGGTATCGGTCGAGCCAGTGGCGACAATCGGGCGGCTCAAGCTGCTCAGCAGGCCATTGAATCACCATTAATTGAAGTTTCGATCGATGGCGCCAAGGGTGTTCTCTTTAACGTAACTGGTGGTTACGATATGAGTATGAGCGAAATCCAAGAGGCAGCCGAGATTATTACGAGCGCGGTTTCGCCGGATGCCAACATCATCTTTGGTGCGACGCTCAAGCCTGACATGGAAGACGAACTGGTTATTACCGTCATTGCGACCGGTTTTGACGCCGCTTATTTCCAAGGTGACGAGGACATGACGACCGACAAATCGGCCGAAGAATCAAGCGATGTCAGCGACGATGTCGTTAACCGGGTTGACTTGAGCTTGGACCACTCTGAGGCGTCAGCTATTTTCAATGAAGAGCCAGCTGACAATATCTGGACACAGCCGAATCATGATGACGACGATGAGTCGGACACGCCGGCCTTTTTGCGCCGCCGCAAGAAAAATTCCAAGAAATCGGAGTCTTAGTCGATGACACGAATTCGGATTGGTGATAGTCGAGTGATTGAGTCCCGCGAAGTAAGTGACGGTGTGACAATTCGTCGCCGTCGAGAGACTCCGGACGGGCAGCGCTTTACGACTTATGAACGAATTGAAAAGCCTAACCTCGCTGTCGTCAAACGAGACGGCACGCGCGAGCTGTTTGACCGCGAAAAACTGTCGATTGCCATCAAGCGATCGGTGGGAAAGTTCTTTGGTTCCGAAGTTGAAGTCGAAGAAATGATTGATGACATCGAAGATGCCATTTATGAGCTAGGGGAGAACGAAGTTTCGTCCAAGCAAGTCGGTGACAAGGTTCTCGACGAGCTGGCTAGTCGCAATGAAGTGGCTTATGTGCGCTTCGCCAGCGTCTATCAGAAGTTCAAAACTCTCGAAGATTTTCTCAAGATCCTCGAGCAGCGTAAATTAGCTAATCAGCAGAAGCGCGACGAGGCAAAATAATGCGGGCCATCGTCATAACCAAAGACGAAACCGACTACAGCCGAACGGTCACTGAATTTTTGCGTGATTATGAGTACCGAACTGGCCGACAGCTCGAAGTTATGGACCCGGAAACACCTGATGGCGTCAGCTTTTGTCGAACTTACGATATTTTAGAGTTTCCGACGATTGTCGCCTTGTCTGACGATGGCCGGATGCTTAATCAGTGGCGTGGTATGCCGCTGCCAACCATCAACGAAGTCAGCTACTACAGTTAACTTGTCAGTAGTGCCTCTCGTGAGCTACAATAGTATGTAGAAACGTTCGAGTGGCTATCAACCACGAGTTTTGGGAAGAACGGCCGCTACGGCTCAGTAGAACCCAACGTGTCAGCGACGTAACGGCGATGGATTAAGTGCTGAAAAGGATAAACCTTTCAGAAATCGGATGGTACCGCCCAACTGGGTTCCGATGTCTGAAGGGTTTTTATTTGTAAAAGGAGTCAACATGAAATTCACCGCCAACAGTCGCCGTCGTGCCCTCGAATACGAAAAAGACTTGGTTCAATATTGGAAAGATAATCAGACTTTTGAAAAGTCGATTAGTAGTCGTCCGGCTGACAATGCCTACGTTTTCTATGACGGACCGCCGTTTATAACTGGTGTGCCACATCACGGTACATTGCTCAGTTCGATTGTCAAAGACGCCATTCCACGCTATCAAACGATGAGAGGCAAGCGTGTGGAGCGAGTCTGGGGTTGGGATACGCACGGTCTACCGGCTGAGAATTTTGTGGAGAAGAAGCTTGGCATCACTGATCGGCACGATATCGGCACCAAAGTCAGCCTCGAGGAATACATCACGACAGCTCGTAGCAGCATGATTGAAACCGGTGATCTCTGGGAGTCGACTATCGACCGCGTCGGCCGCTGGGTGGACTTTAAGGGCGCCTACAAGACCATGGACAAAGACTACATGGAGAGTGTCTGGTGGGCTTTCAAGCAGCTGTATGAAAAGGGCAAGATTTATGAAGGCGAAAAGGTGTTGATGTACGACACCAAGTGGGCGACGCCTTTATCAAAGGCTGAAGTGACGATGGACGCCGGCGCTTATGTCGACGTAACCGATCCGAGTGTCTACGTTAAGTTTGATGTCATCGATGAGCCTTACTCAATGCTGGCCTGGACGACCACGCCGTGGACATTACCGGGTAACACGGCCCTGGCGGTCAATCCCGATTTGACTTATGTCGAAGTAGCGATAGGTGACGATCATCTAGTGATGGCCAAGGATTTGGTTGAAACGGTTATGACTGACGAAAAGCATCAGCCGCTTGATTTCGTCGTGGTTGGTGAGCATACCGGAAAATCGCTGATTGGTAAGAAATACCGTCCGTTATTCGAAGATCGTGGCGACAAGGCTCATTATATTTGGGCGGCCGACTACGTGACGACCGAATCAGGAACCGGAATTGTCCACTTGGCGCCAGCGTATGGTGAAGAAGACTTCGCTTTGGCTCAAATGGCCGGCATCCCGGTAGTCCATGTGCTCGACGAATTTGGTGTCTATACCGAAGGACGATGGCAAGGCTTGGAGGTTTGGAATAACAACAAGCGTATCGCCAAAGAACTTCACGCCGATGGTGTCGTCTGGAAGATTGATTATATCCGCCACGAGTATCCGCACAACCCTCGAACGGGTCATCGCCTGATGTATCGAGCTCACCCGAGTTGGTTTATGGACATTGATGGGCAGCGAACCGAAATGCTGGAGCAAAACACCGCCAACATCAACTGGTTTCCTGATCATATCAAGCATGGTCGCTTTGAAAAAACTGTTCAACAAGCACCCGACTGGAACCTATCACGTGATCGCTTCTGGGCGACGGCTATGCCGGTTTGGAAGGGCGTCGATGCCGATGGCGTTGAGCATGTCAAAGTCGTTGGCAGTTACGCTGAACTAAAAGAGCTCAGCGGCGTCGAGCTCGATGACTATCATCGCCCGTGGGTTGACGATATCGAATTCGAGATTGAGGGAGTACGCCGCGCCAGTCGTTGAGCATGTCTGAATAGGTGACGAACACCCGAGGCGCATCGCGAGTGTTCCGCTCTATCGCC
>DAICYC010000009.1:0-3836 GCA_027311865.1 Candidatus Saccharimonadota bacterium
GGTAATTATTCGTCAATCATTAACGGGGTTATCGCTGATGATTTTCCCGAGTTACCAACCATCAACGAAGATTCTTCGATCAGTTATAGCCTGAATACTGAAGATTTCCGTCAGGCTGTTTCGCAAACAATCATCACAACCAGTGCTGATAGTAATCGACCGGTGTTAACCGGTGTTTACTGGCATTCGCATGAAGGTAATCTCTATCTAGCAGCCACCGACGGCTATCGACTATCAGAGCGTCGTCTAGTTGAAACAACTAGTGAAGTTTCGGCTATCATTCCAACCCCTACTCTCCAGGAAGTTCTTCGTAACCTGACTGACAATCTCGAATCGGTTGATGTTTTGTTCGATGAGACGCAAGTGCGCTTTCGCATTAATGATGCCGAAATAATTAGTCGATTGGTTGATGGTAACTTTCCTAACTATCGTCAATTAATTCCTTCGAACTCCGACACGATTGCGGTTGTTGATAAACAAGAATTCGTTCGAGTCACCAAAGTCGCCGGCTTGTTCGCTCGTGAATCTGGTGGCAGTGTCGTGGTGACGGTTGATGGTGATAAAAATACCGTTTCACTTCATTCAGTAGCGTCGGAACTCGGGGAAAACACTTCTGAATTAACCGCTGACGTTACTGGCAGTGGCACAATAACTTTGAATTCCCGTTATCTATCTGAAGCCCTGTCGGTTATCGATGGCGATAGCTTGAGTTTCGGATTCAACGGCAAATTAGCGCCTTGTATTCTCAAATCAACCGCCAAAAACACCAACTACTACCACGTTATAATGCCTCTAAAGAGTTAACTAAATGACCCGACTCGGTTGGCTGAGAGTTCAACATGTCCGGACCCACAGTGATGTAACGGTCCGCCTCAACGAAGGTGTTTCAGTGATTACAGGACAAAATGGTAGTGGCAAGACGACACTCCTCGAAGCAATCTATCTAGCTCTCCAAGGCAGCTCGTTTAAAGGTTCTGATAGTGAAATTCTTCAACAAGACTCACCATGGTGGCGGATTGAGATTGAAGATCTAGATAAGAATAAACGAGTCGTTAACTTTGATCCGTCACGAACTCAGAAGCGCAAACAGTTTACTATCGATCAAAAAACTTCGAGTCGATTGGCTCCAAAATACAAACATCCGGTTATTTTGTTTGAACCAGATGATCTGCGATTATTGAATGGATCGCCAGCTCGCCGTCGACAGTTTATCGATCGCTTTATTAGTCAGCTGAATCCGCTGTATAGTACCGCTTTACGTAAATACGATCGTGCCCTGCGTCAACGTAATGCTTTGCTCAAACAGGCTTCGATTGGTCGTGATGAGTTGTTTGCTTGGGATTTGGCTCTCGCCGAACATGGTGCTTATATCATCGAGCAACGAATTGCTTTCACGGAAAAATTAAATTCTGGTTTAACAGAAGCCTATAATGACATCGCCAAATCGCACGATGATGTGTCGATTCATTATTCGCACACCTTTGTTGGTGATGTGAAGCAGAAGCTAGTGAACGAACTTCATGCTCATTTCGACAAAGACCGCTTCCTCGGCTCGACTAGTGTTGGTCCACACCGGCATGATATTAGATTCGAAATCAATGGCTTGCCAGCTCTCAACACTGCCTCACGCGGTGAAATTCGAACAATCGTCTTGGCTCTAAAGTTTCTAGAAGTAAGCTTAATTGAACAATTAACCGAAACCGCTCCGATAATTTTACTAGACGACGTCTTTTCGGAACTAGATTCGACCAGGCAGCGGGCTCTTAGTGAACGGACTAAGCGCTATCAGATAATCATGACCAGTACGCATATTATTCCGGAAATACCAGCGAATACGCATCGTTACTCGGAGATTCGTTTACCGCTCGAATAAAATCAGCCGGAATATCCGGAAATTCGGTGATACTGATAATCGGTCGTGGTGTGACGGCAACCTCCCAGTTACCGGCCGACTTGTTTAAAATTAGTCGATAAACTTCCGGTGTATCACGGGGTGAAACTTTTTCCATAAGTTTGGCTGAATACCAATCTCCCTCACCGTGTATCTTTTCATCGGCGATGATATAGCCACTAACTTGGGGATAAACAACTGTTAGTAAGTTATAAATAGCCTCCTTTTCGCGGTTGTAGATGTTTCGAATTTCATCAACCGATAGTACTGGATTGATGTTGATAGTCTTTGATTCATCGACAGTGAATTTGATCGATTCATCACTATAGCGACTCGATATAACTCGATAAAAGTAGTCGCCTTTACTGAGCCGGACTGACTGACTGCCAGTGAATGACTTGAGGACATCGTTCGAATCGGAACGTAAAATTTCAACCTTAACATCATCTCTAGCTACCTTAAAATCGATACTTTTAACACTTGTCAAATAAACCAAGGTCCCAATAATTGCCCCAATTAAGATGACAAAAATTAATGATAATTTAATTATTTTATTCATTGTCATCGAAAGGATTCTCCAGATTCTTAAATTCGTAGGAATAGTCGCTCGGATCGATGCCTTTTTCGCGAATCGCATCAAAAGCCGCTTCCCGGTAGCCGGCTCCCGAATCAATCGTGATAACTACCCCGCCCTCAGCTGGTTGTCGATAACCGATTGAGTAAAGCGGCGTCTGTATCGGCAACCAAGCCGTTAACGGATAGTCGTCAATCAGGGCTTGACCTTCGATGCGAGCCTGTTCACCAGCTAAACCTTCGAGCTCTAGCCACTGTCGTTCGTTCTGTCGATACCATTCAATAGCGGCTTCGCTAACCGGCAGCAGTGGCGCGATAATGGCGGTACCTTTACGCTCTGTATCAACTATTAATTTAGTCGAAGCCGTTTCAAAACCGTCTTTACTGACGGTGACTTGATATTCACCCGGTTCCAGGTTGATACTACGGCGATTTTTGAAAGTCTGATCACCAACTTTTACCTCGGCATCATTCGGCGCCACGGCCACCGGGATATTTACTTTTCCAAACTGGGAAACACTAGTAATACCCCAAATCAATAATGGTATGACCACTAGGCCGAGGCCGATAATAATTAACAGGATAACTCGTCTACTCATGAACATTAACCTTCTTTCGATACCAAATGTTTTCCGATTTTGTTAATGATTCGAGACCGGCCATCGGTGCTCGTTGATCGAGAGACGATGACGCAACACCTTTCCAACCATTAGTTGTTTGGCCGAAACCTTCAATATCCTTACCAGCAAACATGAAGGTGTGACCCGGTAGCCAAGCCACATCGCCCGGACGAAGTTGCGCCACATCGATGGTGTCACCGGTACCTAAACGTTCCCAGTTGGCATCAAGCCATTCTTTTTGAATCGGCGTGGCGCCTTTTTTACTATTGTAATCAGGCTCGTAACCACTATCGATCATAACCCGGGTGACAAATCCGCCACAGTCGACTCCTCGGTACCTAAACCCACCGACATACCCGCCGTTAGCTAAAGCGATATCAACCGCCCGTTTGTATTCAGGTTTCTTCTCAACAAAGCCTGGTCGATGGTATTCAGGCCAAGCGTAGAGTTTGACGGTTGCTTGAAGTGCCTCGATATCACCAGACTGTGTGTCAACGCAGTTATTTGCCACCCCACTAGCCGTAGCACCACCGGCTTCACTACGTAGCTTCGGTAATAACCGTTCAGCTTCTTCGGCACGTGTTCGAGCAGCGGTGTGAATATTGGCTGGAATCTCAAAGTTATACACCCAGATTTTTGCCGCATCTGAAGCAGTCGTGGCGCTACGAAGAGCTTCCCATTCATTCTCTCCTTGAGATGCGGAAGTGTATTTGGCGGTGGTGGCACGAATTTTGCGATTAGTGGTCTCTTCG
>DAICYC010000009.1:3846-4176 GCA_027311865.1 Candidatus Saccharimonadota bacterium
GCGGCATGAGATCGCCGGTATTTTTATTTCGTGGTACAAAACCATCAGATTCACTGATGCTGCCACCATATTCTGGTGAGTAGTAAGTATACAAACTGGGAGCTTTTTCTTTAATATAGTCCGCTAAAATAGTCCGGCGTTCGAATGTCCACTGTGCCAGGCCGAAACCACCGGCTGGAAAGACCTTGCTTGTTTCTTGGCGAGTTGGACTATAACCAGATTCGTGCCACATATTTGCTACCACACCAGTCGCTTGTTCTGGAGTTAAACCTTTATCAACTAGGTAGTTATAGATTTTTTCGCGATTATCTTTGCCTCTAACTGACACCT
>DAICYC010000009.1:4186-22209 GCA_027311865.1 Candidatus Saccharimonadota bacterium
TTCCAGTAAGGCGTCATTATCTTCAAGCGGCATTAATTCTTTGGTTACACGATGTCGAGGTACATAACCATCTTCTTTTAATATACTTCCACCGTAATCGTTACTGTAGTATTGTGTATAAATATCAGGCACTACTCTGGCTAAATAATCTTCCAGAGCATCACGTCTGTCAAACGTCCACTGGGCCAAGCCGAAACCGCCTTCTGGGAAGGGCTCTGTAGTTTCCTGTCGAGTTGGGCTATATCCCGATTCATGGTAGATATTAGCAACTACACCAACCGCCTGTTCGGGTGAAAGCCCTTTATCGATTAGAAAATTGTAAACCTTTTGACGATTATCACTACCCCAAAGATTCACTCGACCAGCAATACATGTTTGTGCGGATTCATCATAAAAATCAATATTATTCTGTGAATAAAATGGATTACCTAACGCCATTAACTCCATCGGTTGCGAGACTACTGTCACGATGGCTATCAAGATTAAAGTAGCACTGCGTTTGAAATTCATTCGAAGCTTCATTACGGCTTAACCTCCAAGTGAACATGAGGTCCAGTGGCCCCGGTTGTCGATGGACTGTCGATAAAGACACCGCAGCCGGTTTTTACCTGAGGCTTGGTGGCGTTAACGTACTGCTGATTAGGGACCCCAATCAAACAGTTACCCGGTAAGGCCGCCGCCGCCGAATTTAAGAATTCTTGAACAATTGTCTTATGTCCGTTGAAACTATATGACTCACCATTGATGCCATATGAACCTGAAATATCAATCGCCCGTCCGCCGACATGACCAGTCTTGCGTTCACGACCAGCTTCGACTCCGGAATTACCATCACGTTGAATTGATGAAATCGCGAATTTATACTTTTCTGACAAAGCAGCTACGGCAGCCAAAACACGTTCATCGACACCGGTTCGCGAACCACTAGCAATCTGTGATAATTGACCACTACGGTCAACGACGTTGCCACTATCAATAATCTTTTGGGCTAATTCAGCTGCTGAGCCGGCTGGAACAGCAAGGTCACTGTCAGTACTAGCCACCGGCGCCGCGCTCGTCATATCCATCCCCTCTTCAATACGTTGATCGACTAGGTATAAGAAATAGTAAGCATTGTCATCGTTGATTCGACAATTTTTGTCGTCCTCGATCGATCCTAGTCCATCGGCTCCACCGCTGCCGAGTGGTTCGTCAGAATCGACACAGACTTCGATAATCTTCTTGAATTCATCACCGGTTACTTCACCGGTTACGGCGTCAATCTGACCCTTTTTAACTAGTTCGTCGAGGACAGTTAGTGGATCAATTTGAAGATACTTAACTGGAATACCATGTATTGGATTACAAAATGGATCGGTTGCGATACCCAGCTCTTGATAATCGGTATCCTGACAGGTTGTATAGGCGATTCTGAGCGCTCCGTCGGTCGCGGCACTAGTGGTTGGTACTAATGATTGGAATGAATTGCTCAAGATTGAACCGATAGTACTCAGCGACCCGCCAAGCGTATTAGTCGATGAGGCGCTAGTTGCTAGCCGGCTAACAATGCTACCCAAGAAGGTGTGCGGGCTATATGGGTCGAGCGGACTCTTTGTGGCTCGATCCTCGACAGCATTTAGGGCAATATATTCATTGTTCAGGTTAGTGTATGCGACCGCATCGTCGACCGTCATCGTGCCGTTTCCGCCGGCTCGACTAACCCCGCTAAATAAGCTACCCGACCCTGAAACCATAGCGTTAGTAGCGTCTTCGCCAACTATCGATTCTGTAACATTGCCGGCGATAATATCGATTAGCATTGGCGCTAGGGCGGTTAATCCGACTGCTACGCTCATCGTTAAGCCTGCTTTAACAATCTGACTCGCACCATATGCTACATTAGCTCCCGGAATGAAGAAAATAGCTATACCACCGATCAAGCTACCTACCTGAACCCATTGATTTAGAACGACTCGACAAACATCACGTGGAACGCCATACTTTCCGCCCGCTAGGAAATCGGATATAGCTATTAGATCACCGGTTAGACCGCCACCAGCCATAAACTGCGACACATAAGAATCCGCTCGGCCAACCTCACCATGTAGTACGTACTTCATGCCGAAGGAGTCCATTCCGGCTTTGCGTTTAACACCACTTTTTACGTCGTAAGCCACATTTGTTATGATTCCGCCGAGATAGGCAACGTCTTCAGGAGTGGCTGTACCGGCTTTAATTTGGTCGGCGGTATTGAGAAATATCATCGCGTAACTAGCTAGCTGTACTGTTCGAATTGTCTTGGCTGCATATCCGACGGCTCGAACGGCTGAGTAAACCTGACAATAGGAGTCAACTGGCCCAGTTAGTTTAATCATATTACTAATTCCATTAACAGCGCCGGTGACGGGTGTTCCTACGGCATCGGAAATAGCCTTGTTAGCTGTGCGACCAGATGTTTGTTTTGATCTGTCGAAGTTGTCTTGGGCTTTGCGGGCATCGTCAACTTCCTGATCTGTTAAAGGCTTGCCATCACCATCCCGACAGTTTGTTCCTGCGTCGTCACACGTGATTGAGTCCCCTAATGAAGAGGCTGTTGTGACACCATTGCGCACTCGATCATCCATGGCTTGTTTCTTCGCAGCATCGTCGCCATCAGGGAGGGCTCGAAGCTTATTAATCCCCATTCGGGCGGCGACTTTATTCCAAACATGATCACCAAAACCAGCTAGCCGCGGACTATAAGCCGTTCGAACAGCTGACCGAAATCTCGTGTCGGTGCTATATAATTTACCGAAGTCTCTGGGAGCGATATCTTGGCCATTGAAACTAATTGACGCTACTCGGTAACGACCGAGTGAGTTTTTACTACCCTTAACTACCAAACCAGCCTTGTTGAATTTATCAACCTGAGTTTGTGACATCGTTGAGTATTTACAGCGCAAACTAACGACGCTGTTACAGCCACTTGTCAGGCCTTTCATCTTGCTGCGCAGTAAAACATCGGTTCGTGATTCGAGACTAGCCGACTGCATATTCATAACTTCGACAATTTGCTCCTTGACGTGAACCAGCATCAAGCTCGGTGAAAATAACGCCCCGAGGCCGATACCGGTAAATCCGAGGGTCGCTAAGATAGCGGTTAGTGGTCCCTTGCGCTTCAATAGAGCTTTGCCAGCAACCTTGACCTTGTTTTGTTTCGGAGTCGTCTGACGATAAAAGCCGTCGCGTGACGGTACCGGACTCGCCTCTCTATCACGTAGCGAGTCAATCTCGTCGGCGATTGATTCGTCGCTTTGATTGCGCATGTTGTTAATTTCTTCATCGGCCCGTTCAGGAGTTAAGTCGGGCTGGCCAGTAGCCATCTTTTCTCGATATAACTGATCGGCGGGATTGTAAGAGCTATCCCGTTCGTCGCTATCTGGCGGTAAGATGGTTGGTGCGTTGGCCATATCTGTTTGTATTATACGCTATTAGAGGTTGGTCGGCTTTGGTGTTGATGGTGGATTGGTGGTGATGAGCTGTTGCTCGGTCGGACTGGCCTGGATTTGAATATGAACGTGACTCTGACCAGCAAAGAATAGTCCTTGACCGATTGGGAAATTAGCTAGGCGCTTCTTTTCTTCATCAGTTAACTTAAATACATCCGCCAGGACATCGACCGCACTTGGCGACTGCTTGAGTAGGATCTGCATCGAACTGTTGGAGACGATGGCGCGACCCATTTTGCTACTGACAAAGTCTTCCACGTCCTGGGTGACTGTCGTTAAACCGAGGTGATACTTTCGTGCTCGTTTCGCCAGGCTGAACAAGAAATTAGCTGAGTCATCGTATTTCATTAACTGCCAGGCTTCATCAACGATTAGCATGCGCTTCTTTTGAATAGTTCGGGTGATATTCCAGATGTGACTCAAGACAATATACATGGCGACTGGTCGAAGTTCATCTTCGAGATCGCGAATATTGAACACGACCATCGGATTGTTGATGTCGATGTTCGATTGTTGGCTAAAGATACCAGCAAAAGTTCCCGTCGTGTATTTTCGCAAACGTTGAGCTAGTTGCGGGCCGTTACCACCCATATGGAGTAAGGTGTCATAAAGATCAGAAATCGTTGGTGGCGGTGAGTTATGAGTCAGCGGATCGCTGGTGATGCCGACACGCGCATAGGTATCGATCAAGGCTTGATCGAGATCTGCTTCTTCACTCGGTGACAAACCAACGGCATTGGCTTGAGTGCCACCGAGCATCAAGCGGAACAGTCCGTGAAGAGTAACCAAATTGGCTCGCAGCGCATCATCAGCTTCTTCACTATCGATAACTCGTGGTAAGTCAAACGGATTAATCCGAGTAGCCGAGTTCAGACTGAGTCGAATATAACTACCTCCGACGGCTTCGGCTAACTTTTGATACTCATTTTCGGGGTCGATAATGATAATTTCGCTACCCATCATCATACTGCGCAGAGCTTCGAGTTTGACAGTAAAGGACTTACCGGCGCCAGACTTGGCAAAGACACATAAGTTGGCATTTTCAAGCTTGAAGCGGTCAAAGATAACTAGACCGTTATTGTGCATGTTGATACCATACAAGATTCCGGAGCTGTCGGTGAGATCGGCGCTGGTGAATGGAAAACTAGTACTAATGGCGCCGGTATTCATATTGCGGCGAATCTGAAGTTGGTCGCTCATTTGTGGAACGGTACTGTTGAGACCTTGCTCCTGTTGTGACGAAGCAACCTTACTAAAGACCATTTGCTGACCAAACAATGTCTCGACCTTGTTTTGAACAAAATTGAGTTCATCCATACTGTCGGCGTACAAAGTAACATACAAGCCAAACCGGAAGAAACGCTCGGCACCTAATTGGAGTTGATCACGCAATTCTTCGGCGTCGGAGATGGCTGCTTCGAGAGCTGGATCACGCGTCTTGCCTTTCTCGCTGTTGATAGCCATGCTGGCTTCGAGCTGGGTAACTTTTTTGCGCAAGTTATTAAGCACGACTTGGCTTTCGACCGGATATATATACATACTGACATCGAGAACCTCATCGATATTGATCAAGGCGCTCAACCAGCCAGTATAGATCTGTCGAGGATAACCGTAGATATAAAGAGTTCGTCCGTACTTTGTGCCGAGTCGGAAGTGAGATGAGTGGATCTCGATGCTACTTGGTGCGATCAAATCACGGAGAGTTGAAACACCCTTTGCGAAAGCCTGCTCGACTTCGACTTGCTCTTTGGCGCGTTGCTCGGCGGCTATATCAGCGGCGGTTGGTTTCTTGGCCATTAGTTGGTTACCTCAGGGTTTTTAGTCGGGGCTTTGTTAACATACATACTCGTGACATCTTCAAAATTAGCAAGTGGTTGACGTAGGGCTGTGTCGGGGTTGTAGAAACTGTAGTACAGCTCGCCGAGGGATTTGGTATCGAGTTGTCGACTCTGAACACCGATTTGAAACAAACCAGACCGCACGACGTTGACACGATTAGTAATTTCTTCTTTTGATTTCAAATAAGTCGCGTTGTCGATGCGCGTAACTGGAGTTTTGTCTTTACCAAATAGTTTGCCGAAAAAGCCTTTCGACTGCTCGACCAGGTTAGCATCACCCATTGGGAAATACGGTACGACGATGTAAAAGGCCTTTTCCATAATATTGGCTTCCTGTGACAGGATGTCGATAAAGCTGATATAGTCGTCCATCAGCACACCGAGGAGCATGTTATCCTGTGATCGCCGCATATCAACCAACTGATTGATATAAGGTCCGATATCAACTCGTTGGGAGCGAACCAGGATTTGCACTGGGAAATTAAGCGAGTTTAAGAAATTTTGGTAGCTATACTCAATGCCTTCTTGTTCGCGACTACTCATCAAGTCGTAATTGATTGACTTGCAGGCCACAATCGCCCGAAAACTACCGTCGGCCATGATGACCATATTGTCGCGAATCTCAGAGAACTGAAGAGTGCTCTGGGTGGAATTGGGATTGCGAGGCTGTGGCGGTGTGGCGGTGGTGTCGGCAGATGCCGAGCCGGCGATGTTAGGCTGAGCTGGAATCGCCATCGGCTGAGGTGTCATCATTGGTGGCGACACCGGAGTACCACCCTGAGGGGTCGGCTGCTGGAATTGAGAATTGTTTGGTGGCATAACTGACTCGCCCACTCCCCTAATTTACGAACTTAACGTAGTGAAATTACAACTTCCTCAGATGACGGCGGTGATTTTTTCTTTTCCAAGCGATGAGCTTCGTTGGCAATCGTTTCAACCGACAAATTAGTGTTGTTTGCAAGATTAATTATATCAGGCGATGGCCCCTTATCGCTAGTGCTTGATTGAGCTGGTGGCGCCGGAGTCGGTTTTGGTGGTGGCGGTGGTGTGCTATGGGCCGGATCACCGAGGGGTTGAATGACCGTTTGTTGGATGTGAGTTGGATATGGATCGAACGTTACTCGCGGCTCAATAGTCGGATTGTCAGTCGGTGACGGAGCGGCGTAGGCTGTGTAGACTGACGACGGCTGAGTGTTGGCCGTTGCTGGAGCTGGCTGATAAAAAGCCGGATTAATCGTCGGCGCCACGGCCGGCTGAGGATGAAGCATTTTTTCGCGGGCCTCGGATTTCATTTTTTCAGCCCGGCTTTCAATTAGTTGATCGATGGAACGGGCTACCGAGTTGTTGGCATCGAGAATATCTTCGGCGGCTTGAGCTTCCATGTAGACATCGGAATTCATCGCGCTATTAGGTTGTTCAGCAACACCCCTAATTGCCCAGCCGCCCGAGTCGACAATGCTAGCGAGATAACGTAAGCGTTGTTCAGCGTCAGCTTGGGTTAAATCTTTGGTGCGACGGACTTCATCGGTTCGCGGTTCGGTGACTTGGATTAATGATTCGATACCGTCCGGCTCCCACAGTCGTCGTCGCGGCTTGAGATAAAACGAAACGATTGCCGCCAAGTATATTTCCATCGGCTGGTCTTTGCGAATTGGTAGAGCCAGAGCCCCAAATAATAAAATTATCGGTAATGGCACAACCGCCAGACCAATAAACAACCGACTCAAAAACCAAGCCAAAACAATCGCCGCAACCGTTATGCCGAGATAAATAAATTGACGAAATGTAAAAGGTCCCAAAAGCTTGTCATCAGCCTCAACATCTTGGGGTACCTTATACTCTGCCATATTGCTTATAGTATATCAGCTTTAGCTCGGAGTTGGTGCGCTCGGTGGCGTCGCGTCCGGTGGCCGAACACTTGGTCGAGGCCGATCGGCAGCGCCGCTATCGGCACGAATGTCGATGTCAACCGGTTCGATACGGCCGCCGCCACGAACTGTCTGAAGCTTCGCCTCGACCTCCGAATTGGAAATTTTGTTACTGAGTTCTGGTGTGTCCAGGATAGCCTTGGCTTTGTCAGCTGTAATGGCGTTGGCGTTCAACGCATCGAGTTGACTTGAGGCGCCAAGCTTTGCGAAGTCCTCGTTCGAGAGCTTACTGAATGTTTTAGCGTCTGACTTAACTGAAGCCATAGCGCGTCGGTCTTTGTCGACCGCCCAAGCTAGAGTTGAGACGTCCTTTTCTTTAACGCCGATATTTTCGCTAATGAAGTGTGATCTCAATGATTCACCCATCTGGCCACCAATCGCGGACGGATTCTTTGCTTCGAGGGTCGAAACGCTATCTTTCCAGGCATCGATACCCGGGACACCGGAGTCGAGTAGCATACCCTGAAGGGCGCGAGCTCGAATCGTGTCACCAGACTCAACGGCGGAAGTAAAGGCTTTGGCGACTGAACCGGTGTCACCCGGCTTGAAGTTCATACTCAAGCGAGCTTCTTTGATGGCGTCAGAGACGGCCTTTGATGACTGAGATGAAACGGCGTTTTGAACGGCTGGGTTTTGACGGACTTGCGGTCCCATCGCTTCGAGAATGACGTCTGTGCCATCTGGTTGAGCGAGATCTTGGGTGATCCGGGAAGCGTTGGCAGCTTTTAGGGCCGAGCCAGCAAGTTGGTTGCCCTCGATTTGCTTAGATAGTTCCATTGCTTTGTCGTCGGTCATACCGAAGGCCGCCGCACCGAGATCGGCAGCTGACTTGGCTTGTTGGTTTTTTAGCTCATTACGAGCATTGCGTCGAATGAATACGCCGGCTGTTGATCGTCGCTTGCCGCTCAAAACATCGGCTCGCCGTTGATTCATGCGTCGTTCGTGGTTAGTCTCGAGGCTTCTGCGACCTCGATCGAACACACCTTTCTCGCTGTTATTTACAATGCCGGCGAATCGGTTGAGTACACCACCGGCCGTCTTCATAATTATCGGCGTTATTGCCAGTGGAACGATTGCAATCGCCGCTCCCATGACTTGAACAACTATGCTATTCGAAGACCCCATTACGATTGCCGATGCCAGACTCGACGCTCCGAACACTAGGCCAATAATCGGGAACATTAACAATAGAGTCATGAAGAGCTTTCGCCATTTGGTGAATAAATCCTCGGTGTTAGGCAGTAGATATGCCACAAAAGCTAGCGGCGCAATGACCACTAGCAAAATAATCAATGCTTGGCGAAGCACCAGCACCAAAAAGACGGTAACAATCGCTGCCAGTGCCGCCAGCAATGCTGGCAGGAAGGCGGACAAACCAACGGCCAGGGCGGCGGTTGTCAATGCCGTTCCAGCTATTAGGGCGCCAGCTATTTTCGCAAAATTCCAGTCCGACCCCGACCAGGTTCCTTCGGTTATACCACTATCGGTTCGCAATGATTGAATGTCGGTACTGACATCAGTGAAAAGTTTGGTGACCGAAGTACCGAGAATATTTGACAGGTCAATCGCCACCGCACAGATAATATATGATAAGTTAACTAAAATTGCCGCAATAATTAACCGCGGAAACATCTTTTTGATGCCGTAATTGCTAACGCCAAGGCCAGTTAGCTGCGAAAATATAATTATTAGAAAAACTCCAACAAAGGCGATGTTAGCGATATTGCGCATCACTTGCCAAGCTGGATAAGCCGTCGTTGCATCACCGATGTCGGTACTGCTTACCGGCGCACCAGTCGCTGAAGGTGTGAGTAGTGGCTGGACTGTTAGTAGTGAGGCGACCATGGCATAGGCGGCATCGACGATTAAACTCAAAAAATCAATTACTGGACATAATATCCAGCCGATTCCGGTAATATTACACTTAAGGACTTCGCTGCCATTCTCGCCTGTTAGCGCTGAACCATCGCTCACTCCCAAGCTGGCCGGCGTTGCATCCTCCGGACTGCCAACAATAGCACTTCCGAGACACATCAAATATAGTCCGTCTCCATCAAATGAGTTATTGACCCATTTATTACCGCCATTACCACATGGTAGATAATTAGACTTCCAGTACTGATCGACACCATCGTAAACGAGATCGGTTATCGTCGCTTCGGTAGCTACTCTCTCGGAATGAGAATCGGTGTAACCATCACAACTTCCATAGACATCTTCAAAGCCAGCGGCTGACAGGATCGCTCTATACTGGACCGATCCACCGTCATTCTGTAAGGAGTCACGTTTGGTCGGTGCCCAGAATCCGTAATTATTACCATACTTAACTATTAGAGCTGGACAGGCAGCCCCCGTGGGTGTGGCTTGATACCAAATGCCCTGAAATGAGCCGTAATTACTACCCGGCCAACGCGTCTTTGGTAATGGCCGAAATTCGGTGCCGGCTTTGGCGTCGTTTACGGGAGTGATTAATTCGTTAGCATCTTTTATTAAATGAATCTGGGCTTTCTGAGGACTAGTGATAGCGATTGGCTTTCGTTCAGCTCTACTCTCGCAGGCTCCGGCTGATTGTCGTTGTGTTTCCAGATAGACTGGCCACATATTATCTGGAGTCGAGCTATTAAGGTTGGCTCCCGGCTGAATGACGATATTCAACTTACAGTAACCGGTCGCATTACCGCCAACATAAGTCGACTCACCGCTCGGCTCGTCGCTATTCAGGGCTTGTAGCCCGAGCGTGTTAACTCCCGGCACGACTCCCTTTTGGAGGACGTAATAACGGATCGCATTGTAGGAGCCCGAACTAGCCATGACGGCCTCTTCTTCAACGATCGTCTCGGAATTGATCCATCGGTAGCGGGCGGCGAATGTGTCAGCTGAAACCACCAGGCTCATAATAATCGATAGCGCCAAACTCAGTCCAACGACTATCAGCAGTTGTCGAGAGCGTAAACTGCGAATATTTAGCGAGTCGGTCCAACGTGCGAACATATAGCCCTAGTGTATGGAATAACAAATAAAAGCACAAGCGCTTAGGCTCGTGCTTTTACCTTTAGTGGCGAAGGGATTAACTCCAGAACTTCTCGGATTCGTGAGATTTCTGTTCGGCCCAGGTTGCCGTCCAGTTGGCGTCGAGGCTCTCGCGATCAAAGCCGACCTCATACGACGCGGTCTCAATTGCTGTTACGGGAAATCCAGATTGAATTCGCATCTCGACGATTGGGGTGGTGGTTGGGTCTTCCGACGGTCGATAGGTGGTCTTGACGTTGTCGGACAGCTGCAGGACAACCTCTAGCTTGACTGAGGTAGAGTCGGCAAAATCAGATCCGTTAATGTATAGCTCTTTACTGGAAACGTATGAATATTTGTAAGCCAGCGGGTAGATGTCCTCTTTGTTGATGAGACTGCCAATCATCTCGTCCGTTATAATTTCACGAGCTTTTTCGCCTACAAAATCGGTTTCGTCGGCGCCGGGCGTTAGAAAGCGTTCAGCAATGTCATCGCCGATAAGACGTTTGATTGTCTCGGCGTTGCCATCCTCACCGCTGAAGTTGGCAATATCCATATACTTGTAGTCGATCGGCTGAGTGTTGATGCCACCCGTTGCCAAGGTCTGGACATTAAGGACATATTTACGGGCTAGGTCTTCCGATGTCTTGATGTCATCTGGCTTCATTTCGACCCAGTCGAGGAATTGCTCGTCTGACTCGAAGCGATATGTACCCTTTTCGTCAGGCGGCGGTAGTTCAAAGCGGTTGAACTCCCAGTCGGCTGCTTCAGGTGATTCGCTAACTTCTGGTGCGGGAGCGGTTTCCGATGTGGTGGTCGATGGCTCAGCTGACGATTCGATCGGAGTGGTTTCGACAGTGACGGGAGCAGAACTAGTCACCTCTGGCGAAACTGGCGCAGCTTCGATACCCTGATCAGCACAACCGGAGAGAGCTGCTGTGCCGGCCAGCGACAAAGCGACACTCGCTAGAAGTCGCTTACGTAGAGGGAGCGCCTTTTCGCTAGATCGAAGTTCATTGTTATGGCTGTTGTTGAGCTGTTTCTCAATCATGACTACATGGTTTCCCGCGCTAAGGCGCATGAAAATAATTGTTAATAGTCAAACTATAGCACAAAAGTCGAAAAAAAGCAATAGCTTATGCTTGGCTGAGAACGGCTTGAGTGGGTGACGAGCTTTTCGGCGGATTCTAGTGACAAGATTGTTGCGAAGACCGGCGTAATGTCGTATCGTATAAACAGTTATGAATATAAAACAAACAATCAGTCGGTTCATGGGCGTCGCATTAATTTTGTCGGGTGGGCTGGCGGTGGCTTTAGCTCCGGTGAGTGTCTACGCTAACGAAGATGGTAATAATAACTGCGGTGTCGATACGGCGATTATCAGTTGCTCTGGAGTTAACAACAATGATGGTGCCGATATTCAAGAAACTGCTCTCTGGTACGTCATTACTTTAGGTATCAAGATTCTGGTGGGTCTGGTCGGCGTGGCGGCTCTGGCCGGTGTTGTCTATGGCGCTGTCCTCTATACGACCGCTGGCAACAGTGTCGAACAGGTCAAGAAGGCCAAGGGGGTCTTTACCAATATCGCCCTGGGTGTGGTTGCTTTTGCCCTGATGTACGCATTACTAAACTTCTTAATCCCAGGCGGAATTAACTGGAACTTCTAAATATGAAACGAATATTTACTTATATAGCTTCCCTATTTATCTTTAGCTTCGTAATCGGTGGAACAATGGGAGCAACTATCGGATCAACACCTGCTTCAGCGGCGGCCTGTTCGGGCCGAGTGCTCGGTCTGCCGACTTGGTATCGGGGCATCTCGGAGTCCGACAGTCAGGGCAACTGCCAAGTTGTTGGGCCCAGCGATAGTAACGACTTGACGGCCTATATAACTAAGATCGTTCTCAATATTATTGAGATGGTCATGGTAATCATCGGCTATGCGGCGGCGTTCTTTATCTTGTACGGCGGCTTTCAGTTCATAGCCAATAACGGATCGCCCGACACGGTAGCCAAAGCCCTAAAGACAATTCTCAACGCCGTTATCGGACTAGTTGTTTCGCTCGGTGCCGTGGCGGTGGTTAATTTGATTTTCGGTATCGTCGATTCGCAGTCGCCAATCGGCATCCCACAAATGGCGGCCGAAGATGTACTGGAAAACATTCTCAACACCGTCTACTTCCTGGGTGGTATCGTGGCCGTTATAGTAATCATTATCTCGGGTATGAACTATTCGACTTCTAGTGGTGACCCCGCCAAAGCCGCTAAGGCCAAGAACATGATTATTTATTCGATCATCGGCCTGGTGGTGATGATGTCGGCCTTTGTACTAACTAACTTTATTATTGGAAGGTTTTAATTATGAAGCACACACTACGAACAATTGCCTTTTCGGCGATGCTGATGTTGGGCCTGGCGACGCCAGCCTTGGTGTCGACGCCAACTTTCGCCAATGTGATCGAAGACTCCTGTAATCAGTCTGGCTCAGATTCGGCACTCTGTGATAACGGCAATGCTGACACTGAATTTAGTGAAGTGATTAAAGTTATTGTTAATACGCTACTCTTTATCATTGGAATTATCTCAGTTGTGATGATTATTATCGGCGGCATCAAGTTTACTACTTCGGCCGGCAATCCAGCCGGCGTGACATCCGCCAAGAATACGATTTTGTACGCTATTGTCGGTCTGGTTGTGTCTGTAGCGGCTTATGCGATTGTCAACTGGGTGATTGATAAGCTCTAAAGGAGGCCGACTACTTAACAAACACTTAAAAATCTGCTATAACTTAACCAGACAAACTAGAGATTGTATTTACGAAAGGAATAACAAATGAAAAAAATTACTAAAAACGCTTTGTTCTCGCTCGTCGCTGGCGTGTTCGTAGCTGTGGCTGTGGCCTTTAGCCCGCTGGCTGCTTCGACATTCGCTCAAGATTGTTCTGAGGGTATCGACGGTGGTGCGACGGCTGGTATCAACTGTGCGCAGGGTGCCGACCAACCAAGCACATTGTTTGGTGACGACTCAGTCTTTACGACAATCGTCAACGTACTTCTGTTCATCATCGGTGCTATTAGCGTCATCATGCTTATCATCGGTGGTATCCGTTACACCGTTTCAGGTGGTGACAGTGGAAGCGTTACCGCTGCCAAGAACACTATCCTTTACGCCGTTATCGGTCTATTGGTCGCCTTCTTCGCTTACGCGATTATCAACTGGGTCCTCGGCGCAGTTGCTCCGTAACTAAATCGTTGATCTAAAAAACCTCGTCGAATGTTGGCGAGGTTTTTAATTGGCAGTAAATAGTCGCTCAATATAATAAGCTCCGGAAAGGCGGAGCTTATTATGTGAATCGGAACTAAGTGATTACTGAATGTGAATCTTTTTAGCCTGTTCTTGCTTGATCTTTGAGAAAGCAACGGTTAGAACGCCGTCTTTTAGGACAGCTTCAACCTCGTCCTCTTTGACACTGACTGGCAAGGCTAGCGTACGGCTGAATTCGCCCCAGTAGCATTCCTGGATGTGCCAGTTGCTGGCTTCACTGTCGTCACCGCTACTCAGGGTGCCACTGATGGTCAAGATGCCGTCGCTGATGCTAACATCGAGGTCTTCTTTGTTGACGCCGGCAGTACGAGCTTTGACAACTAGCTTGTCGTCAGTTTCGTAAACATCGACGGCTAGCTGACCTGGGAACTCTTCCTCGCTGTCGTCCCAGTTGTCTTCAGCCGGTGCCGAAACACCAACGTCGTTAGATGAGAGATCTTCGTCGCTCAAAAAAGCGGCAGCAAGCTCGTCCTCAATTAATAAATCTTCGTTTTGTTTGCGGGCCATGATATCCTCCACTTTTCTCTAGGCTCATTTGACAAATAGTCCCTCGTATTATAACGACCACATCAACCATAATCAACTCACAACCTATGCTAAACGTAAAAAACACAATGCTCGATGCCCTGCTGGAGCTCATTGCGCCGCACCTCTGTTCCTCTTGCGGAGCCATCGGCAGCGTTTTTTGTGACAATTGTAAATATGACATCGTTTATCCTGATGAAGACTTTTGTTGGTGTTGCGGTAACGCTTATAGGGGTAGGCTATGTGATGACTGTCGACTAATTATAAAAGAAATTGACTGTCTTGGCGCGCGCAGCGGTGGGCTTCAGAACCTAATCGGCGGCTTGAAATTTCAATACCGTCGTGCGGCAGCCAAGCGGCTAGCCGGGTTGATGTTACCCATCGTTGAACAGTTGAGTAACGATGCCCTACTAACCTATATCCCTACGCGGGCGTCAAATATCAGGATTAGGGGTTACGATCACATGGCGCTGATTGCTCGGAATATTCAAAAGCTGTCTGGCCGCCAAGTTTGTCGTCTAATTGCGGTGGCGGATAGCCATCTTTCGCAACACAAGCTGTCAAAGACGGCGCGCCAAATTGCCGCCTCCGCCGCCTTTCACCTAACAGCGAATTCGGTCTCGGGTCGCCAGGTGGTGATAATCGACGACATCGTAACGACTGGTGCGACGGTTCGCGCCGCCGCTCAGGTGCTTCGTGACGGCGGCGCGGCTGATGTGTCTGTGTTGATGATCGCGCGACAACCCTCGACGACGATTCGCCAATCTGTTAAAATAGCTTAGCACCACGGAGAGGTGACCGAGCGGTTTAAGGTACTTGTCTTGAAAACAAGCGTGGGGCAACTCACCGCGAGTTCGAATCTCGCCCTCTCCGCCACGATGATATTAAAAACCCGCTGTCGCAGCGGGCTTTTATTTATAGTCCAGCGTTCGAATAGCCGCCGATTGAGCCTAATACCCAATTGATTATGGCGTAGGCAAAGAAAGCTACCAATAAACCTACGATTGCGTAGAGAATGGTGTTTTTGGCAGCCGTAACTGATGCTGAATTGCCACCCGAAACGGTGTAGCGTAGGCCACCGATGACTAGCATGATCACGCTCAAAGCACCGATTATAAACAACAAGGTATTGCTAATTGTTGTTAGTACACCGCCGTTGCCAGTCAGAGTGGTCGGCACACCGTTACCGCGGGCTGATTGGATACCCTCCATCATACTCAATCCAGCCGCCGGGTCAGCCAAAAAGAGCGTCATCAAAGTGGCGAGAGTCATAAAGCCGGTCACATATCGCAAGGAAAGTTTCATCTCGTCTCCTCATATTACATAATTATATTCTAATTATAGCAAATTTCGGCTCAGAATGCTAGTCCCCCTCTCTGTTCTGTGCTACAATCGATACGTTGTCGCTGATGCGATACATGGAGGAGTACCCAAGTGGCTGAAGGGGACGGTTTGCTAAATCGTTAGTCTGGGGAGACCTGGAGCGGGAGTTCGAATCTCCCCTCCTCCGCCAAGTAAACTATCACCGCTAGGTGATTTTTTATTGCCGCCAGAAATGAGAATCCCCACGAAATAGCTTCGTGGGGGCACCGGGGGATCCGATGACTTTACGCCTAGGAGGCGCTGCCGGGCTCTACTCGATGATGGTGGCGATGATTTCATAATCATCGGCGATGACATTGACGAGCGTGTCGTTGTCTTGGGTCCGTCCGTTGAGAACGACCACGCCGATACGGTGATCGATGATGAGCTGTTCGACCACGATCTCTAGGTCGATGGTCTCCGGCGGATCGATCTGACCGAGTCCGAGTTCTTCGGCGACCGTCATCTTGACGACCCGATTTCTGGTGTTGATGAGGGCGTCGAATTGATCGTCGCCGCTGACGTACACGTAGGTGCGCGTCGTCATGCTAAACCGCCTATCTATCGTAGAAATGAGCTAGAATATTTAATCACTATTCTCTGAAGAAGTCAATAGATCAGTTGCCTAAGCGACGAGCTTGACTTGCCGACCAGTCACCCGGGCTAGTTCGGCGGCTAAATACTTGGCTTTGTGGGCGGCAATGCCGTAGTCTACTCGAAAGCCACCATTGAAATCCTCGTTATCTAGCTGTGACCAGATAATGTTGTTGCCTGAAAAGCCGTTTCTCCGCGCTTTTTCCTGGGCTCGGGCGGCCGAGAACGGACTGGCCTTGATGTCGAGGGGTATGTAGTCACCGCCATCGACTGACACTAGGATATCGCCACCCTTGAGGTCATCTTCAACTTCGGCCTCTAGGTATTCGACATTATCGAGGTGACCTAGCATTTGTTCGACGCCGATTTCGTGGCGCATTCCGTCGAGTACGCCGCGGATAGCTTGGTTAAATTCTTCGGAATTCTTCTCGTGTCCATTCACCTGTAAATTAGTCTTTGCTAGAAAACGCATCATATCAGGAAATTTTATTGATGGATTAGAATCGATCATATCTTTGACGGAGTGGTTAAACTCGACTAGAGCCTGAAGCGTTGGCAGTTTTTCGTTCCGCTTAGCCCCTCTCTGTTCGAGTTCGGCGATTTTGTGAATGTGGTCCTCGGCCGACAGTAATTGATAGGTAACGTTCATGATGTGTTCAGTTAGGCTGCGATAGCCTGACTCTCTCTGATGATTGTCGAGATAATTTTCAAGCGACTGACTGATAGCCGCCTTGTTCATCTGAAAAGGGTCGAGATTGGTATGGGCCAGGGCCTGATAGTTGGCCTGGTAGTCTGAACTATTGCGAATTAGGCCGACAACGTTGATATCGCCGATGTTCTGACGTTCCGAGGCCTGACGAGTTTCTGGTGATTTTAGCATGAAAATGTTTGTTTTGATTGTTTAATAATATTACGTTAACATAAGCTCAATGAAAAGTCAATGAAGAGGTGCCCCTAGGGGTCGTGATATACTTTACTTATGAACGAAGACCGGTCGCAATATTGGCAGCCTGAACCAAGTCAAGCCCCTGTTGAGCCGACTCCGGATGCCAATTCGGATGTCCCCTCGTCAATTGAAGAACCAGACGCTGATTCGGTGACTTGGACAGCCCAAGAGTACATTCAACAAGACAAAGGTCGCGGTTGGTACGCCCTTTTCGCACTGGTGGTGTTAGTTTTTTTGGCGATTGATTTTTTCGTATTGAGATCATGGACCTTCTCGATTTTAGTCGTTGTTATGGCTATTTCGGTGGTAGTCTATAGTCGGCGACCGCCGCGCACGATCACCTATGTGCTCAGCCCTCGCCAGGGTTTGTATATCGCCGAGCAACTTTATCCGTTTGAGAATTTTAAGGCTTTTGGCTTACTCAATGACCAGGGCCACTATTCCATCATGATGATTCCACGCAAGCGCTTCATGCCAGCCGTGTCAGTCTTTTTCCCACCCGAAGCTGGTGAGAAGATTGTCGACGTTCTCGGTAAGCAATTGCCGATGCAGGAATTGAAGCTTGATTTCGTCGATATTCTAGTTCGAAAACTGCGGTTATAGACGACTTGTCACTGGTCGATGACCATTTCTTGTGTTACAATAGCCTCTGTTCGCTCGCATTGCTGTGCGAAAGCACCTTCTAGTTACGTGATATGCCTGTTGTTATTATGACGACGGGTGTATCGTATGCACCCGTAGCTCAGCTGGATAGAGCGTCGGCTTGCGGAGCCGAAGGCCATAGGTTCGAATCCTGTCGGGTGTACCAAGAAAATGAGACGAGTTTAGCTCGTCTCTTTTTCTTGCTTTTGTTTCACAAAGCGTTGGTCCCGTGGTGAAGTGTAGTGGAGATGCTACAATCAAGCTATGTCGAAACCAACAGCACCTAGCAAAACCAAAATCCTGGTCGCGATGAGCTTGGTACTTCACGTTGCCACTCTCTTTGCCCTTATCATGATGGCTCATAACATCAAGTTATTGAACGCTGAAG